>JBPPMG010000198.1:0-3297 GCA_051305935.1 Thermoanaerobaculia bacterium
CCCGGCCGTTCGCCTTTCCCGATCCCGAGCCCGAGCCCGGCAGTTCGGTCGTTCCGATGGCGGGCCCGATCCCGGCAGTTCGGTCCTCCCGATCTCGAGCCCGACATCCCCCACGAAGGAGTACGCTAGCGTCCACAGACGACATGACCGCGCCCCGCGTTTCTATCGTTGTCCCTGCGTACAACGAGGAGCACTATCTGCCGAGGCTCCTCGACACGATTGATATCGCGCGTGCGCGATACCGCGACGGTGCCGCGGCGATCGAGGTGATCGTCGCCGACAACGGGTCGACAGACCGGACGGCCGCGATCGCCAGCGAGCGGGGCTGCCGGGTCGTGAGCGTCGAGCCGCGGAACATCGCCGCCGTTCGCAATGGCGGCGCCTCGGCGGCACGCGGCGAGATCCTCTGCTTCGTCGACGCCGACATGCGGATCCACCCGGCGACGTTCAACGCGATTGCTGCCGCGATCGAGAGCGAGCGGTACGTCGCGGGCGCGACCGGCGTGCAGCTCGAGCGCTGGTCTCTCGGTCTCCTCTGCACATGGCTGCTCATCGTTCCCATGGTCATCGTGATGAAGATGGACACGGGAGTCGTCTTCTGCCGTCGCGCCGACTTCGAGGCGATCGGCGGCTATCAACCGCGTCACAGATTTGCCGAGGACGTGCAGTTTCTCCTGGACCTGCGAAAGCTGGGGAAGGCACGCGGCCAGACGCTCACGCGCCTCAGGGCCTTCAAGGCGATCGCCTCCACACGAAAGTTCGACGAGCACGGCGACTGGCACTACTTCACCGAGATCTTCCGGCTCGGCATCGAGTTCATGCGTGGCCGTGCGATCCAGGATGGCTTCGTGAAGAAGTACTGGTACGTGACGGGCCACCGCAAGCCGCCGAAACTCCACGAATGACTCCCGTCACACGCAGTCCCGCCGACACGCGCTAGGATTCGACACCGTGAAGCTGACCGACACGCTCCGAAACGAACACCTCCTCATCGAGCAGGTGCTCGGCTCGATGCGCACCTGGTCCGGCCTCGCCGCGGAAGGGCGCGCGCCGCTCGCCGACGGGTGGCGGTTTATGACCTTCTTTCGTGTCTTCGCCGGAGCGTTCCACCACGAGCGCGAAGAATCGGTGCTCTTCCCTGCCCTCGTCCGCGACGCAGGGCTGCCGGCCGATCGCGGGCCGATCGCCGTGATCATCGACGACCACCATCGAATGGCCGCGATTCTCGACGGCATCGAAGCGGTCCTCGCGCGCGACGCGTCCAGGGACGGCGACCTCGCGGAGCTCGGCGAACTGGCGAAGAGCTACTCGCACGAGCTCTGGGCGCACATCGACGCGGAGAACTCCGTGCTCCTTCCCGAGAGCGAGGAGCGGCTGCGGCAGAATGGCATCCACGAGCTCCCGTGCCGCGAGCCCGACGAGAACGAGAGCGCCGCCGCGCGCGTCGGCGAGGAGTTGCTCCTGACCTACCCGCCCATGGAGCCCGACACCATCCGCGGCGACGGCTGCATGATGTGCCCCGCCTACGGCCCGCGCTGCGGCGGCGTCGAGCGCGAATGGTGGAACGACAACGAGTGGGACGAGTTCGCCGACCACATCGGGGCAAGCTGATAAGACAGGCCAGAGGCCAAAGGTCAAAGGTCAAAGCAGGCGAGAGGCGAAAGGCAGGCATGTGGAGCGCGAAAGCGAAGTTTTCGCGAGGGTGCGAAGCGCTGCATGATGGGTGTCGCGCAGCAACAGCCGATCTTAGCCCCCGGTCCCGCGGAGCGGGACCGGGGGTCAGGTCATAGGGATCGGGCCGCGCCGCATAGCGGCGCAGGATCGGTAGCCCCCGGCTTCTTGCCGGGGGTAAGCGTCCCAACATCTCACGCGCCGCGTAGCGTCGCAGGAAACCAACCGCGAATCACACCCGATCCACCCAATCCGGCGACGCTACGCGGCGCTTTGGGTATCGGCTGCCTGCCCCCGGCTGAAGCCGGGGGCTACCGATCCTGCGTCCCTTCGCGACGCCTTTCCCTTCTTCCCTCCTCGCCTCCTCGCCTCCTCGCCTCGTCGCCTCCTCGCCTCTCGCCTTTCGCCTTTCGCCTTTCGCCTTTCGCCTCTCGCCTCTCGCCTCCTCGCCTGATGGGACTTCCCTTTGCGCTAGCTTTGTGATATCACTTTGATCGCACGGAGGTGCACGTCATGATCAAAGAGATCACTCGCAATCCCGCCAACGGTATCGTTCTCGCCATCGTCCTGCCGCTCCTGCTCATCGGAAGCATCGTTCTGACGATCAGCGGCTTCAAGAACGGCGCCTTGCCGCTCGGATTCGCCGCGCTCGTGCTCGACATCGTCCTGTTCGTCTGCCTCTTCGGCTTCTTTACGGTCGGGCCGAACGAAGGGATGGTGCTCCAGCTATTCGGCTCGTACGCGGGAACCGCGAAGGAGCCGGGTCTTCGCTGGGCGAACCCGTTCTACTCGAAGCACCGCATCTCGCTGCGCATCCGCAATTTCGAGACGACGAAACTGAAGGTCAACGACAACCGCGGCAACCCGATCGAGATCGGCGCGATCGTGGTCTGGCGCGTCGTCGACTCGGCCGAGGCGATGTTCCAGGTCGACAACTACGAGAACTACGTTCACGTTCAGAGTGAGTCGGCCCTTCGCAACCTTGCCACGGGCTACGCCTACGACACCTACTCGGAAGGTGAAGGCTCGCTCGTCGGTCACACCGCCGAAGTCTCGAGCAAGCTGAGAGTCGAGATTCAGGACCGCCTCGCGCAGGCAGGCGTCGAGGTCATGGAAGCGCGCATCAGTCATCTCGCGTACGCCCCCGAGATCGCCTCCGCGATGCTTCAGCGCCAGCAGGCGAGCGCGGTCGTTGCCGCACGCGCGAAGATCGTCGAAGGCGCGGTCGGCATGGTCGAGATGGCGCTCGAGCTCCTCAGCGAAAAGAAGGTCGTCGAGCTCGACGAGGAGCGCAAGGCGGCAATGGTCAGCAACCTGCTCGTCGTTCTCTGCAGCGATCGGCACACGCAGCCCGTCGTCAACACCGGTACGCTCTACAACTAGGACCCGCCAATGGCCGAGCGCAAGGCATTCCTGCTCCGGATCGACCCGCGCGTCCACGACGCTCTGCAGAGATGGGCCGACGACGAGCTCAGGAGCCTGAAAGCACAGATCGAGTTCCTCCTGCGCGGCGCGCTCGAGGAACGCGGTCGGATGACGTCGGGAGACGGAAGCAACGCGAAACGCGGAACGCGGACCGCGAAGGGAAGTGTGGCGCAGGCAGTCGTGCCTGCGCGCCGCCGAAGG
>JBPPMG010000212.1:0-5770 GCA_051305935.1 Thermoanaerobaculia bacterium
TTCCGAACCACTGCGCGAGAGATTCGCGAATCCAACGGCGGCGCAGCACGGATGCTCGCCGCGTGGCTCGGCTGGTACGAAGGGCTGCATCGACTACGATCGATCGCGGCCGCGCTGCGCCTGCGGAGCTCTGGGCGCGTAAGCGACCTGGTGGCCGAGGCCGAATGCGCGCTGCGCGGCGATCCCGAGCTACGCCGGGCGGTCGATGCCGCCTACGCGGCCCTCGGCTGATTCAACGCCCAAGCCTCCGCCGCTCAAACTCTCCCGATCCATCCAAGCCACGTCGGCGGCGTGGTGGCGGCAGTGCGTCCGCACTCTGGATTCCCCGGTCCAGGGACGCCAGAACTCCGTCGATGCGGGAAGAAACGCGCGGCCGATTGGGAGTTTGCGTTCGCCCGTGCGTTTCTCCCCGCCTTCATCGCAATAGACTGCGCTCGACGAAGCACGATTTGACGGGAGACAACAGAAGACCGAAGCTCTGGCCCCGTCTCCTGCGTCTCCGCTGCTAAAGGAAACTTTCGAGGTGTGACCCCCGATGTTCGAGGTGTGACCCCCGATGATTAATGATTCGCCCTGGTCACGCGGCGCCAGGATCCTGCGCCGCTCCGCGGCGCGGTGTATTGGGTCGCACTCATTCCGCACAGCTGAAGCTGTGGGCTACCGATCCTTCGCCGCTGACGCGGCGGAGAGTCCGCGAGGATTTCTGTGAGTGGTTTCGCGGCGGGTAAGCCGGTAACGGGCTACCGACGCCCCGTATCCGCCGGCTTCTCGCTGAGAAGTCGCGGGGCGAATGGGTGGGCGAGGCGTTTCAGTAGCGCCTTCAACCGAGGATTCGAGTCTTTCACACGGCGCAAGAATCGCGCGAGGTTTCGGATCACTGGACCGAGGTCGTTCCACTCGGCTTCGAAGTGCATCGCGTGAGCGTGGCGATAGAGGACGTAGCGGTCGCCGACGTTGGCCGGCAGGCGCAGCAGCTCGGCGCGCGCGGCGTCTTCGGGGCGGACGTAGTAGCGGTTGCACGGATCGCTGCCGGCCAGGATGTAGCCGGCGTCCGAGAGGATCGCCTCCCAGCGTTCGGGCTTGTATCCCGCTTCGATGAGAATGACGCGCGGGCGCCAGGCGGAGACGTCTGCGCCGCGAAGAATCTCGAGCTCGTGTCCTTCGACGTCGATCTTGAGGAAATCGACGATGCGATCAGGGCAATGCTCCCGCACGATATCTCCGAGAGTGCGGGTCGGCACCTGGATTCGCTCGAGGCGGTGACCGGCGCGCGCGTAGATCTCCGCGAGCTCCTCGGTAGCCGTGCTGAGCCCGGGATCGGAGTGGTCGACGATGAGCTCGAGCTTGCCGGCCCGTTTCGACACGGCGACGTTGAGGTTGATGTCGTCCGGGCGAAGGCTGACGAGACGGTCGAAGAAGGCGGGGAGCGGCTCGATGTTGATGCCGCGCCAGCCGGAGAGCGCGAAGTGCTGGGTGATCGATCCGGTCACCGGGTCGTGGGCCCCGACGTCGATCCAGAAGCCGTTAGGCTGAGCGCCGAAGAACCGGCGCAGCATGACGTCCTCGCCGAAGCCGGCATACGACACCATCATCCCGTCGTAGGTGCGCGGCAGCCAGGCCGGCTCGGCGGTGAGCGATGCGGCTGCGTCGCCGCTCGTCACGCGACTCCTCGGGATTCTCGCCGGAATCGCGAGACCCTGACTCTCATGGAGCTGCGCGCCGCGTGGCGTCGGCTGCGTGCGGCAACTGGCCATTGAAGCGTTCCATGAACGGGAGATCCATGCGGAAGTAGAACGATCGGATCGGACAGATCTCGGCGCCCCTCGCGCCGCACATCGGGACGACCACGCTGTCCCGTTCGGGATCGTGCTGCCAGTCGTCGCCGGCGTTCATGATCGCCGAGAGCTCGCGCCGCAGGCGCTGGAAGCCGTCGCCGTGCCAGACGTCGCGCAGCGACTGCGTGTAGATGTTCCCGATGGGCGAGCCCTGCAGGATGCAGCAGGGGCCGACGTTGCCGTTCGTCCGGACGACGAGTGAGTGCCATCCGATGATGCAGTACTCGTCGAGCGCGGAGAGCCGCGTCTCCAGCTCGGCGCTCTCGCGCAGCTTGCGGCGATGCGCGAGTTTCTCCTTGAGCGTGTAGTCGGAGCGCAGGAGGAACGTCGAGAGGCGGGAGAGCACGCCGCGGGCGTTGCGCTCGGCGGAGAGCCGCGTCGCGAGCTCGCGAACGCGCGGGGAGATGTCCTGCTCGAAGCTCTCGATCGCGGTGATGCAGCGAAGCTCGTCGACGCGGACGATCTCCTCGTAGAGCGCCATCATCTCGTCAGTCTCGGCGGGGGTCATCTTCTGTTCGGGCTGGAGGAAGGCGAGGCCGTTGAACTGGATCGAGTCGACGCCGATGTCGCGCGCGAGGGCGTACATCTCCGGGATCGATCGGAAGTTCTCCTTCCAGACGAGGAACTGGAGGTTGACCGCCGGGTGTCGAAGCCCGCGCGCGCGGCGCTCGGCGATCAGGGCGCGCATGTTGCCGATGACGCGGTCGAAGATCCGCTCCGGCGTCTGCATCATCGACGAGTAGGTCTTCGCGTCGCCCGTGTTGAGGCTCACCGTGATCTGGTCGCACTTGCAGTCGATGAGGAGCGACGCTGCGGCCTCGTCGAGGAGCACGGCGTTCGTCGTCACGTTCTCGATCGGGATGCCCGAGTCGCGGACCGCGCCGAGGAAGGTGCGGATCTGCCGGTGGAAGAGCGGCTCGCCGCCGCCGGAGAGCCGGATCGAGCGGGTGCCTGCATCGCGGAGCTCGCCGAGGAGCTGCTCGAAGCGGAGCATCGGAAGCTCGTCGGTGCCGCGGATCGATGCCGTCGAGCAGAAGAAGCAGTCGATGTTGCAGCGGTCCGCGGGGTGGATCTCCGCGTGGAATGGCCCGCCGTATGCGACGCCGTCGGCGATGCCGCGGAGGATCGCGTCTTTGTCCGACGAAGTGAGGTATTTCCAGCCGAGTTCCATGTCGTTGCGCGAGAGGGGTCGCCCGCGGGCTATGGTAACCGAGTCTCGAGACCGCCCATGCCCTTGGCTGCCTCTTCCTCTGCGAGCGCCATTCCGGGTTGACCCAGCCTCTGTCGTCACGTAACCTAACGCCCGATCGGTTTTTTGGGATGAAGCAGGAAATCAAGTCAGAACGAAGCCGGCGGCAGATCCTCGACGCAGCGCTCGAGCTCTTCTCGCATCGGGGATACGGCGCGACGAGTGTCAGGGACATCGCCGACAGTGCCGGCGTATCGACGGGCAACGTCTACCACCACTTCACCGACAAGGAATCGATCTACAACACGATCTTCGAGGAGTACTGGCAGGCGATCTCCTCCCCCGACTTCCCGTTCAACAAGGCGCTCGCGTCGGGGATCTTTCCCGACAACCTCGAAGCGCTCGGGCGGGCGGCGGAGCAGAGCGTGCGGCAGTACAAGAAGCAGATCGCGCTCATCTACGTCGATGTCGTCGAATTCGACGGAAGCCACATCCGCCGTTTCTACGCCGACATGTCGCAGCGGTTCGAGATTTTCATCGACGCGCACGGGCGCGCCGAGGTGGAGCGGCGGCTGCGTCCGGGTGTCTCTCCCGTCGCTGCCGTGATGCTGGTGACGCGCTTTTTTCTCAACTTCTTCTCGGTCGAGATCCTCTTCGGCGTCAAGGACCATTTCGGCAAGGCGACCGACGCGACGATCAAGGAGATCTCCGACATCCTCCGCCGCGGCATGCTGTGCGACGCTGAACTGGCGAAGACAGCGAAGAAGTGAGAAGCAGTGCTGTGTCCTGAGTCCTGAGTGCTGAGAATCCTGAGTCCTGAGAGTCTTGAGTGCTGAGGAGCGAATTACGCAGCGGCCGCGCAAGCGGCCGTTTCTGATTAGCCCAGCGCGTCAGCGCTGGGTCGTGGCGATCCGAATCTCACGAGCCGCGTAAGCGGCGGCACGTTCTTCTGTCGCCGCTTACGCGGCTCGTGCATTTTTTGAATGCCGCTTTCCCAGCGCTGACGCGCTGGGCTATCCAGAAGACGCCGCTGCCGCGGCGTTCGTCACTGAGAGATCGAGATTCTCTCCGTCAAATCCAATGCACTCAGGACTCCGATTTCCCTAACAACTAACAACTAACAACTAACAACTAACAACTAACAACTAACAACTCCCCCGTCCCGCCGCAGCATGTGCTTTTCCACCTTCCCGTACGGAGTTCGCGGCAGTGCGTCCAGCACGGTCCAGTGCTTCGGGAGCTTCAGGCGGCTGAGGCGCTCGCCGAGCCAGGCTTCGAGCGCGGCGGTGTCGATCGTCATTCCGGGGGCGGCGACGACGAACGCGGAGCCGACCTCACCCCATGTCGGGTCCTCCACGCCGATCACGGCGGCGTCGGAGATCGACGGGTGCTGCACGAGCTCGGCCTCGATCTCGGCGGGGTAGACGTTCACGCCGCCGCTGATGAACATCTCCTTCTTGCGTCCCGCGATGTAGTAGAAGCCGTCGGCGTCGCGCCGCGCGGAGTCGCCGGTGCGGAACCAGCCGTCCGTCTGGTACGACGCCGCGGTCGCTTCGGGGTTGTTCCAGTAGCCGGAGCTCACGTGCGGGCCTCGAAACCAGAGGTCGCCGACCTCGTCCGGGCCACACTCCGTGCCATCGTCGCGGGTTAGGCGCGCCGCGGTGTACATCATCGGTCTGCCGATCGAGCCGAGCTTCCTGTACGAGTCCTCGTTCGTCATCGAAAAGCAGTTCACACCGACCTCGGTCATGCCGAAGCCCTGGCGGAAGACGACGCCGCGTCTCTGGTAGGCCTCGATGATGTAGGTCGGCAGCGGGGCTCCGCCGCTGATCAGCCAGCGGACGCTCGACAGGTCGACGCTCGCAAACGACGGCGCGTCCATCAGCATCTTCCAGATCGTCGGGACGCCGAGGACGACGGTGCAGCGCTCGCGCTCGATCGTGGCCCAGACTTCGTCAACGTCGAACTTGCGATGAAGGATGATCGTGCCGCTGATCGCGATGATCGGGGTGAGGAACGCGCCGAGCGCGCCGGCGTGGTAAAGCGGAGTGTAGATCGGGCTGCGGTCGTCTTCGCGCAGTCCCCAGTTGATCGCGGTGTTGTAGCCGTTCCACGCGACCATCCGGTGCGGGATCATCACGCCCTTCGGTTTGCCGGTCGTGCCGCTCGTGTAGAGAAGGCAGTAGACGTCGTCGGGGGCACCGGGACTGAATGGCGCGCGCTCTCCGTCGTGCTCGTTCCTGAGGGTCAGGTGCTGGAGCTCGCCGACGGAGATGAGCTTCGGGACGGCGCCGGAATCGCGGAGCCGCTGCGCCTGCTCGGCGAACTCGGGCCCGTGGACGAGCAGCCGCATTCCACTGTCGTGGACGATTCCCTCGAGCTCGTGAACGGTCGCTCGCGTCGAGAGTGGGACGACGATCATCCCGTTCTTTCCGGCGGAGAAGAAGACATCGAGGAACTCCGGGCAGTTCCCGGCGAGGAGTCCGACGCGATCGCCTTTCGCGATGCCGAGGCGATCGCGCAGGGCCGCGGCCACGGCGGACACCCGAGCGTCGAGCTCGCCGTAGCTGAGGCGGAGGGAGCCGTCCGACATCGCGAGCGCCTCGCGATCAGGTGTTAGGCGCGCGCGCTCTCCGAGGATGTCGCCGTGAAGCATGGTGGCTCCTTACGATTCAGATGTGGCGCAGGCACTCCTGCCTGCGCGTCGCCGAAGGCGACCGGAAATGCGGAATGCGAAGTAAAGGGC
>JBPPMG010000216.1:0-16452 GCA_051305935.1 Thermoanaerobaculia bacterium
AAGGGCTACGACATGCTCTTCCCGGTGATGCACGACCTGGTGAACCAGGGAGTGCGCGTCATCATGCTCGGCTCGGGGGACAGGCAGCACGAGGATGCGATGCACCACTTCTCGTCGAGCTCGCCGGGGCGCTTCTGGGGATACGTCGGCTTCCAGGACAATCTCGCGCACCTCATCGAGGCGGGGACCGACTCGTTCGTGATGCCGTCGCGCTTCGAGCCGTGCGGCCTGAACCAGCTCTACTCGCTCGCGTACGGCACGCCGCCGATCGTCCGCCGCGTCGGCGGCCTCGCCGACACCGTCACCGGCTACAACGGCTTCAACCGCTTGGAAGCCTCGGGCTTCGTCTTCGACGAGCCGAGCCCCGCCGCGGTACGCGACACGATCATGTGGGCGCGCCACTGCTACCACGACCCGAGCCTCTGGACGCAGCTCGTGCGCAACGGCATGACGCAGGACTGGTCGTGGCACCAGTCGGCCGAGGCTTACATGAACGTGTACGCGCGGGTGCGCAGGTTCAGGGGAATCAAGTAGGGGAATGCGGATTGCGGAACGCGGAATGCGGAATGAAAAGGCAGGCGCGGGGGCGCATCGTCATCCCGAGCGCAGCGAGGGCCCATCCGTCATCCCGAGCGCAGCGAGGGATCTGCAAAATGCTCATTAACCGCTTCCGCAGCAGCAAACCTGGCTCCTTGCCACGGGTTGTTGCTGAGGAAGCGTTCGGTTTAGTCGTTTAGTAGATTCCTCGCTGCGCTCGGAATGACGGCTGCTGCCGCTCGGACGGGAAGTTGAATTCTCAGGTGTGACCCCAACCTTCGTCCGTCATCCCGAGCGCAGCGAGGGATCTGCAAAACGCTTCTTAACCGCTTCCGCAGCAGCAAACCTGGCTCCATGCCATGGGTTGTAGCTGAGGAAGCGGTCAGTTTGGTCGTTTAGCAGATCCCTCGCTGCGCTCGGGATGACGGGCTCGAAGCACCTCGTTGCTTAGGGAGCCCAAACCTCTGCGCATCACCTCTTTTCGACCCTCCGTGTGACATTCCTCCCCTTCCGAGCGAATCATGTGTTCGAAGGCGCCCTGAGATCGCTGCAGTGACGTGGGCGGGCAAACCAACCGAAATGACCGAATCGAACGACGAAACCCTGTTCCTGCGGCTCCTCGAGGAGCACAAGCGAATCCTCTACAAAGTGGCGAACGCGTATTGCCGCGACGTGGAAGATCGCAGGGACCTGGTGCAGGAAATGGTGATCCAGCTCTGGAAGTCGTATCCGCGGTACGACGCCCGGTTCCGGTTCTCCACATGGATGTACAGGATCTCGCTGAACGTCGCGATCTCGTTCCTTCGCAGCACGACGCGCCGTGATCGCGACACGGTGCCGATCGAGAACTACGACGTCATCGACTTCGCCGCCGTCGACCGGTCGATGTCGGATGCCGGTGACGATTACTTCACGCTGCAGCAGTTGATCGGGCAGCTCGACACGATGAGCCGCGCCACGATCCTCCTCTACCTCGACGGTCATTCCCAGAACGAGATCGCCGAGATTCTCGGGATCTCGCCGACCAACGCAGGAACCCGCATCTCCCGCATCAAACAGAAACTCCAACAGGCATTCGACGAGGGCGCCACGCGCCCCGGGAGGAATCAATGAACATCGATGAAATGAGAAACACCCTGGCCGCGCACGATCACGCTCTCGACCGGCTCGTGCATCTGAACCTGGCAACCGTGCGCGAGCTCCGCGTCACGAAGACGAAGTCGTCGCTCCGCTGGCTCACCTCCGGCATCGCGATCGAGCTTGGGGTCGTCTCGCTCGCCGTCATCTGGCTCGGCAGCTTCATCGCCGATCACGTCGCAGAAGCGCGGTTCGCCGTGCCCGCGCTCATCATCGCCGTGTGCGCCGTCGCGCTCGCCGCGTCGTGCATCCGCCAGCTGGCGACGATCGACGGCCTCGATTACTCCCGCCCAATCGTGGAGGTCCAGAAGGAGCTCGAGAAGCTTCGCATCCTCCGTATCCGCACTACGAAGTGGACGTTCATCCTCGGCTGCGTACTCTGGGCCCCGATCCTTGCGGTGCTCGTTCGAGGCATGATCGGCGTCGACCCGTACACGATCGGGGCGGCAATCCAGTCGAGTCACGCCGATTTCTTCAGGTGGATCGTAGCCAACGTCCTTTTCGGAATCGGACTCGCGTTGCTGGTGGTCTGGATCTCGCGGCGCTACGCCCCGAGGCTCTCCGGGTCGCCGTTCGTGCAGGGCCTGATGAACGACATCGCCGGCCGGAGCCTCACGACCGCTCAGCAATCGCTCGAATCGATCAGGCAGTTCGAGCAGGAGTAGGGGAAGTTGGGTCACACTGGGAAATAGTGCGGATTGCGGATTGCGGAATGAAAAGGCAGAGGCGTGGCGTGCAACGGCGAACGCGCCAACGACGAGGGATCTGCAAATCGCTCACCTGGCCGATTCCACAGCGGCGTTTTCAGTCGGGTGCATGGTTTCGAACGTTTGCTGAGGAAGCGGTCAGTTTGGCGTTTTGCAGGTCCCTCGCTGCGCTCGGGATGACCAGATTGGGCCGTGCGGCGCAAAGCTCAGTTCTCCTGGTGAGTCCCCAGTCCGCGCTCCCCATTCCGCGTTCCGCATTCCGCGTTCCGCATTCCTTCAGGCGGTGCGGTCGACTTCGTCGGCGCGGAAGAGGAACTGGAACAACGGGGACGCCATCAGGGTCGTGACGACGGCCATCATCACCATCATCGCGAAGAGCATCGGGGTGATCAGATTCTTCTCGAGGCCGATGTTGAGGATGATCAGCTCCATCAGGCCGCGCGCGTTCATCAGCGTTCCGACGACCGCGGCGTTCCGCCAGCTCTCGCCGCTCACGCGCGCCGCGAGCATGCAGGCGACTCCCTTGCCTCCGATCGCCGCGACGATGATCACCGCCGTCAGCATCCAGAGCCCCGGGGTGTTGACCAGCCCGAGTTGCGTGTTCAGCCCCGAGTAGACGAAGAAAACGGGCAGCAGCAGCGAGGTCGTGATCATCTCGCTCTTCGCGATCACGAGCCGTGCGAACGCGCCCTTCGGCATGCAGGCCCCGAGGATGAAGGCGCCGAAGACGGCGTAGATGCCGATGTAGTCGGTGAACCAGGCGCAGAGCATCACCACCATCATCAGCAGCGTGAAGAGGCCGACCGACGGCTCCTCGGCGGCATTCGTCCGGCGCATGTAACTTCGCTCGAAGCCGCGCAGCCAGCCGCGGCCGACGACGACCATGAAGACGCCGTACGCGATGCCGCCACCGATCGCGAGAACGGCAATCTGCGGGCTCGACTTGAAGCTCGCGAGGACGACCGCGAGCAGGCACCAGGCGATCGCGTCGTCGATCGAGCCGGCCGCGAGCGTCACCACGCCGAGCCGCGTGTTCGTGATGTCTTTCTCGTAGAGGATTCGCGCGAGCATCGGGAACGCGGTGATCGACATCGACGCGCCCATGAAGAGCGCGGCGCCCCACGCGGAGAGGCCCGGCTGAAAGAGCTCGGCGTCGTCGCGCAGCATCAGCGCCAGCATCGCGCCTAACGCGAACGGCACGATGATTCCCGCCCCCGAGATCAGGCCCGCGCTGCGCGCGCGGCCTCGGATGTGCTCCGGGTTGAACTCCAGCCCGACGATGAACATGTAGAGCACGAGCCCAAGCTGCGCGAGGACGTAGAGGATCGACATCGACGGATGCGTGATCTCCACGCCTCCCACCGTCGCCTTCATCGGGAAGAGCCAATGCTGCATTTCCGGCGCGAGCCAGCCGAGCAGCGAGGGGCCGAGCAGGACGCCGGCAATCATCTCGCTCACAACCTGCGTCTGCCCGAAGTAGCGGGTTCCGAGCCAGCCGACGACGCGGCAGACCGCGAGAATCACGGTCAGCTGCAGAAAGAGGCGCAGGACGAGGTCGAAGTTCGACATGAGTCAGGCTGCTGCGAGAGCGCGAATCGTAGCACGAGGCACCGCGGTCAATGTGGCGTGGGCAATGTGGCGCAGGCACTCCTGCCTGCGCGCCGCCGAAGGCGGCACGTCTAGCGTCGTTTCCGCCACGCCGGCGACGCTTCGCGCCGCGCGCAGACAGGAGTGTCTGCGCCACATCGGCGTCGTTAGTCCCCCACGGCCGCCGCCGGGTACGGGAAGCCCTCGGGCACGGCGAGCTTGCGGTCGGCGTGCTTTCGCATCGCGGCATCGCAGACGGCGTAGCCCCAGTTGACGAGCCGCTGCTCCAGCAGTTCCGGCATCGCGGCGAGGCGCGTCTCGGTCTCGGCGAGCTTCAGCGTCGCTTCGTGCGGGCAGAGGAGCGCGTCGGCGAGGCGGTAGTGCTCGATGTCAGAGCGGATGCCCCAGTACGCGCCCTTCCGCTTTCCCCGTCGCAGCGAGCTCACGACCTGGCGCTTGCGCAGGCAGCGCACCTGGTTGTCGATGAGGTCGAGGACACGATGACTCTGTCCGGCCCACTCCGTGTGCGGATCGGGCTCCGGGCGCATTCGCCCGCCAGCGTCGCTCACGAGGATCGTCCGGTAGCGCTTCCACGCGGTCTCCAGCCCGAGGTTGTCGTAGACGCCGCCGTCGCAGAGGACGACCTCGCGGGTGAATGGCTCGCGATGGAGATCTTCGTAGCCGTCGCCCGGCGCCAGGTCTTTCGGGTCGATCCTGAGCCTGACCGGTCCGAGGAACGGAGGGAACGCCGCGGATGCCGCGACGGCAAGTGAGAGCGGGACCGTTGGCCGGAGCACCTGTCCCACGCGGTAGTCGCGCATGTACGGCTTCATGAAGCGCCAGAGCGCGCCGCTCTGCATGTTGGTTGCGTTGATGACGATGCGCGGGCGATCGGGAAGGTCCTGCAGCGTCGCGCGGCCGAACAGGTGTTTGCGGTAGCTCCGCTCGACCCGCTGCGAGATCGATCCGGGAGTGAGCAGCCCTCGCACGACGGCAGGAATGTCGATGGTGACCGACGCGAGGCGTCGCAGCGGATCGACGACGAGCTCCCCGAGCTTCGCAGCGCGCCCGTGCTCGTCGAACTCGAGCCGGCTCCAGGCGAGCCCTAACAGCGCCGCGACGATCGAGCCGCCGGAGACGCTCGAGATGCGGTCGAGCTTCGGGAGCCAGCGCGCCTCGTTGAGCCGTACGAGCGCGCCAGCATGGAAGAGCATCGCGCGATAACCGCCGCCGGAGAGGCAGAGCGCGACGCCGTCGCGCACCGAGCCGCGCCTCCGGCCGGTGCGGATCGGCTCGACGGGCGACAGCAGGTCCGCGCTCGCCTCGTCGCGCGGCGGGTGCTCTATCGGCATGGCGTCATGGTACCCCGCGGAGGCGGGGGGCCCGCGAATTCTGCTACTCTTGGCAGATCATGCAGTCATCGCTGCAGGGGTCGCTCAAGTCGTTCAGGCTGTTCGACTTGCTAACCTTCCTCTCGCTGTGCCGAAAGACGGGGACGCTGCAGCTCGTCCAGTCCTCGTCGACGTCGACTGCATTCTTCAAGAGCGGCGAACTGGTCTTCGCCACGACCGACCAGATGAGCTTCCGCATCGGATCGATCCTGCGCGAGCGCGAGTTGATCGACGACGCAGAGGAGGCCCGGATCGTCGGATCGCAGGCGTTGTCCGCCGAGCGCTTCGGCGACTCCGCCGTGCGCCTCGGCATCATCGACGACGAGCAGCTCCGCTCGGCGCTGAAGATCCAGGTCTCCGAGATCATCTACGACGCGCTCACCTGGAACGACGGCGTCTTCCGCTTCTTCGACGAGATGGAGCTTCCGCCTTACGCGGTGACGATCGCGGTCGACATCACGAACCTGATCATGGAGGGGGCGCGCCGGATCGACGAGTGGGAGCAGTGCCTGCAACTGCTTCCCGACGACGGCGTGACATTCCGGATCGTCGACAACCCCGAACTGCAGGAGAAGATCAGCCTCTCGCTCGACGAATGGCGCGTGCTCTTCCGATTCGACGGCTACAAGCCACTGCGGAAGGTGCTCGAGGAGTCGGGGGAGGATCCGCTCGACCTCTACCGCGTCGTCTACGGCCTGCTCGCCAGCAACCTGATCGAGGAGGCGCCGGAGGACACGTCGACGCGGAGGACGCTGCGCCAGCAGATGAGCGAGCCGATCCCGTCTCCCGCCGGGCACACCGGGAAGATCATGAGCCCGGTGATCGAGATCAGCGACGAGGAGTGGCGGGAGATCGAGGACGACACGAAGCTGCTGGTCGCGGACGACGCCACGATGTCGCTCCGCGAGGTCCGGAAGCTCGCGACGAGCATGATCCGCCTGCGCGCGGTGCTTCCCGACGGCGACATCCAGCTCGTCGTGCTCGACGCGCCGAGCTACCTGATCGGCCGCGCTCCCGACGCGGCGATCCGCTTCACCGACACGGGTGTCTCCGCGCGCCATGCGACGCTCACGCGCGACGGCAGCGGCTACACGATCGAGGACATGAACAGCCGCAACGGCACGGTCGTCAACGACGTCCTCGTCGACCGCGCGCTCCTCCGCGACGGCGACGAGATCCGCATCGGCCGCATCTCGATGGAGTACCAGGTGATTTACAGCGTGGGCTGAGGTCTGAGTACTCAGTACTCAGGACTCAGGACTCTCGTGACCCGCCCCCGCGCCCGCAGCGCTCCCGCTTGCCCAGGCCCACTGGAAGTTGAAGCCGCCGATCCGGCCGTCGACGTCGAGGATCTCACCGCAGAGGAAGAGGCCGGGGCAGACTCGCGACTCCATCGTCCTCGTATCGACCTCGTCGAGCGGCACGCCTCCTGCCGTCACCTCGGCGAAGCCGTAGCCGCGATCACCGATGACGGGAAGCGGCAGCGCGGTCATCGCGTGCGCCACGCGACGGCGCTCGTCCCGCGTGAGCCGGCCTAACGGCGTGTCGGGCGCGACCGCCGCGCCTTCGGCCAGCAGCGACTCCGCGAACCGTTCGGTCAGGCCTCTCCGCAGGTTCGCCACGAGCGTGCGTCGCGGGTTTTCCTTCGCCGCGTCGACGAGCCAGGCATCGATCGACGCGAAGTCGTCGCCCGGCACGAAGCTCGCGACGAGCGCGGCCTCGCCTTCCCGCTTCGCCGCGACCCAGTGGCGGCTCATGTCGAGCGCCGCCGGGCCGCTGAGGCCGAAGTGCGTGAGCAGCATCGATCCCCCGATTCGTTTCATCAGCTTTCCGCGCGCGCCGAGGAGCGAGAGCTCGACCTCGGAGGCGATGCCGGAAAGCGCCATCAGCCAGTGGCCGCTCTTGAGGAGCAGTGGAACGAGCGCGGGGAACGTCTCGCCCGCCGAATGGCCGAGCGCCCGCGCCAGCTCGTAGCCTGCGCCGTCGCTTCCGCTCTTCGGGATGCTCCGGCCTCCGGTCGCGAGAATTACGCGCTTCGCGGCGAGCGCGCCGGAGTCCGTCTCGATCGCGAAGCCGTCGTCGATCGCGCGAATCGACCGGACCCGCGACGACGTGCGCAGTTCCGCACCACAGGCGCGAGCTTCGGCGAGGAGCGCATCGAGCACCGTCGCGGCGCGGTCGGTGACGGGAAACAGCTTGCCTGTTTCCTCGCGCTTCAGCTCGACGCCGAGATCGCGGAAGAAGGCGACGGTCTCCGGCACGTCGAACGAGCGGAGCACCTTCGCGACGAGACTCTGTCTGGAGCCGTTGAAGTCGGTGGCCAAGACGCGGTCGTGGGTCACGTTGCAGCGTCCGCCGCCGGAGATCAGGATCTTCGCTCCGAGCCTCGGGGCGCCGTCGAGCGCGATCGTCGACGCGCCGCCTCTCGCGGCGAAGATCGCCGCCATGAGGCCCGCGGCGCCCGCGCCGACGACGGCGACATTGACTTCGCCGGGCGGGTCGCCCATCGCAGAATCCGGGCCCACCCTACTCTTCGAGCCTGAATCCGACCTTCATCTTCACCTGAAACTGCGCGACGCGGCCGTTGGTGATGCGTCCACGCATCTCGGTGACCTCGAACCACTCGAGATTCTTCAGCGTCTTCGCCGCCTTCTGCACCGCGGCATCCGCCGCTTTGGCGAACGATTCACCCGAGGTACCGACGATTTCGACGAGCTTGTACGTGTGATCTGACATATTTTCTCCTCCCGTATTGGACGTGCACCGCGAAGGATACAACGCGCGGGGAATGCGGATTGCGGATTTCGGAATGCGGAATGGGGGAACGCGAAACGCGGAATGCGGAACGGGAGAACCGGCCAATATCCGCGCTGCACGGCCAACCTGGTCATCCCGAGCGAAGCGAGGGATCTGCAACCGATATGTCTGACCGCTTCCTCAGCGACCAATGAGCATTCGCTCCAGACCGACCACGTCTGTTGTTGAGGAAGCGGTCAGTCTGTCGTTTTGCAGATCCCTCGCTTCGCTCGGGATGACCAGATTGGCTCTGCGGCGCAAATCTCGGAGCCTCTGCTGACTCCGCACTCTGCATTCGCCTTTCGCTCCGCCTTCCGCATTCCGCATTCCGCGCTCCGCCTTCCGCATTCCGCATTCCGCGTTCCGCGTTCCGCAATCCGCAATCCGCGTTCCGAAATCCCCCGTCACTCCTGTCCGATCATTTCGATCTCGACGAGGAGCTCGTCGCGGCAGACGTCGCCGCGGAGCCAGAGGCACGATGCGTCGTGCGCGATTCGAGGGAGGAATCGCTCGCGAATCGTCTCGAGGTCCGAGCTCTGTTTCACGTAGATGCGATAGAGCGCGCCGCGAACCTCGTCGAGCGTGCGAATCTCGCGACGCGACGCGGCTCCGTAGACGAGGCGCAGGTTCTCGACCGTCTCATCGACCTGCGCGGCGGCATCGCCGAGGTGCAGGCTCTCGTGGCCGACGATGCTCGCCGTACCGGAGACGAAGACGACGCTGCCGCCGTCGAGGTCGATGCGGCTCGCCCGCGCGAACGAAGGGCTGCGCGGACCGTACCTGGGGGGATAGCGGAACGCGCTCACCTGGCGCGGGTTTTCGACGTGCGTCACGGGACGCCGCGCTGCAAGGAACGCGACGACGAGCCCTTCCCCGTCGCTTCCGACGGCGCTCGCCGAGGGAAGGTCGCCGTTGAGCGTGTAGCCTTCCGCTTCGAATCCAGCCGCGCGGCCCGCGCAGAACCCCTGGTAGCGCTCCAGGCCGTCGACCTGGGCGAGGATTTGCGGGAACTGGTTCCACATTCTCAGGATGTGCGGGAAGCCCGCGGCGCGGACGAACGGGATGATCGTCCGATACGCTTCCGTTGCGCGCGCGGCGATCGGGCTGGCGTCGGGAATCGTGATCGCTCCGGCGAGCACGTCGCTCGTGCGCGACCAGACCACCGGGCCGTCCGTCCCGCGTTCGATGGGAAGGTCGCTCCGCCAGAGCTCGACCGACATCGTCCCGAGGGAAGGCATGGCGAGGCCGATGTGCAGCGGAGCCGAAACGGCGGCCTCCGCGGCGCCGGTCGAGACCACCGCGAGCAGGCCGGCCGAAGGCTCCGGAGCGCATTCGGAATACTCGACAAAAAGGCCTCGCGATCGATCCATGAGCGGCGCAAACGATACCCGATCGAGGAGCCGTTGTCAGCGATGCCCGACACTGTCCGGTGTGTCGGAAGCTCTCGTGAAACCTTCGGCAGGGCGACGCGTAACCACGGGGTGAGGGGGTGGTATATCTTCCCTCCGCAGCCAGCACGCAACCAGCCAGAGAAAACCACCGATGGAGGATTCCCCATGAGACTCGCACGCGCAGCCGCGTTCGGCTTCGCTCTCTCGTTCCTCGTCACGACGCCGCAGTTCGCGGCGGCGCAGGCGAAGGCGAAGAGCGTGCCTGCCGCTCCGGTCGCAAAGATTGACCCGCAGTCGATCAACATTCCGTACCAGAAGTTCGTTCTCGACAATGGGCTCACGCTTCTCGTCCACGAAGACCGCAAGGCGCCGATCGTCGCGGTCAACGTGTGGTACCACGTCGGCTCGAAGAATGAGCCGGCCGGCCGCTCGGGTTTCGCCCACCTGTTCGAGCATCTGATGTTCAACGGCTCCGAGAACTACGACCAGGATTACTTCCAGGCGCTCGAGCGGATCGGCGCGACCGACCTGAACGGCACGACGAACGAAGACCGCACCAACTACTTCCAGAACGTGCCGGCCAACGGCCTCGACCAGGTCCTCTTTCTCGAGTCCGACCGCATGGGCCACCTTCTCGGCGCGGTCGACCAGCCGCTGCTCGACGAGCAGCGCGGCGTGGTCCAGAACGAGAAGCGCCAGTGGGAGAACACGCCCTACTCCGTCGCGGAGGAACTGATCACCAAGGCTACCTTCCCCGCGCATCACCCGTACTCGCACACCGTGATCGGGTCGATGGCCGACCTCGACGCGGCGAAACTCGAGGACGTGAAGGAGTGGTTCAGCACCTACTACGGCGCCGCGAATGCAGTCGTCGTCGTCGCGGGTGACATCGACGCCGCCACGGCGCTCGCGAAGGTGAAGCACTACTTCGGCGACATCCCGGCGGGCCCGCCCGTCGCGCGCTACGACCAGTGGCCCGCCCGGCTCACGGAGTCGTCGCGCCAGTCGGTTCACGACCGTGTGCCGCAGGCGCGCCTGATCCGCGTATTCAACATCCCAGGCTGGGGAACGCAGGATGCGGTCTACCTCGACCTCGCGAGCGACGTGCTCGGCTCGGGCAAGACTTCGCGCCTCTACAAGCGGCTCGTCTACGACGACCAGATCGCGACGAACGTCTCGGTCGGGATCGATCAGCGCGAGATCGCGGGCCAGTTCCGCATCGAAGCGACGGCACGCCCGGGCGACGACCTCTCGAAGGTGGAGAAGGCGATCGACGAGGAGATGGCGAAGTTTCTCGACAAGGGAATCATGCAGGACGAGCTGGACCGCGTGCGGACGCAGTACTTCTCGCGATTCATCACGGGCATCGAGCGAATCGGCGGCTTCGGCGGCAAGTCGGACATCCTCGCCCAGAGCACGGTTTACGGCGGCTCGCCCGAGACCTACAAGCGGACCCTCAAGTACGTCGCCGACGCGAAGCCGGCCGATCTGCAGGCTGCATCGAAGCGCTGGCTCACGGGTGGCGTCTACAATCTCGAGGTACTCCCCTTCCCGCAGTACAGCAACGCGAAGGAAGGCGCCGATCGATCGAAGCTGCCCGATCTCGGCCAGGCACCGGCTCCTGTCTTCCCCGGCATGGAGAAGGCGACGCTCGCCAATGGCCTGAAGGTCATCGTCGCAAACCGCAAGAGCATTCCGGCGGTCAACATGTCGATGATGCTCGACGCCGGCTACGCCGCCGACCAGGGAGCGAATCCGGGAACGGCATCGCTCGCGATGAACATGCTCGATGAAGGCACGAAGACGCGCGGCTCGCTGCAGATCAGCGACGAGCTGGCCCGCCTCGGCGCGAGCATCAACAGCGGATCGGACCTCGACACGTCGTTCGTCGTGATGACGGCCCTGAAGGCCGCTCTCGAGCCGTCGCTCGCGCTCTACGCCGACATCATCCTCAATCCCTCCTTCCCCGCCGACGACTTCGCGCGCCTGCAGAAGCAGCAGATCGCCGGAATCCAGCGCGAGAAGGTCAATCCGGTTCAGATGGCTCTCCGCGTCTTCCCGAAACTTCTCTACGGCGAAGGCCACGCCTACTCCGTGCAGTTCACCGGCAGCGGCACCGAGGCCTCGGTGGCGAGCTTGACGCGCGACGAGCTCGCGAAGTTCCACTCGACCTGGTTCAAGCCTAACAACGCGACGCTGATCGTCGTCGGCGACACGACCATGGCCGAGCTCCGGCCGCTTCTCGAGAAGGCGTTCGCGTCGTGGAAGCAGGGAAGCGTTCCCACGAAGAATGTCGCACGCGTCGCGAAGCGGACCGTGCCCGAGGTCTACATCGTCGACAAGCCGGGAGCCATCCAGAGCACCATCCTCGCCGGGCATGTCACGGTCCCGCGCAACAATCCGAACGAGACCGCGATCACGGCGATGAACAACATCCTCGGCGGCCAGTTCACCTCGCGCGTCAACATGAACCTCCGCGAAGACAAGCACTGGTCGTACGGCGCCCAGACGCTCCTCTTCGACGCGCGCGGACAGCGCCCGTTCCTCGCATACGCGGGTGTTCAGACCGACAAGACGAAGGAGTCGATGATCGAGATCCGCAAGGAGCTCACCGACATCGCCTCGACGAGGCCGGTCACGCAGGACGAGCTCGACAAGGTGAAGAACAACTCGATCCTCGAGCTTCCCGGCTCGTGGGAGACCAATAACAACGTTCTCGTCGCGATCAGCGACATCGTTCGCTACGGGCTGCCCGAAGACTACTGGGCGAAGTATCCGACCGAGGTGAAGTCTCTCGACCGGGCGAAGGTCGACGGGGCCGCGAAGGAAGTGGTCAACGCCGGCGGCCTGGTCTGGATCATCGTCGGCGACCGCGCGAAGATCGAAGCCGGAATCCGCGAGCTGAACCTCGGAGAGGTCAGCGTGATGGACGCGGACGGGAACGTAGTGAAGTAGTTGACGGGTGGGGAAGCTGTTGGTTGTTGGTTGTTAGTTGTTAGTTGTTAGTTGTTAGACATTCAGCGAGATACGGACGGGCCGCCAGCGATGGCGGCCCGTTTCTTGTAGGCAAGGCGTCTCGCCTTGCCCGCTCCGCGCAGCTCGAGCGCGCTGCGAGATTCCGCGAAGGCCGGAGGCCTTCGCTACGAAGCTCCGCTCCACGTATGATCCGCGCGTGAATCTCGTCTCGATCCTCTTCGGCAGCGGCTGGTGGGTGCCCTGGCATGTCTTCATCGTCGGCTCGATCGTGCCGATGTTCTTCCTGCTGCGATGGCTGCGGACGATGAAGCCGGGCGCGGGACCGCAGGGAGGCGAGGCGGCCTACGTCGCCTTGCTCAGCATCGCGTTCGCCCTCGCGGTCGCCACCGTCGCCGACGGCGCGATGCTCGGGTGGAAGATCGCCGGCTATCGCGGCGCGCTGTGGGGAACGATCGCGGGCCTCGCCTTCTGCATGCTCTGGACGCTGGGCCTCTTCGCGGTGGCGAACAAGCTGTCGGTGCCGAAGGACGACGAGGAGAGCACGATGGTCCCCGCGGCGATCACCTTCGCGCTCTGGCATGCGGGCATCGTCGTGGCGAACCTGACGGCATTGAACCGGATTCACGGCTGAGCGGACGCACCGCGCTCCGCCGCAATCGACGGCTTCGCGCCGCCCTACCGCGGCAGGATCGCGGGCCAGTTGACCAGCAGCGTCGTCGGAATCGTGTTCAGACCCTCGTTCCGCTTCGTGAGAATGAAACGCTTGCCATCGCGCGAGACCGTGAATCCCTGGTTGCTGTCGGTCTTCATCAACTGGCGCGACACGCCGGCTTCGATGTCTTCGCCGAGCTGAATTGGAAGCGCCGCTACGAATCCGGCCGAGTCGATGTAATACAGCTCGCGCCCGTCTTCGCGCCAGCCGACGAACCATTCCGCGCCGTTCGACGTCAGTTGCCATTTCTCCGCGCTGTCGCGCTGCGGGAATCGAACCGCGTACGCCTGGTATGCGCCCGATTCGTTGGAGAGGTAGACGATCCACCTGCCATCCGGCGAGAAGAGTCCCCAGCCTTCGTCAAACTCGCCGGTGGCGATGGGAACCGGTTCCCGATCGCCGGAGAGCGGCAGCACCCAGAAATCTGTCTTCTGCTTGCCGCCCAGGAGATTGAACAGGATGTGCTGCCCGTCCCACGACCAGTCTTCCGGGGAAGGCACATCGGGAGACCTGAACAACTCCTGTTCGGCTGTCCCTCCGCCCACCGACCTGGCGACGATCCGGCGCTCGCCTTTCGCGATCGACGCGAATGCGACCCGCTTCCCGTCCGGTGACCAGATCGCCGATGTCTCCTCGGATGTTGCGAAGGTCAGTCTGGTCTTCACGTTTCGCTCGGGCTCGAGCGCCCAGATGTCGCCGCTTCCATCGGCTACATCCTGGATCGTCGTGATGATCTTCTTCCCGTCGGGCGAGAGGCGAATCCTCTCGAAGACCGCTGGATCGCCGAGCCGTGCGATTTCTCTGCCCTCGCGGTCGAACTCGACCATCTGCAGCTCGTTCGAGCCTCCCCCATCGTAGACGACGGTTCCCTCTTCCGACGCCGAGAAGTAGTTCAAGGCCCAGATGTCGCGGCGCTGTCTGATGTTCTCGCCGATCGGAATCGCCTCGCCTTGAAGCTCGAGCTTCCCGAGGTCGAAATTCTGCGCGAGGAGGAACCCCTCACGGGCGAAAATCAGATGGCCGTTCGCGTACATCGCGCGCGTGAGCCCCTTGACGACCATTCGCGGTTCTACGTCGCCCGAGAGAGAGGCCACGATCACGCCCGCGGCGTCTCCCGAGGCTCCTTCGGCACTGCCGGCCGAAAAGACGAAACGATTTCCGTCGGGAAGAAATGAAGGCCAGCGGTGCGACAATTCGCCCTTCGCAAGGTCGATCTTCGTCACCTCGACGGGAGCGCCGCCGCTTGCCTTCACGCGGAAGAGCCCGGTCTGCGTAGCGGGAGCGTAGATGATGTCGTCGTTGCGGCCCCACGTTCCGCCGCGCGCGGTAGAGACCGGCACGATCGGGACCGCCGTCCCGCCTGAGGCTTCGATCTTTCTCAGCTTTCCGGTGGAGAAGAAGCCAAGGTACCTGCCGTCAGGCGACCAGAAAGGAAACTCCGCCCCCTCGGTTCCGGCGAGCGGTTGCGCGAGGGCGACATCGAGCGAGCGGACGAAGAGCATGTCGGGGCCATCCGGTCCCGGGGCGATGAACGCGAGGCGCCGCCCGTCGGGCGAGAGCACCGCGCCGTACGAGTTGGGCGAGTAGGCGTAGGGCTTTCCGTCCGCCGCGATGATCGCCGAGCGGATCGCCTTCGCGTCGCCGGTCGCGCGGATTCGCTTGACGAGCTCGTACGCGGTGGCGGCGAGCGCGATCAGCAGCACGGCGGCAGCGACCCATGCGAAACGCTCACGGCTCTTCCGTCCGACGCGGACCACGCTCGCCACACCGGCCTGCGAGCCCGCATCGCCGATCCACTGAAGCTCAGTCGCGACGTCCTGCGCCGACTGCCAGCGATGCTCGGGGTTCTTCTCGAGGCACTTCGTGACGACGTGGTCGAGCGCCGGCGGCGACATCGGAGCCACGGCGGAGATCGGCTGCGGCTGCGACGAGACGATCGCAGCGATCAGGCTCGTTCGCGTCGTGCCTTCGAAGGCGCGGCGCCCGGTCGCCATTTCGTAGAGAACCGCGCCGAGCGCGAAGATGTCGGTGCGCGGATCGGCCGTCTCGCCTTCGAGCTGCTCGGGAGCCATGTATTGAAACGTGCCGATGATCGTCCCTTCGCGCGTGAGCGGGCGGTCACGATGCTCGGTCGCCATCTCTTCGGTCCCGGAAACGGCGGGAGCGAACGCGCCTCCACCCTTCGCGAGGCCGAAGTCGAGCAGCTTCGCTCCGGTCTTCGTGAGCATGACGTTGCCCGGCTTGAGGTCGCGATGAACGATCCCCGCCCGGTGCGCGGCGTGAAGCGCGAGCGCAATCTCACGGCCGATGCGAAGCACGTCGGGCAACGGAAGCGGCCCTTTCTTCACCCGATCGGCGAGTGACTCGCCCTCGATCAGCTCCATCACGAGGTAGAGCACCCCGTTCTCGTCGCCGATGTCGTGGAGCGTGCAGATGTGCGGGTGGTTCAGCGACGAGATCGATTTCGCCTCGCGCTCGAAGCGGCGGCGGATCTCCTCGCTGTCGGCAAAGCCGGGCGGCAGCACCTTGATCGCGACGTCGCGCTCGAGCCGCGTGTCGCGCGCGCGCCAGACCTCGCCCATGCCTCCGGCCCCGATGGGCGAGACGATCTCGTACGGGCCGAGCCGCGAAGAAGGAGCGATGGTCATCAGGAACAGGGCGATTATGGCACACGCATGGGCGCGGTGATGGGATCGCCCGGTATCAGTAATCGTGCCGTGAACGATTCATCCGGCGCCGCTACGCGGCGCGGCAGATTTTCCGGAGCGCGCGGCCCCCCAGTCTTCGACCGGGGGCTAAATTCGGCCGTCGCTACGCGACGCCCCGTCCCCCGGCTGAAGCCGGGGGCTACCGATCCATCGTCGCTTCGCGACGAACAACGCCTGCTCATCGCCTCTCGCCTCTCGCCCCATCGCCCTTCCGCCTGCTCATCGCCTTTCGCCTCTCGCCTCTCGCCTTGATTCACCAAAAATTTGCCCTTCACGCCGATCTCGCCACCTCGTCTGCGGTATCTTCCCAGCGGTGCCGAGTCCTCCGGGGCGACGCGCCACTCCGACCGAACAGGAAGACACTGATGCGTCGTCGAACCATCGCCGCGCTTGCGGCAGTCGTGATCACTCTCGCCGGCCTCGTCGCCTCCGCGGCTCCCGTCTCGCGTCCTGCAAAGATCATGGACGCGGCCGAGATCGGGCTCTCGCTCCGTAAGCTCCAGGTCGTCG
>JBPPMG010000217.1:0-9332 GCA_051305935.1 Thermoanaerobaculia bacterium
ATCGCCAGCCCTGCGGCCATGGCGAGCATTCGGGTCCGGATCATCGCGCGGCCTCCTTCGATTCTGGCGCGGCCGCGGGCGGCGTCAGCACGCCGACGGTGCGGTTCGTGTTGCGGAAGACTTTTGCAGCCAGATCGCGGATCTGATCCGCGGTCACCGCCTCGTAGCGGGCTGGTGACGAGAAGAGCGCCTGCCAGTCGCCACGGAAGACCTCGTTGCTGCCGAGGGCCTGCGCCTTGCCGTTGATCGTCTTCAGGCTGCGCCAGAAGTCGGCGATCTGGATGTTCTTCGCCTTGGCCAGCTCCGCGGCCGTCGGTCCGTCCTTCGCGAGCTTCGCAAGCTCCTCGTCGAGGAGAGCCTCGGCCCTGACCGGATCTGCGCTCGCGGCGAGCGTCATCATGATCCAGGCGAGGCCCGGATCGAAGCCGCGATCGGTGAAGCCTCCGACGCCGAGCGCGATCTGCTCCTGCTCGACGAGGCGCTGGTGAAGACGTGACGAGTCGCCGCGGGTGAGGATCGCAAACAGCAGGTCGAGCGTCGCGGCGCTGGCGTCGCTTGCCGAGCCGATGTGATACGCGATCTGCACGAGCGGCACCTGCGCGTCCTTCGTGATCGTGACGCGGCGCTCGCCCATCTGCTCCGGCTCGACCGTGCGTACCGGCTCCGGGGGCTTCTGCGCCGGAATCGGCTCGATGTACTTCTTCGCGAGCGCGAAGACTTCTTCGGGAGTCACGTCGCCGACGACGATCATCGTCGCATTGTTCGGCGCGTAGTAGGTGTGGAAGTAGTCCTGCAGGTCCTTCTTCGACCAGCCCTCGATGTCGCTCGGCCAGCCGATGACGGGGAACTGGTAGGGATGGGCGACGAATGCGGTTGCCTGCACCTGCTCGTTCAGCAGGCCCGCGTTGCTGTTGTCGGTGCGGAGGCGGCGCTCGGAGTAGACGACACCGCGCTCGCTCTCGATGATCTTGTCGTCGAAGGCGAGGTGCTGGATCCGGTCCGCCTCGAGGTCGAAGATCAACTCCATCGCCGACCGGGGAAACCAGTTCTGGTAGACCGTGACGTCGCTCGAGGTGTAGGCGTTGTTCGCGCCTCCGTTCGCTTCCATCACACGGTCGAACTCGCCCGGACCGTACTTCTTCGCGCCGTTGAACATCATGTGCTCGAAGAAATGGGAGAGGCCCGTGATGCCCGGGCGCTCGTTGCGGGCGCCGGCCCTGTACCAGATGTACATGGCGACGTTCGGGATGTCGTGGTCGGGCCAGACGATGACTTTCATGCCGTTGCTCAGCGTAGTCGTGCGGATCTGGCTCGCGAAGTCAGTCTTCGTCTTTTCCGGTGCAGCGAGGACGACGGACGGAATCGCGAGCAGCAGCGCGACGACGAGGGCGAGGTGCCTTCGATTCATGCGTGCTCCTTCTGGTGGTCTCGGGTTCACAGCGTGGACGAGTCGGGAGCGCGGCCGAAAGGCCTCACTCGCGGCGGGCATTGTATGGTGATTCGAACCCCATCAGGCTGTGGCGAAACTGCTTCGAATCGCTTTGCGGGGGCGGGCGTGGTGTTCTCGCGGCCTTGACGGGTGCAACGAGTCAGGTCAGGAGCGGTCGAGCGATGCGAAGAACGATTCCAGCGCCGAGGCCGTGCGCGCGGCGGTGAACGACGTGGCCGTTTCCCGGCCGCCGGCCCGCAAGCGCGAGAGCAGTCCCGACGAGTCGTCGAGCCGGTCGACCAGGTCACAGACACGCTCGACGAGCGCGTAGACCTGCTGGTTCGCGAAGACGACGGCATTCTCGCCGTCGCGAAGGAAGTCGCGTCCTCCCGTCGCCTCGTAGCAGATGGGAATGCACCCTGCCGCCATCGCCTCGGGGACCGTCGTATTGAACGCTTCGTGCGAGTTGACGTTCACCAGGAACATCGAGCTCGACATCAGCGCCGCCACCTCGCGATGCGAGTAGCCATCGAGACAGACGAGCTCCCAGCCCGGTCGCCTTCCGATCTCTCGCGCGAGCAACCGGAGCGCGATGTCCTGATCGGGGATGCCGGCTGATCGATACGCTTCCTTGCCAGCGAAGAGGATTCGTCGACTTCGGGGAAGGGGGGAAGGCTCGAAGAAGTACGAGGCGACGAACGGGGCGACGATCGCGCACGACAGCCCGAAGTGTCTCTCGACGACTGCAGCGACGTGGGGAAGCACGGCCATTCCAGCCTCGTAGCCGAGCTCCGGATAACCTGCGGCCCCGCCGAGCCCGCCGAGGATGAGAAAGCTGCCCTGGACGAAAATCACGCGGCGCCAGGGGTGCTTCGAGACGACCTCGGATGCGGCGAGGACTTCGGGGACGACGACGATGTCCTGCTCACGCGGCGCGAAGCCCGCGTCGTCGAGGTAGGCAATCGGAACCTCGACGTCGATCCAGTCTGGTCGGAAGGGCGACCGATGGTGAAGCGCAACGGCGTGATGGCCAACATCGCGCAGGAGCCGCACGTGCTCGTAGAGCATCCCGACACCCCAGCTCGGAACCGGGTAGTCGGCGATCAGGTAGTAGATCGTCACGTCGTTCTCACGATGATGCATCAGATGCGGGCAGCCTCGTCGACAGCAGCTTCGGTTCCGTCGCTACAGCCCCAGTCTTGGCCAGAGCGCGTCGATCTTACTCTTCACGTCGGACGACATCTCGATCTCGGGCGGCCACACGCGGGTGAAGCCTTCGCCTTCGAGCTTCTTCGTTCCGTCGATGCCGACGTGGCTTCCATAGCCGAACGCGCGAGAGGAGTGGTCGAGCACGTCGATCGGCCCCATGACCATCTCCATGTCGCGTTCGGGATCGATGTTGTTGAGCACGTACCAGGCGACTGTCCTGAGGTCGTGCGGGTCAATGTGGTCGTCGACGATGACGATCGTCTTGGTGAACATCGCCTGACCGAGGCCCCAGATTCCGTGCATGACCTTGCGCGCGTGGCCCGGGTAGCGCTTCTTGATCGCGAGGATCATCAGGTTGTGGAAGACCCCTTCCATCGGCATGTGCATGTCGACGATCTCGGGGAACTGCTTCTTCATGATCGGCAGGAAGCATCGCTCGATCGCGAAGCCCATGTGGCCGTCTTCCTGAGGCGGCTTGCCGACGATCGTCGCCATGTAGATCGGGTTTTTCCGGTGCGTGATCGCCTCGACGTGGAAGACCGCGTACGGCTCGACAGGAGTGTAGAAGCCGGTGTGGTCGCCGAACGGACCCTCGTCGCGACGCTCGGCGGGGTCGACCCATCCTTCGAGGACGATTTCCGCATTCGCGGGGACCTCGAGATCGTTGGTCACGCACTTGACCAGCTTCACCGACTCCTTGCGCGCATAGCCCGCGAAGAGCATCTCGTCGATGTCCGGCGGGAGCGGGCAGATCGCGGCGAAGCAGGTGGTCGGGTCGGCCCCGATCGCGACGCTCACCGGAATCCGCTCTCTTCCCATTGCCTCGGCGTCCTGGTGCTGCCGCGCCGCGTCCTTGTGCAACTGCCAGTGCATGCCGGTCGTGTTCCGGTCGTAGACCTGCATCCGGTACATGCCGACGTTGCGCTTATTCGACTTCGGGTCCTTCGTGAAGACGAGCGGAAATGTGATGAACGGCCCGCCGTCGTCGGGCCAGCAGGTGAGGACCGGGAGCTTGCTGAGGTCGACGTCGGCACCCTTGTAGACGACCTCCTGGCAGGGAGCGGAGTCGACGTACTTCGGAAATACGCTCGCGAGCTCTCCGAGCGCCGGAAGCATCTTGATTTTGTCGATGAGCCCGGTGGGGATGCGCGGCTCGAGGAAGAAGTCGAGGCGCTCGGTCCAGGCTTCGTAGCTCTCGATCTCGAGCGCCATCTTCATCCGGCGCTCGTTGCCCATCAGGTTGATGACGACCGGGATGTCGGATCCTTCGACGTTCTCGAAGAGCAGGGCGGGGCCGAACTGCTTCGAAACGCGGTCGGTGATCTCGGTGATCTCGAGTTTCGGAGAGATCCGCTCCCGGATGCGAACGAGCTCACCCGCCTTCTCGAGGGCGGCGATGAAGTCACGAAGGTCTTTGTAGGCCATGGTGGGGGAAGCATAAAGAAGGCGAGGGGAATTTGAAATGAGGCGAGAGGCGAAAGGCGAGAGGCGATGAGCAGACAGAGGTGATCCGGAACCGCGTTCCCGCGGGCCGGAGCGAGCGGCAGGGTTAGCGTTCGAGGGCTCACAGGCGGTTTCGCCTGGCTGCTCGCCGAGAGAACGAATCGCCCTCCTGCCTGCTCAGCGCCCTTCTCGCCTCGCCGGGAGTCGCTGGGCGTACAATTTCCCTATGCTCCCAGAGCCGGGCGAGGAGTTTCTGCTGCCGCTGTTTCCGCTTCCCAGCGTCGTCTTCTTTCCGAGGACGAGGTTGCCGCTTCACGTGTTCGAGCCGAGGTATCGGCAGCTGGTGTCGGATGCGATGGCAGGAGATGAGCGGATCGGGATGGTGCTGCTCGACGCCGGCTGGGAGGCGAGCTACCTCGGTGCTCCCGCGGTGCATTCCGTCGGCACGTTTGGAGTCATCGAAAACCTGGCGGCTCTCGATGACGGCCGGTACAACCTGATCCTCAGCGGACAGTCGCGCTTTCGGATCCTCGATCAGGTGAGCGAGGCCCCGTACCGTGTGGCTCGCGTGGTCCGGTTGCCCGACCTCGCGGGGTCTCCGGAGACGACGTATGCGATGAGGGAGTGGCTCGTGGAGCTTTCGCTCCGCTACCTCGAGCTCGTTCCGGAGCCGAACCAGGTACCGGAGCTGAAGACGGCGGACTGCGAAGAGTTGACGAATGCGCTCGTCATGTCACTGCCGCTCGATGTCGAGGACAAGCAGCGACTCCTGGAGATCGACGCCATAGTCGAACGGGCCGAGCGTGTCGGCGAGTTGCTGAAGGCGCGCCTGGAGACGTTGCAATTCCTCGCTCCGTTCAGGCACGAAGGCGATCCGTCGCACAACTGAGCGTTGGAGGTTTTGGTTGTTAGTTGTGAGTTGTTAGACAGGAGAGGCGAAACGCGAGAGGCGACCAGTAGGCGCTCCGTAGCGAAGGCGTCCCGCCTTCGCCCATCTGCTCCGCTCACGCCGATTCGCTCGGCGACTTCCTGTCTCGCAGCTGGGGCAAGGCGAGACGCCTTGCCTACAGCCTGCTCATCGCCTTTCGCCTATCGCCTCGCGCCTAACAACTAACACCTAACAACCTCCCCGTCCCCCTGCCTGCTCGTACGCTGCAACCATCCCCGAGACCTGCGCATCGGTGGCGCGGGTTCGGGCGAGCAGGGCCGAGCCGATCGACGGAGCGTGGACGAAGCGGGTGGCGCGGTCGACCAGCCAGGGGCGCGAGAGGATCCACGCGACGCGGCGGCTCCAGCGGATTCGATCGAGAAAAAGTCCGAGGTACGCCGTTTCGTATTCGGCCGCGATCGTGTCCGCGTCGAGCTTCGGGGCGCGCGCGATGAGTGTCGCCGCGACGAGTGCCGACTGGATGGCCATCGCCATGCCGTTGCCGGCGAGCGGGTCGATGAGGCCCGCGGCATCCCCGACCATCACGATCCCGTTCACGACGGGAGATCGCGCGGCAAAGATCACCGGCTCCGAGGAAAGAAACTGATCCTGCGCCGGTTCGTGCTCCCCTAACAGCTTCCCGAAGTGCGCGCCCTCTCCGGGTAGGTTGTCGACGAAGGTCTCCCAACCTCCCCGATGCCCGTCCAGACGCGACGCGTGGACGAGCCCGCAGATGTTCGCGACGCCCCCCTCGACCGCGTTGACGCCGAGGTAGCCGCGCGTGAAGGAGTACAGGTCAATCGTGTCGTTCGTCGAGACCTGGCCCCCGGGCTTCGGCCGGTAGTGACGTTTGAAGCCGAAGTGGCGGCGGGCGGTGTCGCGTGTGAAGGGACGATCGAGGAGGCGATCGATCCGCCCCCACCGTCCCCAGGCGCCGATGACGAGCTTCGCGGTCACGTGGTACGGCTCCTTCGCGGAGTCGTGCACGTGGAGCGTGAAGCCGTCGGCCACCCGGCTCAGATTGTCCACCGTCCAGCCCTCGTGGACGGAAGCGCCAAGCGAGGCCGCGCGGCGCAGCAACATTTCGTCGAGGCGGAGGCGCGAGATGCCCCTCGCCTCGCGCTGGAGCTCGAACGAATAGGCGCGCCGGGGACCGACGATCCTGCACGTACGAATCCGGGTCGCGCCGGCCTCTTCGAGCAACGGCCCGAGGCCGATCAGATCGAGCACCGGGAGCGCGTCGTAGGAGAGAAACTCGCCGCAGAGCTTGTCGCGGGGGAACTCGTCGCGATCGAACACGGCCACCGAGATTCCGCACTTCGCGAGAAGCGCGGCGAGCGTCGCTCCTCCCGGGCCGCCGCCAGCGATCGCAACGTCGTACGCGAGGGGCGCGCTCATCGACGCACCACCAGTCCGAAGCGATACGGCATCAGCCGGAAGAGCTCGACGCGCACGTCGGCGCCGAGGCCGCCGGCGAACGCGCGCATCTCGGAGAGTGTGTATCCCTGCAGCACCGACGCCGGGGCGTCGCTTCTCGTGATTGGCCCCACGAGGCCGAGCGCGCCGAGAAGCCTAACGAAGAGAAGTGGCGCGTAGTGGCGGCGGGTGTCTGTGAATGCGGCGCCGACTCGCGCGACCCGGAGTGACTCGCGCACGATCACCCGATTCTCCTCGGCCGAGAAATGATGGAAGAAATGAGACGAAGCGACGATGTCGACGGCGCCATCGCGAACGGGGAGGTGAAACGCGTCCGCGGCGATACGCAACACGCCGGTCTCGCCGATCTCCGCGCCGTAGGCCAGGTGCCGCGTGTTGCGATCGAGGCCGATTGCAACCGCGTTCCTCCACCTGCGACGTACTGCCTCGAGCAGGTCCGAGGTTCCGGTGCCCAGATCGAGGATCGCGACGCGAGCGGCGCGATTCGGAACGAGCCGCGAGAGCAACGCGAGGTATGCGCGCGTTCCACCCGCGAGGCTGTTGAAGCGCCGGAGGTCGCGGAGCGAGCGCGCCATCTCCGCTTCGGGAACATCGTGCTCGTCGAGAAGCTCGTTGGAAGGAACGCGACGGGGGGTGAGCGAGAGTCCCACGCTCACTCGTATCTCCGGAGCACGAGCGCGGAGTTCTTGGAGCCGAATGCGATCGTGTTGCAGACCGCTGCGCGCAGCGCCACCCGCCGCCCCGCGTCGCTGACGTAGTCGAGGTCGCAGTCGGGATCGGGCGCGTCGAGATTGATCGTCGGCGGGAGGATTCCGTCGCGGAAGGCCATGAGTGTCGCGGCGACTCCGGCGGCGCCGCAGGCACCCTGCGGGTGCCCGATCATCGACTTCGTTGCCGAGCCCGGCAGCTTGCGCGCGTGGGCGCCGAAGGCGAGCTTCACCGCGCGCGTCTCGATCCTGTCGTTCAGTTCGGTCGATGTGCCGTGGTAGTTGAGGTAGTCGACGTCCTGCGGCGCGATTCCCGCCTCCTGCATCGCGAGCGACATCGCGCGGGCCGGCTCTTCCCCCGATTCGTCCATCCGAACGCGATGGTGGGCGTCGCATGTCGAGCCGTACCCCGCGACTTCGGCGTAAACGCCGGCGCCGCGAGCGAGCGCGGTCTCCTCCCGCTCCATCACGAACATCCATGCGCCTTCGCCGAGGACGAAGCCGTCCCGGTCTTTCGAAAAGGGGCGGGACGCGGCAGTGGGGCGATCGTTGAACGAGGTCGAGACGATGCGCATGATGGAGAAGCCGGTCATGACCCCTTCGGTGATCGTCGCGTCGGCGCCTCCGGTGACGATGATGTCGGCGACGCCCAGTTTCAGGTTGTGGAACGCGTAACCGATCGCGTCGGTCGAAGAGGTGCAGCCCGTGGAGATGAGATGCGAGAAGCCGCGCAGGTCGTGCGCCATCGAGATCTCGGAAGCGATCGTGCCAATCGTGCCCGACGGGATCGAGTAGACCGAGGCCTGCTTCAAATGGCCGCCGTACCAGAGCTCGTACATCCGCTCGGAAAACTCGATCGCGCCGCCGCCCGACCCGAGCATGACGCCGATGCGGCGCCGCTCCTCGAGTGGCAGGGAGCGCGGATCGAGCCTCGCGTCGCGCAGCGCCTCGTGGGTCGCCGCGAGAGTCATCGGCACGACGCGCGAGACGTGGCGGAGACTCTTCGGATCGATCCAGAGCCCCGGCTCGAAGCCGTTGAGCTCGCCGGCGACGCGCGAGCTGAGCGCCGAAGCGTCGAAGGCACGGATCGGGCCGACACCGGAAACTCCCGCGGCTGTCGCTCCGAAGAACGCCTCGCGGCCGAGTCCGTTCGGGCTCAGCGCCCCGACGCCGGTGATCACGATGCGGCCTTGCACCGGCGGATGGTAACATCCGAACTCCCCATTCTCACTTCCGCCCTGGGAGGATTCACGAAGATGCGCAAGACTCTGATTCTGGCCGTGCTTGTAGCTGTTTCGGTGACCGCGCGGGCGGACGACACGGCTCGCGCCGCTGCGCAGAGAGCGTTCGACGCGCATGCCGGGGTAGCCTGGGAGCCTGCGCGCTACTTTGCCTTCACCTTTGCCGTTGAACGCGATGGCGCGATCGTCGCGGCATTCGACCATCGGCTCGACCGCTACACCGGCGAGTACCGCGTGAGCGGGAAGGACAAGGAAGGGAACGACTTCGTCATCCGGATGAACGTCAACACGAAGGAAGGGACGGCGTCGCTCGCCGGCAAGCCGGTGGAGGACACGAAGCCCTGGCTCGACCGCGGCTACGGTCGCTTCATCAACGACGTCTACTGGCTGCTGATGCCGATCAAACTGCTCGACCCGGGAACGCACCTCGAGTACTCCGGTGTGCAGGAAGACAACGGCCGGAGCTACGACGTCGTAAAGCTGACGTTCGACCAGGTCGGGCTCACGCCAGGCGACATCTACTGGCCCTGGATCGACCGCGAGACCGGATCTGTCGATCGCTGGGACATGCTGCTGCAGGGGATGAAGCGCGACGATCCGAAGCGGATCTACCGGTTCAGCGGTTGGCAGACCATCGGAGGGATCCGCTTCTCGACCGTGCGCACGAGCGAGGACGGCAAGTCGAAGATCCTTCTCCAGAATATCGTCGTGCAGCGCGACGTGCCGGAGGGGGCGCTGGATTAAGCTGGCCAGAGGCCACAGGCCAAAGCAGGCAGGAAGCAGTTCGAGCAGGTTTGGCAACGTAGCATCGGGCGCCAATCGTACGAGTGTCGTCCTGAGCGCAGCGAAGGACCTCTCAGGGTTCTACTCGCGCGCAACGGCCCGCAAACCAAGGGTGGACGAAGACTTCAGTGGTACAAGCCTGAGAGGTCCTTCGC
>JBPPMG010000231.1:0-26563 GCA_051305935.1 Thermoanaerobaculia bacterium
GGGAGCATGGCCCAGAACGTGCCGCGCCAGGTTCGCTTCCTGGAGACGACTGTCGTCGTCTCGAACATTTTCCGCGGGTCTCTCCAGTCGCGGACGCGAGCGGGCGCGTCACCGGTATGGTCGGTGACGTACGGCGTGAGGCGATGCCCGTGAATAGCCATGGCTCGAAGAAATGCGCCCGCGGCGCGGGCGCACAACACGATAGCGTAGCCCGAAATCGAGTCCGGACGCTGTCAGGAAATCGCACACATTTGCGGCGGCCTGGCGAGATCGAGCCCTCTTACTCCGATTTCGGCCCGAGTCGCGCGCGAAGTCGTCGCTCGGTGTCCTCGTAGTCGAGGATCTGCCGGAGGTCGACGAGATCCGCGAGCAGTTCCTTTGCAGTCTGGTAACGCGTGGCCGGATCCTTTTCGAGCGCCTTCATCACGATCAACTCGAGCGTCTCGGGAACCTCAGGTCGCAGCTCGCGCAGCGAAGCAGGCTCGGCCTTCAGGATCGACTGGATGATCTCGAGCACCCCTTTTCCCGGGAACGGCGTCGCCCCGGCCAGCATCTCGTACATCACGATGCCGAGGCTGAAGAGGTCGGCGCGCGGGTCTGCCGCCTCACCGAGCAGTCGCTCCGGCGCGACGTAGCGCACGCTTCCCGGCAACGTGCCCGGCTGCGTCTCGAACTGCGACGCCGCGCCTCCCGGATCGGTCAGCTTCGCGAGACCGAAATCGAGCACCTTCACGTAATGATCCCGCCGCAACATGATGTTGTCCGGCTTGATGTCGCGGTGAACGATCCAGTACTCGTGCGCCGCCGCGAGCGCCTCCCCGACGGCAATCGTGATTCTCAGTACCTCGGCAATCCCGATCGGTCCCACCTTGATCATGTTGCTGAGGGTGTCGCCGTCGACGTACTCGGTGACGATGTAGTGAAAGCCGTCGTGCTCGCCGATCTCGTGAATCGTCAGGATGTTCGGATGGTTCAGGATCGAGGCGACCTGCGCCTCACGCTGGAAGCGGCCGAGACGCTCGGGATTCGACGTGAACTTGCGCGGCAGAATCTTGAGCGCGACGTAGCGATTGAGCCGCATGTCCTGGGCGAGATAGACATCGCCCATTCCACCCGCTCCCAGCTTCTTGAGAAGCTTGTAGTGTGAGATCTGAATCGCCACTCTCTGTCCCGCTCCGTCGCGTCTCCCGCGAGTCTCAGCCCTTCGCGACGAGCTCGAAGTACTTTGCGAACGCGGCCATGCCGCCCGACGCCTGACCCCAGTCGAAGTTCTCGTTCGGAGCGTGATACCCGTGCTCCGGAAGTGAGAGCCCGATGAACATCACCGGGCAGCCGAGCACCTTCTCCATCGACGGCACGGCCCCGATCGAGCCCCCCTCGCGGATGAAGACCGGCTCACGCCCGAAGGCAAATTTCATGGAGGCCTTCACGCTCTCGGCGAGCGGCCCGGTGATCGGCGCCTTGTACGGCTGCATGGTGTTCGCCGGCACGACCTTGACGTCGGGATTCTCCGCGGCGACGAACTTGCGGATCAGCTTCGCGATCCTGTCGGGCTTCTGATCGGGCACGAGGCGGCAGGAGATCTTCACCTCGGCGCGCGGCGGGATGATCGTCTTCACCCCCGCGCCGGTGTAGCCGCCGACCACGCCGTGAATCTCCATCGTCGGCATCGCCCAGAGACGCGTCATCATCTCGAGCTCGTCCTCGGTGCGCATCTTCTTGAGGCCGGTCGCCTTCTTGAAGTGCTTCGCCGTGAAGCCGGAGTCGACGAAGTTCTTCTTCTCCGCCTTCGACAGCGGCGCAACGTCGTCGTAGAAACCGGGAATCTTCACCTTCCCCGTCTTCGCGTTGTACATCTTCGACACCAGCTGCATCAGCTCGCCGAGCGGATTGCGCGCAACGCCGCCGGTGACTCCGGAGTGGACGTCAGTCGTCCCGGTCTCGAGCGTGAGCATGAAGCCCGCCATCCCGCGCAACCCCGAGGGGCACGCAGGGCGCGAGCGCGAGACCCAGATCGTGTCCGACACGAGAATCGAGTCGGTTGCGATACGCTCCTTCGCCGCGACGATCCCTTTCTCGAAGTTCGGCGATCCGATCTCTTCCTCGAACTCCCAGAGAAGCCTGAGGTTGATCGGCACGCCCGCTTCACGCGCGGCCTTGATGCCGAAGAGCGCTGCGAGCGCGGGACCCTTGTCGTCTGTCGTGCCGCGACCCCAGTAAGTGTCGTCGGTCCTGGTGAAAACGAACGGCTCGGTGTTCCACGGCTCGGTCTCTTTCGACGCCGGCTGCACGTCCATGTGGTTGTAGACGGTGAGCGTCGGAAGTCCCGCGCCCGCGTCGAACACGCCGTGCACGATCGGGTTGCCCTCGGTCGCGAGCACCTCGGCGCGCCCGCCGAAGCTGCGAATCGTCTCGGTAGCGAGCTCGACGCCTCGGGCGATGTCGTTCCTGTGCTCGGGCTGCGCCGACACCGTCGGCGTTTCCACGAATTCCTTCAGCAGCGATTCGAAACTTTCGCGGTTCGCGGCTGCGAACGCGGTCAGGCTCTTGCGGTCGAGTGTCATGGTGGCTCCATTCTGTAGAAATGCCCGGAGATTGTACGCGATCCCCAACCCCGGCCCGTGCTGTCGTACAATCCCTTCCAAACAATGATCGTCGGTCACGAATGGGTCGTCGACGCGAGCGGCTGCGAGCCGGATTCGCTTCGGGATCTTGAACTCCTCCAGCGAGTCCTCGCCCGCATCGTCGCCGAGCTTCGCCTCAAGCCGGTCGGCTCGCCGGCCTGGCACAAGTTCCCCGGCGAGGGCGGAGTGACCGGCCTCGTCCTGCTCTCCGAGTCCCACCTCGCGTGCCACACCTACCCCGAGCTCGCCGCGGCAACGTTTAATCTCTACTGTTGTCGCGAGCGGCCCGAATGGCCCTGGGAGTCACGCCTCCGTGAGACTCTCGGCGCCTCGGAGGTAACCATTCGGAGGCTCGAGCGCGCGGTGACCGGCGTCGCGGCGGAGACGGGCAGATGACCCGGGCAAACTGCCCTTCGTGCGGCGCGGAGGTCGTCTTCGCGCTCGGCAGCTCCGCGGTAGTCGTCTGCGCGTCGTGTCGATCTGTGGTCGCGCGCACCGACCGGGCCGTCGAGGATCTCGGCAAGGTCGCCGCCCTCGCCGACACCGACTCGGCGCTGCACGTCGGCCAGCAGGGCCGCTACAAGGGGAAGAGCTTCCGCCTCACCGGCCGCGCGCAGATCCGCCACGCCGCCGGAGGGCTTTGGGACGAGTGGTACGCAGCCTTCGACGACGGCCGGTGGGGCTGGCTCGCCGAGGCGCGCGGCATCTACTACATGACGTTCGAGACGGGGGCGAAGGAGCCGCTGCCGGATTTCTCGCAGATCGACGTTGGCTCGCGTGTCGCGCTGCCGTCGGCAGGCGGGGTCTTCGTCGTCGGCGAGCTCGGCGAGGCGACCCTGCTCGGCGCCGAGGGTGAGATCCCGTGGCGCCTAACACCGAACGACACGTACCAGTACGCTGACCTGTCGGGCGAGCGCGAACGCTTCGTGACACTCGACTACAGCGGCGACGCGCCGCTCCTCTTCGCCGGCGAAGAAGTGACCCTCGCGTCGCTCGGAATCAAATTCGACGACTCGCGACGCAAGGAGAAAACGGTCCTCGCCGCGAGCCTGCCCTGCCCGAACTGCGCCGGACCGCTCGAGCTGAAGGCGCCCGACAAGGCCGAGCGCGTCGTCTGCCCCTACTGCGACTCGATGCTCGACGTCGAGCAGGGCAACCTGAAGTTCCTGAAAAAGCTGAAGCACATGGCCGGGCCGCGAATCCCTCTCGGCTCGAAGGGAACCGTGCAGGGCGTCGAGTTCGTCGTCATCGGCTTCATGTCGCGAAGCGTCAAGTACGACAGAAAGTACTTCTGGGAGGAGTACCTGCTCTACAACCGCGCCGCCGGTTTTCGATGGCTCGTGCGCGGCGACAACCACTGGAGTTTCGTCGGCCCCCTCAAGGCGGGAGACGTCGACGACGCGCAGCCGAGCAAGAAACGCGAGACGATTCGCTGGAACGGCAAGGCGTTCCGCGCCTTTTCCGACGCGACCGCGACGGTCGAGTATGTACTCGGCGAGTTCTACTGGAAAGTCGAGGTCGGCGAGAAGGTGCGCACCGCCGACTACGTCAACCCTCCCGAGGTGATCTCGAAGGAGATCCTGATCGAGGGTTCCACGAAAGAGATCAACTATTCGCACGGCGTCTACGTCGAGCCGAAGAAGATCGAGGAGACATTTGGCGTCACCGATCTCGAGCGCCCGATCGGCGTTGCCGCCAACCAGCCGTACCCTCACAGAGGAATCCTGAAGACGTGGGCGATCGCGCTCGCGGCGCTCGTGCTGGTCGCCATCGTTCTCGCGCTCTTCGCTCCGCGCAAGGTCGTCCTTTCGAACAAGTTCGAGCTTCAGCCCGAGGTTCCCGGCCAGAGCGCACGGACATTCGTCTCGCAGCCTTTCCATCTCGACGGAGGCAGAAACCTCGCTATCGGCGCGGAGGCGACGGTCAGCAACTCCTGGGTCTTCGCCGCGGGAGTTCTGTACGACACGCAGAGCGGCGCCCGGTGGGACTTCGCGATTCCGATCGAGTACTACTTCGGCCGCGACAGCGACGGCTCGTGGAGCGAGGGCTCCCAGAAGAAGTCGCTCTATCTGTCGTCGCTTCCCGAGGGCGACTACACGTTGACTCTCGATGTGCAGTGGCAGGACGGGACCAATCCCACGTTCGACCTTCGCGTGCGCCAGGGAGTTCCTCGCCTCATGCATTTCCTGCTGGCGCTGGTTGCGCTGTCGATCATTCCGATCCTGGTCTTCTTCCACAGGAATGGCTTCGAGCAGAAACGCTGGGAGAACAGCGACTTCAGTTAATTCGAGAGGAGAGCATCGCGTGCTGAAAAAGTTCTACATCCTCTTCTGCGTCGCGGCGATCGCGGTGTACGGCCTGTCGGTGCTGCGCGGATGGGAGTTCCCCGTGGCGAAGAAGAGCATTTCCGGCCCCGACGTGCGAAGCGCGTCGGGCGGTAACGTCTACTACAGATCGGGATACCGAGGAGGAAAGTAATGGGCTTCGACATCACCGCGTTTGTGAAAGTCTTCGTCAACACCGCGTTCTACACGTTCTTCGGCATCGTGATCTTTTTCATCACCTTCCAGGTGATCGCGAAAAGCCTCCCCTTCTCGCTGAGGAAAGAGATCGAAGAGGACCACAACAATGCGGTCGCGATCATCATCGCCGCCGTCATCATCGGCCTCGCGATCATCATCGCTGCCGCCGTTCACGGATGAGAAGGTCCGGCGTACCGAGCGGGCCGCGTGAGGCGGAAGGCGAAAGGCGAGAGGCGAGAGCAAGGCCTCGGCTGCCCACCGCTCGCCTCTCGCCCCTCGCCTCTCGCCTCTAACCTGCGCTCTTCACGTCACAACTGCGATGCCCAAAGCCCCTCTCCTCTATCTCAACGTACTGATCGTCGCCGCGTGCGGACTGATCTACGAGCTGCTCGCGGGGACGCTGGCCTCGTACGTCCTGGGCGACTCGATCACGCAGTTCTCACTGATCATCGGGCTCTACCTCTCCGCGCTCGGCATCGGGGCGTGGCTTTCGAAGTTCGTCGTGGACGATCTCGCCGCGCGCTTCGTCGACGTGGAGCTCGCGGTCGCCATCGCTGGCGGCTTTTCGGCGCCGATCCTCTTCCTTGGATTTGCCCGTGGAGCCTACTTCCACGCGCTGCTCTACGGGATCGTGATTCTCATCGGCACGCTCGCGGGCCTCGAGCTGCCGCTCCTGATGCGGATCCTCAAGGACAACGTCGACTTCAGCGAGCTCGTCTCGAAGGTGCTGACCTTCGACTACATCGGCTCGCTCTTCGCGGCGATCCTCTTCCCGATGCTGCTCGTGCCTCGTCTGGGGCTCGTCCGCACCTCGCTGCTCTTCGGCCTGATCAACGCCGCCGTCGGCCTCTACGGCAGCTTCCTGCTGAGCACGCTGATCACCCGCGGGCTGACCGGCCTCCGAATCCGGTCCGCGGTCGCGATTGCGCTCCTGCTCGCGGGCCTCCTCAACGCCGAACGGCTCACTCGCCTCTCCGAGGAGCACCTCTTCGCGGATCCGGTGGTCTACGCGTCAACGTCGCCGTACCAGCGGATCGTCGTCACGAAGGATCGGTGGGGCTTTCAGCTCTTCCTCAACGGCAACCTTCAGTTCAGCTCCGCGGACGAATACCGATATCACGAGGCTCTCGTCCATCCGGCGCTCTCGTCGGTCGTCGCGCCGAAGCGCGTGCTGATTCTCGGCGGCGGCGACGGGCTCGCGGCGCGCGAGGTCCTTCGCTATCCGAGCGTCGAGCACGTGACTCTGGTCGATCTCGACCCGGCGATGACGAGGCTCCACAAATCGTTTCCTCCGCTCGGCGAGCTCAACCGGCACGCGCTGGACGACCCGCGCGTAACGATTGTCAACGCGGACGCGATGCACTGGCTCGAGGAGAAGGGGGATGCCCCTTTCGACGCGGCAATCGTCGACTTTCCCGACCCGAGCAACTTCGCGTTAGGCAAGCTTTACACCACGCGCTTCTACCGGCTGCTGAAACAGCACCTCGCTCCCGGCGCCGCCGTCTCGGTGCAGAGCACCTCTCCTCTCTTTGCGCGCCGATCGTTCTGGTGCGTCGTGCGGACGATGGAAGCTGCCGGCATGAACGTGCGCCCGTACCAGACGACCGTTCCTGCGTTTGGCGTCTGGGGATTCGCTCTCGCGACTCTCGAGGAAAGGCCACCGCCGGCGAGCGTGCCCGCCGGACTGCGCTACCTGACCCCGTCGACGCTTGGAACCCTGTTCGACATGCCCGCCGACATGGCACCCGTCGAGGTCGAGATCAACCGGCTCGACAACCAGATTCTCGTCCGCTACTACGAGGACGAGTGGCGCAAGTGGTCGTAGCGGAACGCCGATTGAGAGTGGTGGCTCGAGGAGTGTGGCGCGGTTCGAGCTTCGATCAAGTGCGGGTGGCCGACATCCGGCGCCGCGGGTGAATTCGTTCAGGCGCCTTCGGCGCAACGTGGAGCAGCATCCGCAGAAGTTGCCCTCGCACTCGAGTTGAAACCGTTTCGTGGCGATTGGGATGTTCCGCGGGACGCCGACTCGATATAGTCTGTCGCGGCGCGGCGCGGCGCGGCGAAGGCTGCGCCTCGGGAACCCATGAGCAGAACAGCCCCCCCTTCACGTCTTCCAGCCTTGGCTCGCAGATTCGCGATCGTGGCGCTTCTTCTCGCAGCCGCCCTGCCACTGCATTCGCAGGAGCCCCTCACGATCCGAGACGCGATCGCGCTCGCGCAGACGCGCAACGAGCGAGGCCAGGCGGCCGACGCGCGAGCCGAAGCGGCCGAAGCCCGCGTCAACCGCGCACGCGCGTTCTTCTTTCCCGAGGTCGAAGTCTCCGGAACCTACCTGCGCCGCGGCTACGAAACGACGCGCCAGGTCGGCGACGACATCGTCACGCTCAGCTCGCGTGAGGCCGAGAGCACGCTGTCGACCCTGAGCTGGACGCTCTTCGACGCGCGCGCCTTCCCGCTTTACCGTCAGGCAAAGTTGTTGCGCGACGCGAGCCGTCTCGACGCGCAACAGCAGCGCCGGCTGCTCTCGTACGAGGCTGCCGGCGCGTTTCTCGCCACGCTGGGGCTCGACGCGGTGGCCGAGGCCGCGGAACGCCGCCAGGCGTTCGCGCGCGAAAGCCTCGACGATGCGCAGGCTCGCTTCGAAGCGGGCCTCGTCAGCTCCAACGACGTCACACGCGCCGAGCTGGAGCTGGCCAACGCGGAGCTCGCCTCGAGCCGCGCGAGCGCCGACGCGGTCAGCGCACGGCTCAACCTGGCCGACCTGCTCGTGACCGATCTCCCTCTGACCCTGGTTGCCCCGGTGGAAATCCTCGCGATGTCCGAGGAGCCCGTCGTCCGGGACGAAAGCGACTACGGCGCGGCAAGATCGCGACGCTACGACCTGCTCGCGAGAGAGTTGGTGAAGGAGTCACTGCTCGAATCGGCGAAAGAGCCGATGCTCCGCCTCGCCCCGGCACTCGACCTGATCGGCAGCTATCGTACGACGAGCGATGCAGGCCTCTCCGGCCGCGACCACGACGAATCGGCATCGCTGGTGCTGACCTGGACGCTCTTCGACGGCGGCGAGGCGTGGGCCGAACGCGCAGAACGCCTCGCTCTCGCGCGGGCGTCCGAGTATGAGCTCGGTCTCGCGTCGCGGGCCGTATCGACCGATGTGCGCACGGCGCGTGTCCGGCTCGAGAGCGAGCAGGCATCGATCCGTCAGGCCGCCTCCGCGGTCTCCGCGGCGCGCAAGAACTCCACCGAATCTTCGGCGCTTTACCGCGAGGGGCTCGCGACGGCGCTCGAGCGCTCGGACGCCGCGGTGCAGCTCTTCGAGGCGGAGGTCGCCGAGGTTCGGGCGAAATTCTCGCTCGCGGTCGCGTGGCTCGACCTTCGCGACGCGCTCGGCCTCGAACCGCTCCCCGACCCCGCCGCGGCGCCGGAATCCGAACAAGGAACGAACGAATGATGAGACTCCAGATTCTCGCGATCGCTCTTGCGATCGCCGTTGCCGGCGCCGCCTGCGCGAAGAAAGAAGCCGCGGGCGCGGGCCAGAAGCGACAGTCGATGAAGTTCCCGGTCGAGGCGCAGACGGTCGAGATCGCAAACGTGCAATACAGCGTCGAAGCCGTCGGCGCGGTCGAAGCCTTCGAGCAGGTCGCGGTCACCGCACGCGTCACCGGCGCCGTCGATCGCGTGATGTTCACCGAGGGCACGCGCGTTGCCGCGGGCCAGCAGCTCGTCGAGATCGATCCGGAACGCTACCGCCTCGCGGTCGCCGCCGCGGAGGCCTCACGCGCGCAGGCCGAGGCCTCCCTCGCCGAGGCGCGCGCGGGACTCACGAGGCGCGAGTCGGCAAGCGAGCGCAATCCCGGGCTCATCCGGGGCGAGGAGCTCGACACGTGGCGCACCCGCGTGAGCACCGCGGACGCGTCACTGCAACTGTCGAAAGCCTCGCTCGAGCAGGCGAAGCTCAACCTGCGCGACGCGTTCGTCTCCGCCCCGGTCGCCGGGACGATTCAGACGCGCACCGTGCAGACCGGCCAGTACGTGCAGCCCGGCTCGATACTCGCGACGCTCGTTCGCCGCGAGCCGCTCCTTCTCCGCTTCGAAGTCACCGAGCAGGAAGCGCCTCAGATCGCACTCGGCATGGCGGTCAAGTTCACCGTCACCGAAACCAGCCGCGAGTTTCGCGCGAAGGTCACGCACATCGCCGCGGCTGCGAAGACGTCGTCTCGCATGGTTCCAGTCACGGCAGAAATCGACGATCCGGCGAAGGACTCGCTCCGCCCCGGCTCGTTCGCACGCGTCTCGGTGCCCGTCTCGGGCACTCGAAATTCACCGGTCGTGCCGCAGACGGCAATCCGTCCCTCCGCGCGCGGCTTCCTCGCCTTCGTCATCGAGGACGGGAAGGCAAAGGAGCGCATCCTCACCCTCGGTCTCCGAACTCTCGACGGGAAAGTCGAAGTCACGGACGGCATCAGGGAAGGCGACAAGCTCATCGTGCGCGGCAATGAAGCGCTGCGCGACGGAGTCGAAGTGGAGGCGAAGGAGTAGTAAGGCAGGCCAGAGGCCAGAGGCCAAAGGCCATAGCAAGCAGGAAGCGAAGGGCGAACACCGGCGCGATTGGCGGCACCGTGGTTTTCACCACTCGCTCACAGAAACGGAAATGCACTGTACAGACTCAACGAAACGGGCCGCTGTGAGCGGGATTTCTCCAAGCGCGATTCGCCTTTTGCCTGCTATGGCCTATGGCCTTTGGCCTCTGGCCTGACGAACGGCCCACGACCATGAAACTCACCGAAGCCTGCATCGAAAAGCCAGTGTTCGCATGGATGTTGATGGCTGCGACGATCGTCTTTGGCGCCGTCGCGGCGTCGCGCATCGGGGTCAGCCAGTATCCCGACGTCGACTACCCGACCATTACCGTCTCGGTAGCCTGGGAAGGGGCCGCACCCGAGGTCGTCGAGCACGACGTCGTCGAACCGATCGAAGAAGCAGTCATGCAGGTCGAGGGAGTGAAGTCAGTCACCTCGAACTCCCGCCAGGGGAGCGGCAGCGTCACGATCGAGCTCGACCTCCGGCGCGACGTCGATCTCGCGCTGCAGGACGTCACGGCGAAGGTCTCCCAGGTGCAGCGCAACCTCCCGCGCGACATCGACCCGCCGGTCGTCTCGAAGTCGAACCCGGAAGACAACCCGATCATGTGGCTCGGCCTGTCGGGCCCCTACTCACCACAGATGCTGTCGGACACCGTTCGCTACCGTGTGAAGGAGCGAATGCAGACCGTGCCCGGCGTCGGCGAGGTCACCCTCGGCGGGTTCCTCGAGCGCAACATCCGCGTCTGGGTCGACGCCGACAAGCTCGACGAAAAAGGGGTCACGATCGCCGAGGTGTCGCGCGCGATCGCGCGCCAGCATCTCGAGGTTCCCGCGGGCAGGCTCGAGACCGAAGGGCGCGAGATCAGCGTCCGCGTCATGGGCGAGGCGTTCGACCTCGACGGGTTCCGGCGCCTCGTCGTCGCCCAGCGCGAGGGCTCGGCGATCTATCTCTCCGACGTCGCAATCGTGGAAGACGGCTTCGAAGACGTCCGCCGCATCGCGCGCGTCAACGGAATGCCCGCCCTCGGTATGGGCATTCGCAAGCAGCGCGGCTCGAACGCGGTGGCGGTTGCCCAGGGCGTCAAGGCGGAGATCGATAAGATCCGGCCGACGCTCCCGGAAGGAATGCAGCTCGGGATCAACTTCGACAGCACGAAGTACATCGAGGAGTCCGTCCACGAGCTGGAGTTCGAGCTCTTCCTCTCCGTGTTGCTGACCGCGTTCGTCTGCTGGCTCTTCCTGGGATCGCTGTCGTCGACGCTCAACGTCGTGCTGGCGATTCCGATGTCGCTGCTCGGCACCGTTGCGACGATCTACTTCCTCGGCTTCACTCTGAACACCTTTACTTTGTTAGGCCTCGCGCTCGCCGTCGGCATCGTCGTCGACGACGCGATCATGGTCATGGAGAACATCTACCGGCACGGCGAGATGGGGAAGGATCGAAAGCGGGCCGCGCGGGAAGGGACCGAGCAGATCAGCTTCGCGGCCCTCGCCGCGACGCTCGCGATCGTCGCGATCTTCACTCCCGTCGTCTTCATGCAGGGAGTCATCGGCAAGTTCTTCCTGCAGTTCGGCGTCACGCTCTGCGTCGCCGTGCTCCTCTCGTACGTTGAGGCGATCACGCTCGCGCCGGCGCGCCTGTCGCAGATGCTCAAGACGTCCCGCGAGAGGCGCAGCCGCCTCGGCGCCACGGTCGACGACCTGTTCCAGTGGCTGGCAGCGAAATACGCGGGCGTGCTCCGCGTCACGCTGCGCCGCCCCGGAACGGTCCTGCTCATTGCGCTCGCGCTGTTCCTCTCGTCGCTCTATATCTTCAAGCGGCTCCCGAGCGAGTTCGTGCCGTCGCAGGAACAGAGCAGGATGATGATCCGGCTGCAGACCGCGGTCGGCTCCGACATCCACGAAACTGACCGGCTGTTCCGGCGCGCGGAGGCCTGGGTGAACGCGCGCCCCGAGGTAAACCGCGCGTTCGCCGTCGTCGGCGGCATGGGCTCGTCGGTCAACGGCGGAATCATGTTCATCACGCTGGTGCCTCCCGAGGAACGGAAGCTGTCGCAGGCAGAGTTCACATCGCTGCTCCGAAAGGAATTCAACTCGTACCCGGGACTTCGCGCGGTAGTTCAGGATCTCTCGCAGTCGGGCTTCACGGCGCGGCGCGGCTTCCCGATCGAGTTTTCCGTACGCGGCCCCGAGTGGGAGGAGCTGGTGCGCATCAGTACCGACGCCAAGGAAAAGCTGGCGTCGTCAGGATTCGCGGTCGACGTCGACACCGATTACCAGCTCGGCATGCCCGAGTTGCGCGTCATCCCCGAGCGCGACCGCGCGGCCGACCTCGGCGTCGCGATGGAAGACGTCGCGACGACGATCAACGCGCTCGTCGGAGGCGTGCGCGTCGGCAAATACTCGGCCGGCGCGAGACGAGTCGACATCCGGATGCGCCTGCTCGCCGATCAGCGCACGCGACCCGAGGATCTCGCGAGACTCCGCGTGAGAACGGCGTCGGGCGAGCTCGTTCCGCTTTCCTCGCTGGTCACCCGCGAGGAACGGCCGGCCCTGCAGTCGATCATTCGTCAGGACCGCGAGCGCGCGATCACGGTCTTCGCGAACGTCGCGCCGGGCAAGGCACAGAGCGACGCGCTCAAGTTCGTCGAGTCCCTGCAGCAGCAGGTTCCCGCGGGCTACAGGATCGTCCTTGGCGGCGCCTCAGTCGCGTTCCGCGAGTCGTTCGGACAGCTCTTCTTCGCGCTCACGCTCGGCATCATCGTCGCGTACATGGTCCTCGCCTCACAGTTCAATTCGTTCATGCACCCGGTCACCGTGCTCAGCGTTCTACCTCTCTCGGTCGCCGGCGCGGCGTTCGCGCTACTCATCACCGGCAAGAGCATGAACATCTTCTCGATGATCGGGCTCCTGCTGCTGCTCGGCATCGCCAAGAAGAACTCGATCATCCTCGTCGACTACGCGATCGAGCTGCAGCGTGAGGGCAACGACGCGTTGACCGCAATGTCGAAAGCCGGCCCGATACGGCTTCGTCCGATTCTCATGACCTCGGCCGCGACGATGATGGCCGCCGTGCCTCCCGCGCTCGCGTTAGGGACGGGCTCCGAGACGCGCGGGCCGATGGCCATCGCGATCATCGGCGGGATCATCGTGTCGACTGCGCTCAGCCTGGTCGTCGTCCCGTCGTTCTTCGTCGTCGCGGACCGAACGAAATCCCGTATCGGCTCGTGGCTGCGCGGGCTTCGCGGAGGAGCCGCGAGCGACGAAGCCGCCAGCGCGTAGACGCGCGCTCTGAAGCGTCCCCTCTTCCGCCCTCTCCCCACGTCGGGATCCCGCCCACCGATCCGAAGCGGTGTTACGATTCGTATATTCGGGAATCCGACGAGGTGACGCGTGAGCGCAACTGCGCTCGCGACATGCTCCCGTCCGCCCGGGAGGATCAGGCATGAGGAAGTTCGTCTCCAATTCGACCCCCAGACTTGCCGCGCTCGCGGTCCTCGTCCTGACTGCAAGCGTGCTGATCCCCGGAACAGCGGTTGCCGATCTCCTGCCCGGTACGCGCTCGGACGACGCGTTCGACTCGACGAGCGGCACGACGATCCTCGCCCACGACACGATCGTCGATCCGCTCAACTGCTTCCGCACGAGCGGCGGCTTCGAAGACGGCCACACGCTCATGCGCAACGGCGGGCTGAACTCGGTGAGCTTCATCGACTTCCAGACTGCCGGCGCGGTCTCGATCAGCGGCGTCCGCCTCTTCGCCCAGAACGACGGCGCAGGAAACAGCTTCCGCCGCACGATGAACCACTTTCGCCTGCTCGCCGACACGGATGGGAACGGCTCGTGGGAAACCGTCGTCATCGACGAGCCGGTGAACGCGGACTACAGCACCGAGCCCGGCAACGTCTCCGGTGTCCCCTCGTGGCTGGATCGAACCCTGATCTCGGCCACGGTCACGTCGCAACGGTGGCGGCTCGAGGTCACGCAGGGTTCGGACGTGCAGCCCTTCGAAGGGGCGCGGGTCGTCGAGGTCGACGCCATCGTGCTCACCGACGTCTCGGCGAGCCTGTCGGCTCCCGCGACGGTGACGCCCGGCACCACGTTCGCCGTCACGACGACGGTCGCCAACGCCGGCTCACTCCCCGCATACAGCACCGGACTCGACGTTCCGACGCCAGCCGGGCTCACGTTCGTCTCGAATTCCGGCGACTGCGCGACTCCGTTCCCCTGCTCGCTCGGCACACTCGGGGTCGGCGCGACAAGAATGGTCACGACGACTTACTCGATCCCGGCCTCGTACCTCCTCCCCAGTCCGTTCTCCGTCAACGCCACCGCATCCGTGGGGCCCAGCGACACGAATGCCGCCAACGACACGTCGACCGCGAACATCGGAGTCACCCCGGCCGCGAATCTCTCCATAACGAAGGTCGGTCCGACCGGAGCAGTGCCCGGGACGAACATCGTCTACACCACGACGGTCACGAACGCGGGACCGTCGAACGCGCAGGCCGTCGTCGCGCAGGACCCCACGCCTCCGGGCCTAACCTTCGTCTCGAACTCCGTCGACTGCGTGACGGCCTTCCCCTGCAATCTGGGCACGATCGTGCCCGGGGCGACACGCACGATCCTCAGCACCTTCTCGATTCCGGCGAACTACGCAGCGCCCGATCCCATCGCGAACACCGCCACCGTCACTGCCTCGACGACCGACCCGGTTCCCGGCAACAATTCGTCGACCGCGAACACCCCGCTCAGCCCGCAGGCTGACCTCTCCGTTTCGAAGGCCGGCCCCGCGACCATCGTCCCCGGCGAGCGCGTGTCCTACACGATCACCGTCGCGAACAACGGGCCCTCGGATGCCGCAGGGGCAACGCTCTCCGACACGATCGACGCCGGAACCGCGCTCGTCTCGAACGAGGGAGATTGCGCGACGCCGTTTCCATGCGCTCTCGGCGCAATTCCCGCCGGCGCGACGCGCACGGTGACGAGCACGTTCGACGTCGTGCCCGAGTATCCGGGAGAACAGCTGACGAACACGGCGACGATCGGCGCATCGACCGCCGATCCCGTGCCGGGAAACAACAACGCCTCAACGTCTGCCTTCGCCAACCAGATCGCCGACGTCTCGATGATCCTGAGCGTCCCCCAGCTCGCCGGTGGCGACACGATGTCCTTCGGCATCACGCTCGTCTCCCTCGGTCCGTCGAGCGGACGTTACGTCAGCGTGGAGATCCCCCAGGTGCCGGGCGTGACGTTCCTCTCGGCGGGCGGCCCCTGCTCGGGAGGCTTCCCGTGCGTCATCGACGACATCCCTCTGGCGCCGGGCGTGCAGTTCCCCGTGTCGTTCGTCATCAGCGGCGACACCCTGTCCCCTCTCGTCATGACGTTCATCGCGACCTCGCTGAGCATCGACCCCGACTCGTCGAACAACGTAGCCCTGTACTCCGCCGACACATGCCCGTCTCCCGTGACGCTGCTCTCGCCGGCTGCCAATCAGCTCGACATCGTGCAGAGCGGCACGCTGGTCTGGAGCGCGATCAACGCCGACTCGTTCGACGTCTACCTCGGACCCGTCGGCTCCGGCTGCTCGACGCTCGTCGGCTCGACCTCGGCGAGCTCGTTCAACTACACCTCGCTCGATCGCCGCAAACCGTACGAATGGCGCGTCGTCGCAAACAAGGCCGGCTGCCCGTCCGGTCCCGTGTCGAGCGAGTGCCGGCGATTCGACAGCGGTCCACCGTGCCCGATCACTCCTCCCCAACTCGTCTTCCCGCCACAGGGCGGGCTCGACTACCTCTCTCCGATTCGTTTCGAGTGGACGGAAGTCCCAGGCGCATCGCTCTACCGCGTCTACGCGTCCATCGACGACACCCCGGTGGTGGAGCTCGGTTCGAGCACGAGCACCGCGTTCGTCTACGAGATTCTTCCCGGCCGGATCGCGTGGTACGTGGAGGCGGTCTTCACCGACTGCCCGTCGCTGACCTCACAGACCTCGAGCTTCACCGCTTCGGGCGCGTGCGTCACGCGACCCGCGGTGCTCACCTCTCCGGATGACGGCTCGACCCTCGGCTCTCCGATAGCGTTCGATTGGGAACCGGTCGGCGGCGCGGTCGGCTACAACGTCTGGGTCTCGGTCGACGGAAAGTTCCCGATCGTGGTCGCATCGACGACGATCGAAACCGAGGCGAGCGCGCGGGTTTCGAGTGGAGAGATCCGCTGGTTCGTCGAATCGCGATTCGACCGCTGTCCGCCTGCGATCTCCGTGATTCGTACGATTACCGTGCCTCCCTCGCCCGAATGTGCGGCGAACGCTGACCCCGTTCTGCTCTTCCCGCTTCCCGAAGCGCGCGTCCTCTCGCCGGTCGAGTTCCAGTGGAGCCCGGTGCCGGGCGCGATCGGCTACACGGTCTGGGCTTCGATCGACGGCGACACTCCGTCGATCATCGCCTCGACCTCCGACTCGCTGAGCGTGACGCAGGATCTTCGGTCCGGTGAAGTCGTCTGGTTCGTCCAGGCGATCTTCGACCAGTGCCCGTCGACCGAGTCGCCGCAGCAGCAATTCACCATCGTCGAAGCAGGATCGTGCGATCGCGATACTCCCCGCCTCCTCTCGCCCGTGGAGGGAGCGGTTTCTCCGACCTCCCTGGTGACCTACGAGTGGACGCGCGTAAGCGGAGCCGACGAGTACCGGCTCTGGGTCTCGGTCGACGGCGGCGAGCCACAACTCCTCGGCGCGACTCCGGCCACCGTCGAGACGTTGACGATCCCGACTCCGTTCGGCACGATCGAGTGGTACGTCGAGGCTCTCTTCATCGGCTGTCCCTCGACCGAGTCGACGCGCTCGCAGTTCACCGTTCTCGTTTCCACGTCGTGCACGAGCAACCCCGCGGCGCTGCTCGCCCCCGCCGAGGGAAGCGATCAGCCCGACGGCGTCGACATCGAGTTCCGCTGGAGCGGAGTGAGCGGCGCGCTCGCGTATCGCCTCTGGCTCACCGGCGAGTCGGGCACGCCGACGCTGCTCACTACCACCGAAGAGCTCTCGTACGCGACGCGAGTCTCGGCCGGGGCGTACAGCTGGTTCATCGAAACACTCGTCAACGGCTGCCCGTCTGTCTCTTCGCCGGCAATCTCGTTCGACGTCGTCTCGTCGTGCACGGCTCGTCCGCCGACGACCCTGTCTCCCGCCGACGGCGCCTCGGAGCTCACCTCCCCGGTCACGTTCGTGTGGACGCCGGTTGCCGGCGCGACCGGGTACACGCTTTGGATCGAGGCGCTCGGTGCGCAGCCGTATTTCATCAACGTTCCTTCCGCGCGGACCGAGGCGATCGTGCCGCTGCCTCTGGGCGTCACGACCTGGTGGATCGAGGCGGGCGCCGAGGGCTGCAGCGGGCTCGCATCGTCGAAGAGCGGGTTCCGCGTGATTCCGCCGCCGCCGTGCGGCGTACCGGACGCTCCCGCCGCGTCAGCAGTCGCTGAAGTCACTACCGGAGAGAAGTTCAAGCTCCTCTGGGATCGGGTCCCCGGAAGCACGATCTACGAAGTGCAGCAGAGCTCGAACGTCAACGCGGACACGGGGCTCCCTGACTTCGCGGGCTCGACCGTGCTGCCGACGACCGACTTCGTCGAGTTCACGGCCCCGCCCCTGCAGGCGGGCGCGGCCTCGGCGACGGTCTACTTCAGGGTGCGCGGAATCGCCGACTGCAACCAGCAGCGCGGCCCGTACTCGCGTCCCGTAAGAGTCGTGGTCACGGCAACCGAACAGTCGGCGCAGATCGGCTCGATCGACCCGATCGGCCGGACGCTCCTGCTCTGCGCCGGCACTGAGGGTCAGGTCTTCGAGTGCTCCGACGCGCCTTCGTCGCGCCGGGCCGCGGCCGCGGTCGACGTCTCGATCACCCCGAGCGAGCCATGGCTCACGGCGACCCCGTCGACGGGAACGATCCCTGCGGGCGGAAGCCTCGCGGTCGCGCTCTCCGCCGACCCGTCGTCGCTGCCGGGAGGAACGAGCAGCGCCGTGCTCGACATCGAGACCGCGTCGTCCTCGCGCTCGACGCAAGCGGCGGGCAAGTCCTCGGTCGGGGCCTCGGTCGGGCTCGCTTCCCCGGTGACTCCCGATCCGAAGACCACGCCCCCGCCTTACGCGCTGGTCATCCCGGCGGTACTCCACGCCGACTCGGCTACCGGCACCTGGCAGTCGGATCTTCGCGTCGCGAACACGACCGCGAGGTCTCAGAAGTATCAGCTCAACTTCACCCCGTCGAACGTCGACGGAACCCTCGAGGGCAAACGCGCGGTCGTCGAAGTGGGCGCCGGCAAAGTGCTCGCGTTCGACGACATCGTTCGGAGCTGGTACGGCGCCGCGCAGGCGAGCCTGACCGGAGTGATCGAAGTGCGGCCGCTCACGGCCCCTGCGAATCCGAACGGCACGGGAGACGGCGCCACGCTCGCATCGAGCCGCACGTACAACACCACGCCTTTCGGCTCGTTCGGCCAGTTCATCCCCGCGATCGCCTACGGCTCGTTCATCGGTGCAGGCTCGCAGCCGGGTGCGCCAGCCTCGCTGCTCTCGATGCAGCAGGTCTCGCAGTCGCTCGGCTTCCGGACGAACTTCGGATTCGTCGAGGGCTCGGGCCAGGCCGCGCAACTGCTCGTCCGCATCTTCAGCTCGGGCGGCTCGCTGCTCGGCGAAACCACGATCGCGCTCAAGCCCGGCGAGCACCTGCAGGTCAACTCGCTCCTCGCGCAGATGGGGATCACCGCGGAGAACGCGCGCGCGGAAGTGAGTGTCACTTCGCTGACCGGAAGGGTGACCGCGTACGCCTCCGTCGTCGACGGAGGGACGAGCGATCCCACCTTCGTCCCCGCGGTCACGCTGGGAGGCAACGGCGCGAGCCGCCTCGTCCTCCCGGGAGTCGCCGACTTCGTGAGCGGAGAGAACCGCTGGCGGAGCGACGTCGCAGTCTTCAATTCATCGACCGAGCCGATCGCCGCGACGATGACGCTGTACCGCCAGGGCGATCCGGCGAATCCCCTCACGAGGCTGCTGACAGTCGGGCCGGGAAGCGTCGAGGTGCTGGAGGATGTCCTTCGCACGACGTTCGGCGTGGCCGACACGGGCGGCGCGCTGCACGTGACGACCTCCGGAGCGGCAAACCTCGTAGCGACGGCGCGCACCTACAACCAGCAGTCGAACGGAACGCTCGGACAGTTCATCCCCGCCGTGACGGCCGCGCAGGCCACCGGGTTAGGCGGGCGTGCGCTGCAGATCATGCAGGCGGAGGAGTCGGATCGACTACGCTGCAACGTCGGCATCACCGAGATGACCGGCGCTGCGGTGACCGTCGAAATTGCGGCCGTCGTGCCCGGAAGCCTGGCGGCTCCGACGATGCGCATGACTCTCGCCCCGTTCGAGTTCCGGCAGGTGAACTCCGTCTTCCGTCAGATGGGGTTTAGCAACGTCTTCAACGGGCGCCTGCTCGTTCGCGTCGTCTCGGGCAGCGGCCAGGTCACCGCCTACGCCTCGTCGATCGACAACGCCAGCGGCGATCCCGCGTACATCCCGGCGCAGTAGTGAACCGCCGGTTCCTTAGCGAGAGGCAACCGTGATTCGTCACGGTTGCCCTGCTTCGCAGGAGCGCACGAAGTCCCGGACAAGCTCGACGATCCGGGCTGGCGACTCCACGACCGCCGCGTGGCCGCACTCCTCGAGCATCTCCAGTCGCGCGCCAGGTACCGCCTCGGCAATGGCGCGGGAGTGCTCCGGAGGGAACGTTCGGTCGAGACCGGCGCCGATCACCAGCGTCGGCGCGGCGATGTGCGGAAGCTTCGAAACGATGTCGAGCCCGCGGAGCGACCGCATGATCGATGCGATCCCCGCGAAGAAGTGGCGCGGGAAACTGTCGAACTGGCGCGCGCGAATCTCGATGAAGCCGGGCGGCTGCGCGGCGAGCCAGCCCTCGCTGAAGGCGCCCGGGGCCAGCGCGCGGAAGAGCGCGCCGCCGCCCACACTTCCGTCGGCCGCTGCGCGGGTCTGAGTCTCGAGAGCGCGCGCAGCTGCCTGCATCTTCGGCGTGAGTCGGTCGGTTGCGGTCATCACGACGAGCGATGCGACGCGCGCAGGGTGATCCGCCGCGACGATCATCGCGACCTCTCCACCGAATGACGTTCCCGCGAGATGCACGCGCTCGACGCCGAGATGGTCGAGAAGAGCGATGACGTCGGCGGCGTGATCCGCGAGGGTGTACGAGTCGGGCTCCGGCTCGGCCTCTGTGAAGGGAGAGAGAAACTGCCCGCGCAGATCGCACCGGATGACGTGGAAGCTCTCCGCGAGGGGAAGCGCGATCGGATCCCACGCGCCAATCGACATCATTCCGCCGTTCAGAAGCAGGAGCGGCGGGCCGGTACCGTCGAGTTTGTGTGCGAGCACTTTGGTCATAAAAAACCGAACAGCCGATATGTTCAACGCCCCAACCCCGCCTGTCAAGCATGTAAACACCTTGAAAAACTCATTTGACAAGCCTGAAAACTGTCCCTAGTCTTATAAAACCTATCGACTGTTCGTTTTTTACAACAACATCATTCACCGGGCCGGCGGGCCCCACATTGGAGGGATTGAGAATGCTGCACCGACCTTCGCGTTTCTCCCGCTTCCTTCTCGCAGTACTCGTCTTTGCGCTGATCCCCTTCGCTGCGACCGCGCAGGTCGACAAGGGCGTCATCGAGGTCAGCGTCGTCGACGAGTCGAACGCCGTGATCCCGGGCGTCACCGTCACGCTCCGCGATCCCGCGACCGGCGCGACCTCCGTCGATGTCACCGGCGCGAACGGTCTCGCCCGCTTCGCCGGCCTCACGCCCGGGAGCTGGACGATGACCGCCGAGCTCGAGGGCTTCGCCGTCGTCGAGCAGAAAGGCATCGTCCTGCGCGTCGGCCAGACGAACAAAGTCGGCGTGACCCTCAGGCCGCAGGCCTCCGAGGCGATCACCGTCGAAGCCTTCGTCCAGGTCGTCGACGTCTTCAAGTCCGACACCTCGTCGAACATCGTCCCCGAACAGATCGAATCGCTCCCCGTCGCGGACCGCGACTTCCAGCGCCTCGCGTTCATCGCGCCCGGCGTTCAGCGCGAGCGCGGCGGCTTCCGTTTCATCGGCGGCGGCCCGGTCATCGGCTCCGCCGGCAACGCGTCGCAGTCGACGATCATGGTCGACGGCGTCGACTTCACCGACCAGGCCCTCGGCCTCTCGCGCACCCGCTTCTCACAGGACGCGATCCGCGAGTTCCGCGTCGTGCAGAACCGCTTCGACACGGAGATCGGCGGCTCGGCCGGCGGCGCGCTCTCGATCGTCACGAAGTCGGGCACCAACGACCTGAAAGGAACGGTCTTCGGTTTCTACCGTGACGACGCTTTCCGTGAGGCGGGCGAGCTGGAGGTCGGCGATCTTCCCTACACCCGCTACCAGCTCGGCTTCACCGTCGGCGGCCCGATCGTCGTCGACAAGACCCACTTCTTCGCCTCGTTCGAGCAGGTCGACGAGGAGAACATCGCCCTGTTCCGTCCGGGCGGCGCCTTCACATCGCAGGCCGCCGACCTCGACCACCCCTTCGTCCAGTCGCTCGCCTTCGGCTCGATCAACCATCGCATCAGCGACAGTCAGAGCCTCGCGGCGCGCCTGGCGTACGAAACCTACGAGGAAGACAACTTCCGCGTCGGCGGTATCGCCGCCGAGTCGTACGGCTACACGCTCGAGCGCGACAACTACAACATCGCTCTCGAGCACAACTGGGCGGCCTCGGGCAGCACTTTCAACGAGCTCCGCTTCCAGTTCGGCCATCGCAAGTACTTCGAGCCCACCAACTCCGACGCCGTGTCCGAGTGGTTCTCTTCCGGCGCCACGCTCCAGACGGGAGCCAACATCACCGGCGACATCCTCGGTGAGGGCGACGTCATCGAGATCCGAGACACGTACCACTTCGTCCTCGGCGGCGGCAATCACAACGTGAAGGCCGGCTTCTCCGCCGCCTTCCTCGACGAGACCTCCGACATCCCCGTCTATCCGAGCGGCCTCTTCATCTACGTCACCGACACGCGCGCGCTTCCGCTCGCCTACGCCTACGGCACCGGCTCGGCGAGAGTGGACGTCGACACGTCGCTCTATGGCGTGTTCATCGAAGACGAGTGGCGCCCGAGCGCCAACCTCAAGGTCAACCTCGGTCTCCGCTGGGACTACGACACCGACGGCAACAACCCCGACTTCACGCACCCGCTCGTTCCGAACGGCCGCGACACCGACACGGACAACTTCCAGCCGCGGCTCGGCATCAACTGGGACGTGACGGGCGAAGGCACGATCGTCGCGCGCGGCGGCGCGGGATTGTTCACCGGCCGCTACCTGCTCGTTCCCTCGTTCACCGAGCTGCAGCAGAACGGCGTGACTGGCCGCATCCTTCAGACCCGCCTCAACGGCGCCCTTCTCGGACTTCCGGCGTTCGCCCTCGACCCGAACAACCCGACAACGACGGGCCTCCCGCTCAAGGCCGACATCACGCTGCTCGCCAACGAGTTCGACTCGCCGGAGGCCACGCAGTTCAGCCTCGGCGTGACCACGCGCCTCGGCAACAGCGGCCTCTACTTCGACATCGACGGCATCTACGTCGAAGGCGACAACGAAATCGTCGTCCGCGACGTGAACTGGAACGGCAACTCGAACCCGACCCGCCCTAACGCCTCGTGGAACCAGATCAATACCTACACGAACGACGGCCACTCGGAGTACAGCGCCCTGGTCCTTGGGCTGAATGGCACGATCCCCGGCGGCCACATCCTCACCGGCTCGGTGACCTTCGCCGACAAGAAGAACATCAGCGACGACTTCAGCCCCGAGTTCCCGTTCGGCTACCCGAGCGACCCGGCCGACATCGAAGCTGAGTGGGGCCCGGCGCGCGGCACCGAGGACTATCGAGTCGTGATCAGCGGCGTCTTCCGCGCCCCCTGGGCGATGACTGTCGCCCCGATCTGGGAGTACGGTTCGGGCCAGCCCTGGAACCGTCGTCTCGGCTACGACTTCAACGGCGACGGGAAGAACTCCGATCGCGCCGCGGGCGTCGAGCGCAACTCCGAGGATGGCGACAGCTTCAGCCAGTTCAGCCTCCGGCTGACGAAGGGCTTCGCGATCGGAGACGGAAACATCGACGTGATCGTCGAGGCGTTCAACCTCTTCGACGAGACGAACTACGACATCAACTCGATCGACAGCGCCGAGTTCCTCGGCGGACCGACGCTCGCGAATCCGGCGCTGCCGTACCGCGCGAATCCCAACTTCGGGAACTACCGCGCGACGCTGCCGGGCCGCGAGATCCAGCTCGGCCTCCGCTACGCCTTCTAACGCTCACCCTGTCATCTGCGCGGCCCCGCCACTTCTGGCGGGGCCGCCGCGGATCCTGAAAGGAATCTCCAGTGAAACGGGAATCTGGTCTCAACGGTAAAGTCGTCATCGTCACCGGCGCAGCCGCCGGCATCGGCCGCGTCACCGCTCTCGGCTTCGCCGCCGAAGGAGCAAAGGTCGCGGCCTGGGACGTCGTCGAAAAGGATACCGATGCGCTCGTCGCATCGCTTCGCGCCGCGGGCGGCGACGGGATGTTTCAGAAGGTCAACGTCACGAATGCGGCAGAAGTCGAAGCCGCGGTCGCCGCGATCGTCGAGACGTGGGGCGGCGTTCACGTGCTCGTGAACAACGCGGGAATCCTGCGCGACGGAATGCTGGTGAAGTACAAGGACGGTGCGGTCGTCTCGACGATGAGCGACGAGCAGTTCGACTCCGTCATCAACGTCAACCTCAAGGGAGTCTTCGTCTGCACACGCGCCGTCGTTCCGCGGATGATCACCGGCGGAGGCGGCGTGATCCTGAACGCATCATCCGTCGTCGGCCACCACGGAAACTTCGGCCAGACGAACTACGCGGCGACGAAGGCCGCGGTCATCAACATGACACAGACCTGGGCTCGCGAGCTCGGTAAGTTCAAGATCCGCGTCAATGCCGTCGCACCCGGCTTCATCGCGACCGAAATGGTGCAGGCGATGCCGCCCAAGGTGCTCGAGGGCATGGTCGCGAAAACCCCGGTCGGCCGCATGGGCCGCCCCGAGGACATCGCCGACGCCTACGTCTGGCTCGCCTCCGACCATGCGACCTTCGTCCACGGGACCGTCCTGTGCGTCGACGGCGGCATCGTGATCGGCACGTAGGGGGGACGGAGGTTGTTAGTTGTTAGTTGTTAGTTGTTAGGCTGCATTGTTCATTGGCAATTGCGGCGCGTAGCGCCGGCCGATCTTAGCCCCCGGTCGAAGACCGGGGGATGGCGACGAACCACAGATGCGGCCGCGTAGCGGCGCAGGATCGGTAGCCCCCGGCTTCAGCCGGGGGTCACCGCGCCACCTCTTTGATACGCGCCGCGTAGCGGCGCAGGAGCCCGGTTCCCGGATCTGAACCCCGACGAACCAACGGAAAACCGCACGCCGCTCCATTCACATGCGCCGCATCGCGGCGCCGGACCGAAAGGTGACCATGTTCGCGAAAATTGCATCGACGGGGATGTACCTCCCCGAACGAGAAGTAACCAACGACGACCTCCGCGCACGCTTCAACGAGAAGTTCCCCGAATTCGTCGACAAGATGGAAGCGTCGACCGGGATCCTCCGCCGCTGGTGGGCGCCCGAAGACTGGGCGGCGTCCGACATCGCGGTCCGCGCGGCACAGCAGGCGCTCGAGCGAGCCGGCAAAGCCCCCGAAGACGTCGATCTCATCGTCCTCGGAACCGACTCCCCCGACTACGTCACGCCTGCAACGTCCGTCGTCGTGCAGTACAAGCTCGGCGCGAAGAACGCCGGAACGTTCGACGTCGGCTGCGCCTGCGCCTCGTTTCCGACCGGCCTTGCCGCCGCGGCGGGAATCATCGCGTCGAACAAGACGATCAAGTGCGTCCTCGTCATCGGCGTCTACATGATGCACAAGCTCGCCTTGCCCGACGACCCGATGCTCTTCTTCTACGGAGACGGCGCGGGAGCCGCGGTGCTCGAGCGCTCCGAGTCCGCGGGCTTTCTCGGCGCCGCCTTCCAGGCAGACGGCGCCTACGCGAAAAGCTGGGGAATCTACGCCGGAGCCACTGCCGAGCCCGCGACCGAGGAGGCTGTTCGTGCGGGTCGAACGGCCGTCAAAATGATCGATCGCTACCCGCCGGAGATCAACAACGAGGGTTGGCCGAAGGTCGTCCGGAAGCTCGCGCAGAACAGCGGCTTCGGCGTCTCGGAAATCGACTTCATCGTCTTCACGCAGGTCCGCAAGCCGACGATCGAGCTCGTCATGAACGAACTCGGTCTGCCGATGTCGAAGACGCACATGATCATGGAGGAGTGGGGCTACACCGGCTCCGCCTGCATCCCGATGGCGCTGCACGACGCCCTCGACAAGAAGAAGATCCGCCCTGGCGACCTCGTCGTCCTCGTCGGCTCCGGAGTCGGATATAACCAGGCGGCGGCGGCGGTGAGGATGTAAGGCAGGCCAAAAGCCGAAGGCCAATGGCCAGAGGCCAGAGGCCAAAGCAGGCGCGCGGAAGACGCGTGACCGCCTGACCCGTTAGACTTTGGCAGCATGTAGCTTGTCCGTGATCCAGTGGTCTCTCCCTTGGTCACCAACAATGAACGAGAACCGGAGTACTGGCCCATCGCCGCTTGCTCTGGCCTCTGGCCTCTGGCCTTTGGCCTCTAATCGAGGAGTAACCCCATGTTTCGCACCATCATGTTCGTTGCGCTCGCACTTCTCGTCATCGTGATCGTCGCCATCGGCGGAGCGGTCTGGTACTTCTTCCACAACCCGATCGCGACGATGGAGTCGATGAGCCGGCGCTCGCTCCGCGGCATCGGATGCGAGAAGAAGACGGTCGATGCGCCGGCCGGCGCTGTCACCTACTTCACCGTGGGAACGGGTCCTGCGGTCGTCCTCGTCCACGGCGCGAACGACCAGTCGGGGCTCTGGAAAGGCACGATCGAAGCGCTCAAGGACGGGCACAAGGTCGTCGTCCTCGATCTTCCGGGCCATGGCGAGAGCGCGCCTGCGTCGGGGCCGCTCGAGTTCGAGACATTGCTCGGCGGCATGCGCGCAGTCATCGACAAGGAGTGCCCGAATGAGAAAGTCATCCTCGTCGGTAACTCGTTAGGCGGCTGGCTGGCGATGCTCTGGGCGCTCGAGAATCCGCAGCGCACCGCGGGCGTCGTGCTCGAGAACGCCGGCGGCGTCGCCATCGACTACAAGGGGCCGAGCCTCCTGCCGAAGAACCGCGACGAGGCGCGCACCGTGGTCGAGGCCGTGCTAGGGCCCAGCGGGCCGCCGGTCCCCGGTTACGTGCTCGACGATCTCGTTCGCCGCGCGCCGTCGAGCCAGGTCGCCAGGCTCGCTTCCGTCGACGTGACGCCCTACCTCCTCGACTCGAAACTCCCGTCGGTCACCTTCCCCGTCGCCCTCGTCTGGGGCAAGGACGACGGCATCGCGACGATCGAGTACGCGGAACACTACAAGTCGCTGATCCCGAACGCGACGCTCACCGCGATTGCCGATTGCGGCCACATTCCCCACAACCAGTGCACGCCTGCGTTCAACGAAAAACTGAAGGAAGCGATCCAGGCGATGAAGGGCAAGTGAGGTGCGCGCCCTGATCGACCTGCGCGTTGCATTGTGGCGCAGACACTCTTGTCTGCGCGCGGCGCAAAGCGCCGCCCTTTCGAATCAAACGACGTGTCCTGCGGCGCGGTCGCCTTCGGCGACGCGCAGGCAGGAGTGCCTGCGCCAC
>JBPPMG010000027.1:0-3012 GCA_051305935.1 Thermoanaerobaculia bacterium
TCTCGCAACCGACACACTGCAGCCATTCGTTGAATTGCGTCATACCGCCCTCGCCCCCGAGAGTCCGGCCGGCGCGACGTGCGCCGACGAGCCGAGCGGAGCGAACGCGAACTGCATGGCGCCGGCCGCAGCGCGCGCGACACCTTCGTTCCGGGTCACAGCGAACAGCGTGGGCCCCGCTCCGCTGATCGTACAGGCGAACGCCCCTTCCTCGAGTGCCGCCTTCTTCGCCGCGGCGAAGCCCGGGATCATCGCGCTCCGTCGCGGCTCGGCGAAGCGGTCGACCAGCGCGCGGCGCATCAGCTCTCCGTCGCCCGTCGCGAACGCGTACGCCGTCGCCGTCGTCGACGCCATCTGCGCGACGAACGTCGCGCGATCGACCACGTCGGGCAGCACCTTGCGCGCGGCTTTCGTCTCGACGGAGATGAACGGCGTCACGAGCGCGAGCCACCAGCCATCGGCGAGCGGCAGCCTGACGATGTCGGGAGGATCGTTCGTCACGACGCAGACGAGCCCGCCGAGGAGCGACGGGCCGATGTTGTCGAGATGCCTGCCCGCTACCGCGGCTTCGCCGTCGAGCGCCGCGGCCAGGATCGCGCTCGTTTCGCTTTCGCAGCCGAGGAGCATCGCCGTCGCGAACGCGCCGCCGACGCTGCTCGCCGCGCTGCCGCCCATTCCTCCGGCGAGCGGAAGCTGCTTCTCGATCGTCACCTTCAACGCGGCGCTCTCACCTCTCGCACGAAGCAGGCTCCGCGCGGCGATCGACGCGGTGTTCTTCGCCGGCTCCGTCGGAATGCGCTCCGCGTGTACACCGCGGATCTCGACGCAATCCTCTTCCCCGGCCGCTCCAAGGTCGACCGTCACCGTGTCGCCGATGCCGTCGATGGCGAGCCCCAGCACGTCGAACCCAGGGCCCACGTTGCCGATGCTCCCCGGGACGAAGACCGAGACGCGCTTCACGACGACGCCCCAGCGAGCGCGAAGCGTGAACGGCGTTCCTCGCGGGTTGCGATCGCGACGATGTCGTTGAGCACGCCCGCTGCTGTCACTTCTGCACCCGCCCCGGGCCCGATGACGACGAGCGGATTCGTGTCGTAGCGCCTCGTCCGGATGACGATCTGGTTGTCCGTGCCGCGCAGCCGCCCCATCGGCGACGCCTGGCCGACCTCTTCGATCCCGACCCGCACGCTGCCTCCGCCAATCCGCGCCGCGTAGCGCAGCACGCACCCTCGACTCTTCGCCGAGGCGATGCGCGCAGCGATCTCGAGGTCGACGTCCTTCAGCTTCTCGAGAAAACGCTTCGCGTCGGAATCGTCCGCGGAGTCGGGATAGAGCTTTTCGACCGCGATGTCGGCGAGATCGAGTCGCATGCCGAGCGTGCGAGCGAGGATGAGCGCCTTGCGCGCGACGTCCATGCCGGAGAGATCGTCGCGAGGGTCGGGCTCCGTGTAGCCTAACTCCCACGCCTGCTTCACCGCCTCGGAGTACGCCATGCCGTCCTCGAGCTTCGTCATCAGGAAGCCGAGAGTCCCGGAGAGACAGCCGTCCACGGTGAGCACCTCGTCACCGGCGTCCTGCAGCTTCGCGAACGTGTCCAGGATCGGCAGACCCGCGCCGACGGTCGCCTCGTAGCGGAGCTGGAGGTTGTTCTCGCGCGCGGTGCCCACGATCTCGTCGAACATCGCCTGCGGAACCGCCATCGGCTTCTTGTTCGCCAGGACGACGTGCGCGTGATTCCTGAGCGCGTCGAGCACGAGCGGGGCGCTCTCCTCCGCCGTCGCGTCGACGAAAACAGGACGCCGGAGCGGCAGCGCCCAGAGCCCCGTGCGAACGGCGTTGCGCAGCGCGTCGCCAGTGCGTGACGCGCCACCCGGAACGAGAGCCTCCCCTCGCTCTTTTTTCTCCAGCGCTTCTTCGAGACCTGGCCCCGAGATCCCCTGCTCGCTGGCGACGAGCCCGGAACGGTCGGCAAGCGCGACGACCCGCACCGTCGCGCCGCGCTCGTTCGCCAGGAACGTCTGCTGGCTCGCGATCTGCCGCACGAGCTCGCGGCCGACGCGTCCCACACCGAAGAGCGCGACCGACGCCTCGCGCTCCGGCGCGGAGGCGAGCGGCCGGAGTTTCGTGAGCTGGAACTCGCGATGGAGCGACCTGAGCGCCACCGGCAGGTCACGCTCTCCGATCACGATGGTCACGTTCAGCTCCGAGGAGCCCTGGGCGATCGCGATGATGTTGACCGACTCGCGTCCGAACGCGGAGAAGACGCGCGCGGCGATGCCGGGCGTGCCGCGCATGCCGAGCCCCACGACCGCCACGAGCGCGAGCTCTTTCATCGCGCGGATGTCGTCGACCAGGCGGCGCTCGAGCTCCGGCGCGAACGTCTCGCGCAACACGGCCACACAGTCGTCCGCCTCCGTCTGCGGCACGACGAAGCAGATGCTCGACTCGCTCGACGCCTGGCTGATCATCGAGACCGAATGCCCGGCGTTTGAGAGCGCTCCGAAGGTTCGTCCGGCGATGCCGGGGACGCCGATCATCCCGTTCCCCTCGATCGTGATCAGCGCCTGCGCGGGTACCGCGGAGAGCGCCTTCACCGGATACGCCCCGGGCTCGACGTCGCCCGCGATCCGCGTCCCCTCGAAATCCGGGTCGAACGTGTTGCGGATGCGCAGCGGAATGCCACGCTCGATCAGCGGGATCATCGTTCGCGGATGCAGCACCTTCGCGCCGTAGTACGCGAGCTCCGCGGCTTCTCTGTAATGCAGTTCCGGAATCACCCGCGCCTCGGCGACAGCGCGCGGGTCGGCGGTCATCAGCCCGTGCACCTCCTTCCAGAGCGTGAGCTCCGAGGCGCGAAGGCTGCGCGCGACGATCGCGGCCGAGAAATCCGAACCGCCGCGGCCAAGCGTTACGACTTCCCCCGACGGGCCGCGCGCGATGAAACCGGGAAGGACCACGACCTCGTCACGCTCGATGAGCGGAAGAACCAGCTCATCCGCGAGACGCTCGGAC
>JBPPMG010000257.1:0-5625 GCA_051305935.1 Thermoanaerobaculia bacterium
TCGGCGAGCTGCCATCCGTGCTCGGGATCGATGAAGTTCTCGTCGTCGACGAAGTAGATGTGATCGGCCGGCGCCGCCGCGATCTCGTCCGCCACGAGGTCCGCGGGGCGGGGGCGGTGCTCGCCGTTGCAGAGATACGGCACGATGCAGAAGGTGCAACTCATCTTGCACCCGTACGACGAGCGAACGAGCGACACGCGCGGGTAGATCGTCGACCATCGCGGCATCTCTTCGCAGAGCCAGACCGAGCGATACGAGCGCGAGTCCCAGAGGTCGCGGCGTGGGGCGGGAATCGTCGCGGGATCGGGGTAGGCGGGCCACGCACGGGCGTCGGCGGGATCGGGAGTGACCCCGCGAACTCGAACCATCGGCGCCGCCGCGATGCCGTCGCCGCGCTCAACAGCGTCGACGATCGTGCGGAATGGGCCGGTTCCCTCGCCACGAACGACCGCGTCGAAGATTTCGAGGTCGTAATCCTCGGGTGCCACGGTGGCGTGGTGTCCGCCGACGATGATCGTCGCTCCGGGGCACTCGCTTCGAGCCGCACGAGCAAGCGCCTTGCCTGCCGATGCCTCGTGCGTGTAGCCGGTGAAGCCGATCAGTTCGGGGCGGAAGCGACGCAGCATCTGCACGAAGGCTCGCTGCGGCCAGCGCGCGAGACGGAGATCGAGCACTCGAACGTCGTGCCGGCGGGGGATCGCCGCGGCGAGAAGGCCGAGCTCCAGCGGCTCGAGCAGCGAGAACCCCTGCAGTCCGAGAATCGGCCCGAGGGTCGGGCTCGGTTTCACGAGGAGAATGCGTAGGGCTCGTTCGTTCGTCACGATCACCTCGTCGGTCAACTCGCCGCCGCTCCGATGGGCGGATAGTGGGCTCGCAGATACGGTAGCGGCGGGATTCGCAAGTAGCGCGGGACGAAGCGCCAGAACGGGGGCGCGACGCCCGCGGTGTGCAGCAGCCGGTCGATCATTGTCTGGAACGACGACTGTCCCTCCTCGCAGGAGTGGACGATGCCCGGGTTGCGCGCGATCGACTGGTTGACGCGCTGGAGCACGCGCGCCTCATCGAGGCCGGGCGAGACGTAGAAGACGGGTTGCGCGAGGTCGATCCCGGGCGCGAGGTACCCGCTCTCGAATGCTGCTCGCGCCAGCTCGCTGCCGGGAAGGACGCGAACTCCTGTCATCACGATGACCAGGCAGTTAGGCCAGCAAAGCTGTCGTTCGATGAAGCTCATCGTCTCGTCGACGGTCTCCATGGTCTCGCCCGGTCCTCCAAGCATGAAGAACCACGCGCTGGCGAGGCCCGACGCGCGAACGGCCTCGGCAGCGCTCGCGACTTCGGCGACGCCGAACCCCTTCCGGTAGCTTCGCAACATCGTCTCGCTCGCCGATTCCGGCGAGACCATCAACGAGTTGAACCCGGCACGCTTCATCGTGCCGAGCAGTTGCGCGGAGATTCCAGCGGGGTTTCCACCCATGGCCGAGAGTGTCACGCGAAGGTCTCGCCGGATGATCTCCTCGCAGAGCTTCATCGCGTGAGACTCCGGCACGGTGAAGGTGGAGTCGACGAACTCGAAGGTTTTCGGCGCGATCGTCTTCGCGACGTGCGCAATCTCGTCGGCGACCTCTTCGGGGGCGCGAAACCGGACGAGACTTCCCTCGATTGCCGGGTAGGTGCAGTACGAGCAGCCGAGCGGACAGCCACGCCTCGTCTGAATCGGCCAGGTCGCGCCTCGCCTGGAGTAGAGGCTCCAGTCGATCCACCGCTCGAGGCCGGAGGCGCCGAATCGCGGCAGTCGTGCCGGAGGCCTCGGTGCGATACCGGAATCGTGACGGCACAATAGCCCCTCGATTCCTTCGCCGTTCGCTCCGCTTGCAAGAGAGTCGAGGAGTGCCGGCAAGATCGTCTCGCCCTCTCCCACGGCTGCGAAGTCGGCATCGAAGATCTCGAGGGCACGATCGGCTAGGATCGAGATCGCCGGGCCGCCGACTACGATCCGGGCGCGCGACACGGATCGGATGGTGCGGATCAGCGACTCGACGCCGCCGACGTAGCTCTCGAGCTTCTGGCGCACGACGTTGTCGATGTTGCGGACCGAGAGGCCGACGACGTCGGGATCGAGTTCGCGCAGCGCGCGAGCGAGGTCGCCGTCCGGATCCGTGCCGAACAGCAGGTCGGAGACGCGGACGTCATGACCGGCGTCCGCGGCGGCCGTCGCGACATAGGCGAGGCCGATCGGCGGAGCTGCGACGAGATCGCGGCAGCGATTCGAATTTACAAGGAGGACGCGCACTCGACTCCTGTTCCGCAGTTCATCACGAACGAGTCGGTATGGTCGCCGCATGGGATCGCATCGCCGTGTATCGCCCGTCACCATGGGGTATGACGTGCCGCCGCCGTCGCGAGGCGGGATCGTCTGGCTCGAGTGAGCATTCGAGCGAGAGGTAGATTGAGACGGCAGGCCCGGTCGTTGACTGAGGAACGAAGCTCTGCCCCTGCTGCTCGCCCGCCGGTCAAAATGTGCGGCGCGGAGGGGAAGACCAGAAGCGCGATTTCCGAAGCGAGTTTTTTATACTTTAGGTGTGACCCCGTCTCTTCTGGTCTCTCTGACCCCGTCTCTGCTATCGCCTTACCGGGCGGTGCCTTCCGTCGACGATTGCGATGGCTGGGGCGCTGACGACCGAGGTCGTGTTGCCGGCGCGATCGACGATGTCGATCCGGAGGTCGTAGACCCCTTCGCTCGCGGCGAGGGCGCGGAGATCGCCTTCGAAGATCGTGCCGCGCGGCTCTCGGCCCACCCCTTCATAATCGCGTCCCACGGTCTGGACAGGAAGCTCCGTCCATGCGCTCGCGTCCGATCGCTTGTATCGGAGGCTGACCCCGGCGGGCTCGTCGGCGAGGTCGTTCGCCGAGAAGCAGATGCGCGGCGCGGTTCCGCTGCGTGCGCGGTCAATCAGTCTCGAGCCGTCTCCGTCGAGGAGCAGCATCGAAGTAAGCGTCGGCGGATACGGATCCGCTTCCATGGCCCCGAAGCTGCCCGTCATGCGCGTCACGCCGGGATGCCCGTACACCTCGTGTGTCGACGCCTCGAGCTCGAGCCTGGGGCGGGCCATGACGTCGACGATTTCGACCTCTGTGTTCCCTTCCGCGAGCAGCGTGCCGTCGCTGGCGAAGAGCGCGACTCTCGATTCGGCGGGGACGCGGAGCTCGTCGAGCTGGCCGCGGAGCTCGATTCTCGCGATGATGTTCGCGGCTCCGATGAACTCGAGCTTCGGGGTGACGCTTCCTGCGCCGAATACGAGCGATTTCCCGGCCGCCGCCGTGTAGGCCGTCGGCGGAGGCGTTACGGAATCGAACGAGCTCACGCCTCCAGGCAGCAGCCGCAGGTGCCGGCTGAACATGCTCCCGAACCGCGCGGGGCCGAAGCTCTCGGCGCGGGTCGCGGGGAAGTAGCGGTACGTCGGATCGGATGGAGAGTCGAGAAAGATGGTTCCGCTCCAGTTGCGTGTCCCGGACGGGAGCTCGACGGTCGTGAGCCACTGGAACGAGTACGGCTCTCCCTCGATGAATAGCCGGTTGGTGAAGCTTAGCTCCTTCGCCCCGTCAGCAGGCGCCGGGATGCGAACTTCGATTGGCTGAGCGACGAGATGGGCGCCGCCGGCGGTTCGCTGAAGATCTGCGCTCACCCCGCGAACGGGCTCGTACTGGATGCTGTGGATTCGCGTCGGCGCCGCGTCGACGCAGAGCTCGTTTCCCAGTACGGCGAAGCGATCGCTGAGCGCAGAAGTGCGCAGGTTTGGCGATTGACCGAGGAGAAACGAGACCGAAGGGACGGGATGGCCAGGCAGGAGGACCACCCGCTCCTGGTTGCATCCTGCGAGCCAGCCGGGCGCCGTGCCGAAGCGTTTGCCGCTCTCGTCGAAGGCTTCGAACGAGATCGTGTGTTTCGCGCTGGCGTACGAGGCGAGGAGCCCGCGGTCCGCGCCGACCTGCACTCCCTCGAACGCGATCACGAGGTTAGGCCGCTCGTCGCCCGTCATTCCGAATAGAACCACGTCATAGGTGTCGGGTGAGACGAGCGTCTCGAACTTGCGCTCACCCGCGGACGGCAGGTACGTGGCGACGCCGTCCGCTGCGATGAGAGCGCCGAACACGGACTCGTTTCCGGTGTAGTCGACGCGGATCCGCGCTCCCTTGATTACCGCGTACGCGACCCGTGCGCGCGTCGCGCCGTCGTCGATCAGGACGAAGCCGCCGTGGGTGAGCGATCCGTCGTCAGGGAACGGGAGTGTCGAGTTGTCGACTCTCGCGCTGACCTCGATCTCGCGCTCGCTGCCGGGAGGAAGTGAGAACGACGGATCGCTGACGGTGAGCGCCAGGCCCGGTCTTTCTCCAGAGGTCGTTACCGTGTAGCTCTTCGTCGCGCCCGATGCGTTTCGGATCAGGAGAGGGCGCCGCGAGGACCAGATGGGCGACGTCGCCTCGACGCGGCCGAAGTTGATCGAGGAGGGCTCGACCGTCGTGCCGGTCGACGCCGCACGCGGCGCGTCGACGCGGCCGGCGCCCGCAGCCATGACACTTGCGTCGACCGGCTCGGCCGTGGTCACGATGGCGCTCTTGATCTGTGCCGCGGTCCACCCGGGATGGATGGAGCGCAGGAGCGCGGCGACGCCTGCGACGTGGGGAGTCGCCATCGACGTTCCGCTTGCCCCGACGGTTCCGCCGCCGAGAAGTGCCGAGCGCACGTCGACGCCAGGCGCGACGACGTCGGGCTTGAGCGTGTAGCTCAGCGCCACGGGGCCGCGCGAGGAGAAGTCGGCGACCGTCGCGTTCCCGTCGACGGCGCCCACGGTGATCGCACCCGCGGCAGTGCCGGGGCTCCCGATCGCCTGCCACGTGCCGTCGTTTCCGGCGGCCACGCAGAAGACCACCCCGACGGAAGCGGCGTTGTCGACGGCTTCGGACTGAGGATCGTCGGAGCTGCCGGGCCCGCCGAGGCTCGCGTTCGCGACGTCGACGCGATCCGAGATATCGAAGTCGCCGTTGGGATCGACGCAGCGCTCGATCGCAGCGATGGTGTAGCTCACAAATCCGGAGCCGAACGAGTTGAGGACCTTGTAGGCGAGAAGCTTCGCTTCTGGCGCGACGCCGAGCAGATCGTCGGAATTCGCGGCAACGGTTCCCGCGACGTGCGTTCCGTGTCCGGCGTCGTCCATCGGGTCGGCGTCGTCGTTGACGAAATCCCACCCGCCGACGACTTTGAACGACGGGCCGATGCCTCCGCCGAGTGCGGGGTGCATGTAGTCGATGCCGGAATCGATGATCGCGACGGTGACGCCGGCGCCTCGTGTGGAGAAGTTCGACCAGACCAGGTCGGCACCGATCATCGCGATGCCCGGCTCGACGCTCGCGCGCACCTCGGAGTCGGGCGTGACCCTCCGGACGTAGGAAAGGCTGCGGAGCGCGGCGACGGAGCCGGCGTCGACCGTGACGGCGGCGCCCGAGAGGACGCGCGAGTATTCGTGCTCGATGCGCGACGGCTGCGCCTTCTCGTGGAGCGAGACTGCGTCGATCCGCGCTAGATCACCGCGGAATCGATCGAGAAGCTCGCGGTGCGCGGCGATGTTC
>JBPPMG010000327.1:0-7292 GCA_051305935.1 Thermoanaerobaculia bacterium
CCGCAGGAGATCATGGCGAACGACATCATGTTCGAGGCCGCCTCGGCTCGTCTCACCAACATCGCCAAGGCCCAGCTCGACGACGTCGCGCTCCGCATGAAGTCCGAGCCGACCGCGACCGCGATGGTCGGCGGCATGACCGACGGCACCGAAAAGACGGGCGCCGGAAACGACCTCGACCGCCGTCGAGCCGAAGCAGTGCGCGACTACCTCGTCAGCCGCCACGGCATCGACCCCTCGCGCATCACGACCGAGGCGAAAGGCACCGGCTCGCGAAGCGCCAAGGTGACGCTGATCGTTCCGTAGATAAAGCAGCAAGGTGCAAAACGAGCGGCCCCCGCGAAAGCGGGGGCCGTTCGTTTTGCACGAAGGTCATAGGTCATAGGTCAAAGCAGGCAGGGCAGAATCGCGCGAGAACCGAAAAGTCGAACGAGGAACGCGGAATGAAGCACTGAGCAGCAGGAGCCGGGGTCACCTGCTTTTCATTCTCAATTCCTCATTCCTCATTCGACATTCTTCATTTCGGTTTCCACACGAAGCGCCGTGCCGCCACTCGCCTGCTCCTCGCCTATCGCCTCCGTCTGCTTTGACCTTTGACCTCTGGCCTTTGGCCTGCCTTCGCCCTACACTGCCTCGTCACTTCGCGTCCGGAAGGCATCCTCGAATGACCGACACCACCGCAACTCCCGATCGGGTTCCTGCGTACTCCTGGTACGCACTCGGATTGCTCACCACGGTCTATGCGCTCAACTTCCTCGATCGGACGCTGATCTACATCCTCTTCACGCCGATCAAGACGGAGATGCATTTTTCCGATCTGCAGCTGGCGCTGCTCGGCACAACGTCATTCGTCATCTTCTACACGCTCCTCGGCATTCCGTTCGGCCGGCTCGCCGACAAGAAGTCCCGAAAAAACATCATCGGCGCGGGCCTCGCGATCTGGAGTCTCTTCTCCGGCCTAACTGGCTTCTGCGACAGCTTCTGGACACTCTTCTTCTGCCGCGTCATGGTCGGTGTCGGCGAGGCGACGCTCGGGCCCGCCGCGCTCTCGCTGCTCAGCGACTACTTCCCCGTGCGGGTCCGCGCGACCGTCCAGTCGATCTACTCATCGGGCATTGCCGTCGGCGGAGGGCTTGCCTTCTTCCTCGGCGGCTGGATCGGCCAGGCCTTTGGATGGCGATGGGCCTTCTACTTGCTCGGTTTTCCCGGCCTGATCCTCGCGGTCCTCGTCTTTCTGCTGCGCGAGCGGCCGCGCGGCGGGATGGAGTCGTCGACCGCGATTCAGTCGAGCGGCGACTGGAGGCTTCTCCTCCGGTCGGTGCCGCTCCGCTACCTTCTCGTGGGGTACGCGCTGCTCGGTCTCGCGTCGAACAACCTCGGCATCTGGGTGCCGACGTTCTTCGTGCGCGTCCACGAGCTGAGCATCATGACGATTGGCGTCGCCGCGGGCGTCATTTCGGTCATCGTCGGAATTCCGGCGATGGTATACGGCGGCTACCTCTCCGACCGGATGAGGCGCGCCTTCCGCGGAGGGCGGATGGCGCTCACTGCATCCGCGGCGCTCGTCTCGGTCCCGCTCTGGATCGGCCTCCTGTTCGTCGACAACCTCGTGCTGCTCGTGACCCTGAACATCGTGCTCTACGGAGTATCGATCCTCTGGGTCGGACCGGCGACGGCCGACGTCCACGAGATCTCGGGTCCGCACCTCCGAGGACTTGCGATCGGCATCTTCTTCTCGATGGTGAACATCGTCGCCTACGGCATCGGCGCGCCGCTCATCGGAAAACTGAGCGACCTGCTCGGCGTCGCGACGAATGCCGGGCAGATGCGCTATTCGCTCCTCGTCTGTCCCGCGGCATGCGCTGCGAGCGCGCTGCTGCTCTGGCTGGGAAGCCGGGCGCGGGCCGCTGAGTCTGACGCTGGCGCGTCAGCGAATTGAGAATTGGAGAATCGAGTATCGCGCAGCGCCGCGCCTACTCGCGGCAGAGCGAGCGCGGGCGGCAGGCCCTCGGGCACCGCCTAACGGGGTTCGAACGCGCTGCATAGCGCGGATCCCTCGCGCGCACGCGGACGACCACGCAACGCTTCGGGAACTGATCTGACCGGGCTCCGACTCGACTCCAAGGGACTGGTCGCATCCACCCCTCCGTCCGCCGCCCCCGGACGTCTGCCGGCGAGCGGCCCGTGAACCCCACACTTCGCGCTCCCGCACCACGCGCGGAGCGCGAGTCTCTAGATCGAATCCATCAGGCCGTCTTCGACCATCGCCGTCTCGGCGCGCGTGAAATAGGGACTCTGCACCGCCGGGCCGTAGAGGATCAGCTCCCTCGACACCAGGTAGACCCGGTCGATCAGCTGCTGGATCGCCGGCCGGAAGAGCTCCACGCGGGCGCGCACCCTGTGATGTTCGAGCGTCTCGTCGAGTTGCGGCAGATACTCCACGCGGAACATGTAGTCGCGCGCGATCAGGACGATCTCCGCAAGCTCGTCGAGCCCCTGGGTCTGCGAGGGGCGCAGGAGGAATTCGTTGAGCGCCTCGCCGACGCGTCGCTCCATCGACGAGAGCATCGTCTCGCTCTCCCACGGGTCGATCATCTGCAACAGCGCGCGGATGATGACGTCTCCCTCGGCGCGAAGCGGAAAGTCGTCGCGCGGCGCGGTCGGCTGGACCGAGCGGGTTCCGAGAGCCCAGCAGAGCGCCGCGCGCAGGCTCCAGACCGCGCGCGCGCTGAAGAGTGTCGGCTCGATGCCCGCCATGAAATCGGTGACGAACTTGCCGCCACCAGCGGCGAGATCGGCGTCGAGGTCGGCCTTGAGGACCAGCCATCGCTCGAGGGCCTGGTCGAAATCACCGCGCGCGCGTTCTCCGGCCGCCGCCTCGCGCAGCCCGCGGAGCAGACGGCGCGTACCACCCATCTCGAACAGCAGCGCTTCGTCCAGCAGTTCGAATTTACTCTTGCTCACGCTTCACGCCCTCCCATGCAAGGTCACTGGTCTGTAGTGGACTCGAGGCTGCCGCTCAGCGGCTCTTCGAAACTGCTCAGCCTCACGACGAACTCGTCGAACCCGGCCGGGCCGCGCTCGTAGATCGCGCCGACCAGGCTGGAGAGCTCGTCGGCGGTGATGTGATGTCCGGAGGAAAAGGCGGCCAGCTTGATCGCATTCGCGAGCGCGGCCGAGAGCGGGAAGTGGAGACTCGACTGGAGGTCGTCCGGGAGCTCGACGTCGTGCCTCACGACCCCGACGACGCTGGAGAGGTCCTTCACGACCTTCATCGATCGGTCACGAACCCACGAGGCCATCTCCATCGGCGACTCGGGGAACCCCATGTCGTCCTGTTCCATCATCCCCCTGGAACCACCACCCAGCCGTTGCGCGATTGCGCGATTTTGCGATTGCTCGATTGGAAGTTCCTTTCCTCAATCGAGAAATCCCGCAATCGAGCAATCGCGCAACTGTCTTCCCTGCTCCTAGCTGCAGCCGCTCGTCGAGCCGCAGTTGAGGCACTTGTAGCACGCGCCGTTGCGCACCATGATCGAGCCGCAGTCGCTGCACGAGGGCGCGTCCTGCTGGTGCAGGAACGTGGCCTTCTGCTTCGGCGGCTCCTCGAAGCCGACGCGGGCGGGACGAGCCTCTCCGCGCGTCTCGGTCTTGATCCGATTGATGAAGCGCTTGTCCTCGGAGCCGAGCTCGACGACGTTTCCAATCGCCTTGGTCTCGACTGCAGCGGGAGCCGCCTCGACTGCCACAGGCTCCTCGTCGCGCTTGATGACACCCGCCTCGAGCTGGCTCTCGCGCGAGAGGAACTTGATCGAGAGCCACTTGAAGATGTAGTCCATGATCGACTTCGCCATCGGGATCTCGGGGTTCTTCGTGAATCCCGAGGGCTCGAAGCGCGTGTGCGAGAACTTGTCGACCAGGAGCTGCAGAGGAACGCCGTGCTGAAGCGCGAGCGAGGTCATCGTGGCAAACGAATCCATGAGACCGGAGATCGTCGAGCCTTCCTTCGCCATCGTGATGAAAATCTCGCCCGCCGTGCCGTCTTCGTACTTGCCGACGGTGATGTACCCCTCGTGGCCGCCAACCGAGAACTTGTGGGTGATGGCCTCGCGCTCGTCGGGGAGCTTGCGACGGACGGCGCGCTGTTCGGCGACGAGCGTCTCGAGGCCCGTCTTGTCCCGCTTGGTCGAGAGCGGCTGGGAGCGCTTGCAGCCGTCCCGGTAGATCGCGACCGCCTTGAGGCCGAGCTTCCACGCCTCGTAATACGCCTGCTCGATCTCGGCCACCGTCGCCTCGTTGGGCATGTTGATGGTCTTGGAGATCGCGCCCGAGATGAACGGCTGCACCGCCGCCATCATCTTGATGTGGCCCTTGTAGTGGATCGAGCGCGTTCCGTTCGCCGCCTTGAAGGCGCAGTCGAAGACCGACAGGTGCGCGTCGATCACGTGCGGAGCGCCCTCGATGGTGTCGTTCTCGTCGATGTAGTTGACGACGTCGGTCGCCTGCTTCTGATCGTATCCGAGGCGCTTGAGGGCGACCGGCACCGTGTTGTTCACGATCTTCAGCATGCCGCCGCCGACGAGCTTCTTGTACTTCACCAGCGCGATGTCGGGCTCGATGCCGGTCGTGTCGCAGTCCATCATGAACGCGATCGTTCCGGTCGGCGCGAGCACCGAGATCTGTCCGTTGCGGAAGCCGTTGCGGCGACCTTCGTCGTACGCCGCGTCCCAGGTCTGGCGCGCCGCGAGAACGAGATCGTCCGGCACGTGCCGCGGGTTGATCATGTAGGACGCGCGGCGGTGCTTGTCGATCACGCGGAGGAAGGGCTCCTCGTTCACGGCGTAGCCGGCGAACGGTCCGACCTTCCCGGCAATCTTCGCCGACTGGAGGTACGACTCCCCGGAGAGCACGGCGGTCAGGGCGGCAGCGAAGTCGCGACCCTCCTCGGAGTCGTACGGCAGGCCACGCGCCATCAGGACCGCGCCCAGGTTCGCATAGCCGATGCCGAGCGGGCGGTAGTCGTGCGAGTTCTTCTCGATCGCCGCCGTCGGGTACGACGCGTAGTCGACGACGACTTCCTGCGCCGTGATCACGATGCGCAGCGCGGCGCGGTAGGCTTCGACGTCGAAGCCCTGCTCGCTGTGGAACTTCATCAGGTTCAGCGATGCGAGGTTGCAGGCCGAATCGTCGAGGAACATGTACTCCGAGCACGGGTTCGATGCGTTGATTCGCGCCGTGTTCGGGCAGGGGTGCCAGTCGTTGATCGTCGTGTCGAACTGCATGCCGGGATCGCCGCAGAGCCACGCCGACTCGGAGATCTGGCGCATCAGCTCGCGCGCCTTCATCGTATCCATCGGGCGCCTCGGCGCGGTGACCGACCAGGTCGTCCATTCCGCGTCGTGCTCGAACGCGCGCATGAAGTCGTCGGTCACGCGCACCGAATGGTTCGCGTTCTGGAATTGCACCGAATCGTACGCGCCGCCGACCGCGTTGAACGCGCCGTCGTAGCCCGCGTCGATGAGGGTCCACGCCTTCTTCTCTTCGCTCGACTTGCTCTTGACGAAGTCGCCGATGTCCGGATGGTCGGCATTGAGGATCACCATCTTCGCCGCGCGACGCGTCTTGCCGCCCGACTTGATGACGCCGGCGAACGAGTCGTAGCCGCGCATGAACGACACCGGACCCGATGCCGTGCCGCCGCCCGCGAGGTTTTCCTTCGAAGAGCGGATCGAGGAGAGATTCGAGCCCGTTCCCGAACCGTACTTGAAGAGCATCCCCTCGGTTTTCGCCAGACCGAGGATCGAGTCCATCGTGTCCTGCACCGAGTTGATGAAGCAGGCCGAGCACTGCGGCTTCGGCTCGATACCGACATTGAACCAGACCGGCGAGTTGAACGACGCCATCTGGTAGAGCAGGATGTGCGCGAGCTCGTCGCGGAACGTCGCCTCGTCGGCCGCCGTCGCGAAGTAACCGCCGTCGCGGCCCCACCCGACGATCGAGCGAACCACGCGCCCGATCAGCTGGCGGACCGACGACTCGCGGTCCGGCTCGCCGAGCGTGCCGCGGAAATACTTCGAGACGACGACGTTGGTCGCCATCTGCGACCAGAACTTCGGCATCTCCACGTCCCGCTGCTCGAAGACGACCTCGCCGCGCTCGTTCGTGATCGACGCGCCGCGCATCTCCCACTCGCAGGTGTCGAACGGATCGACCCCTTCTTTCGTGAAATAGCGCTCGACCGTGATCCCGCCTTCTTTCGGCTTGTTGCGGTTCTTCGTGCGCGAAGGCTGGCGGACCGGCTCGTGGGTCGTGACTTCGATGGACATGACTACGTCTCCTTACCCTCTTGTAAGTTGCGGCCGGCACGAAGACAAGAAAGGCTGGAGGCCCGGACACGAGCGCGATCTCCGAATGAGGCGACTTCCCCCTTTCGCATCACGCCCACGCCCTCACCTCCAGCTCAAACTTCCGATTGCCGACTGGTCTTTATTTCGTATTGATCGACACTATCTCGCCTGAATCTTGAGTCCGGACCGCGTCGTCACCGGGATCGGGGTCCGAACCTTCGCGATGACCTGCGTGTCGCGGATGTGAAGCGATACGCTGCGAAGCGAAGCTGACGGACTCAACCGCAGATGACTCTTCGAACCCTTCATCGCCCCTCCGATTCAGACTCGATTGTGCCGCGAATGACTATTTATAGACCTCATCTCCGCGAGTGTCAATCGCAAACCACAACATCTTGTGGTGTCCTCCTCACATTTACACCACAGGATGTGCAAATCGCTCTATCGATGGGACTTAGGTCTCCACAGTATTCCCGCAGACATTCCGCCGGCTTTCGACAGGATTTCCGCCGAATTTTCCACATTCCGGAGGCCGATTCCAACAGCTTTCACGCAGGCTTTCCGCCTTGATTTCACAGGTTTGCGCGACGCCGTTTCCGCAGGAAATCCGCCGTCTCGCCACAGCTTCGAAAGCGTAAAAACCCGCCTGCCGCCTCCACTCGGGCGAGCTCGGCGGAAAAACGCGCCCGCACCCGAACGCACGACTTTTCCGCGATCTTCCCTCACGGCATCAAGCTGCTACACGATCGCAGAGCGACCGATTCACCAGAGTTCGGGCGTCTCTTGTGGCCGAACTTTTCAAGTTCGGCCGCCGAGCGCAGCGAGGCCGTCCTCGCAAAACCCCGTGCTTTCTCGGCCTTCGGCCGAGAGCCTAACTTGAAAAGTTCGGCCACACAGCCGCTGGACCATCGCCGCTTAAACGAGGTAGCCTCGGGTGGCCTGCTC
>JBPPMG010000360.1:0-6775 GCA_051305935.1 Thermoanaerobaculia bacterium
CGCATGGGCAGTCTCCTCGGGGGCGGCGAGCGTGTCGCGCAGCTGGCGCAGCGAGCGAAAGACTTTGCCGCGCAACACTGCTTCACCCAATCCCGTCGTCTTCGCGATTTCCGCGTACGACATCTCCTCGATGAACCTCAGAAAGACGAGCTCGCGCGCCTCGACCGGCAGCGTGGCGAGTGCACGGTCGAGACGCTCGAGCTCCTCGCGCGTTTCGATCGCGCAGAGCAGCGCGGGGGGCCGAATCGCGGGCTTGAACCCCGCGTGTTCTTCCGCGGGAAGCGGCTGCTCGACCTGGACGCGCAGACCGCGACGCTTGTTGAGCGCGAGGTTGCGCGCGATCCGGTAGAGCCACGGCCGCACCAGGAGCGCCGAGCACTTCGGCTCGTCGTACTGGCGCGTCAGCGCGCGGTGCGCGCGCAGAAACGTGTCCTGCACGACCTCCTGCGCGTCGTGCACGTTCTGGATCAACCGGTACACGTAGTTGAAAAGCTGCCGCTCGAACTGCTCGACGAGCTGTTCGAACGCCCCCTCTTCGCGGCGATGCACCGCGAGAGCAAGGACGTCACTGTGCGGGGCCATCGCGAGGGTCTCTCCACCGATCCACGAGCTTCTCACATCCGGATAAACACGGGCACTCGCGCCCGCGTTCGCGAAGCGCGCAGATTCTTTTGAAGTTCCATTTCCTGCGAATTGCCAGTGCTTCGCTCCAGAAACTCTCTTGCGACCTTGATCTCAGAAACCGGAATGTCGAATGAAGAATGAGGAATGGAGAATGAAGAAGTTCGACAGACGACACTCACGCCAGCCACCCCATTCTTCATTCTTCATTCGACATTCTTCATTACGGGTTCTGTGCTCAAGTCGCAAGGCGCGTCCATTTGCGCGAGTCGAACGGCTTCCCGGCCAACAGAAAAAAAGGCCCGGACACCGCGAAAAACGCGATGCCCCGGGCCTCTTGCTGAATCTTTCGAGTGCGCTAGAACGACGGATCGTCGTCGCCCGGCAGCGTCGGCGCCGGCGCGGAGACAGGCTCCGGCGGCGGCGGCGCGGGAGCCGGAGGGGGCAGGAACGAGAACTGCTCGACCGGCGGAGGCACAGGAGCCGGCTTCGCAACGACCTTACGCGGGGCTGGCTTCTTCGGCGCGACCTTCTTCACGGCTGTCTTCGCCTTCGGAGCCGACTTCTTCACGGTCTTCTTCACGACCTTCTTCGGCGGCGGAGCCTTCTTCACGACCTTCTTCGCCGCGGACTTCTTTACGGTCTTCTTCGCGACTTTCTTCGCAGCCTTTTTCACGACCTTCTTCGGCGCGGACTTCTTCACGACTTTCCGAACAGGCTTCTTCGCTGCTTTCTTCACAGCTTTCTTTGCCGGCTTCTTCGCGACTTTCTTTGCTACTTTTTTCGCGACCTTCTTTGCAGTCTTCTTCGCCGGTTTCCTTGCAGCCTTCTTCGCAGCTTTCTTCACGACCTTCTTCGCCACAGTGAACCCTCCTGCATCATCAATTGTCTTGTGCGAATGCCAAAGATTATCTCCGACATTTCGAGTTGAGCGAACAAAAAGTGCGGGCTGAACCGATTGCTCCCTGCCTCGGCGCGAACCATTTCGTCCTCGAAATCATCGTCACTCGTCCGTCGCGCACCGGAACCCGACGGTAGCCGACCGCTCCGCGGGAGCGAGAGCCCTCCGCGCCGAGACGCGCAGATCTCCAACCGCGCTGGCCCACGATCCGCCCCGGATTACCCGCATCTCGCCCGTCTCCGGGCCCGCGACTTTTTCCTCAGGGGACCTCCCGTAGTAGTCAGCCGCGTACCAGTCCGCCGTCCACTCCCACACGTTGCCCGCCAGGTCGTGGACACCCAGCCGGTTTGAGGGGAACGACGCTACCGGCGCGAACGCGGAGAACGAGTCACTCTTGCCGGGCGTGTTCGCGATTCCCGCGAGCGGCTTCCCTTCACCGCCCCACGGCCAGACGTTCCGCACGTCCCGCTCTCTCGCCACCGCCTCCCATTCGGCCTCGCTCGGCAGCCGTCCGCCCATCGCTTTGCAGTAGGCATCGGCCTCGTTCCAGGTGACGAGTGCGACCGGCCATTGGGGATCGCCAGCCTGCCCCTTCTTCAGCGGGCTCTCCCAACTGATCCCTTCCTTCCGGCGCGCGCCCACCGTCTTCACGTCCGGCCCGGTCTCCAGAGTGCCTTTCGGTGCGGGCTCCGCCACGATCCCATTCGCGGATGCCCACTTCGCGAACGCGTCGATCGACACCTCGCGACGCGCCACCCAGAAACCGTCGACCCCGACGGTGTGCGCCGGCGTCTCGTCCGCCGCGCAGATCTCGTCGCCCGAGACGCAGCCGACGAGCAGCCACGTCTGCGGCATCCAGACGTACTCCATCTCGTCCTTCGGGTTCGTCCAGCTGTTTCCTTCCTCCGCCCGCACTGCTTCGGAAAGCAGCGGTGGCGCGTCGGCACGTCGCGGGGGAGGAGGAGGAGGGACCTCTTTGGGCTGCGCGATCTCGCGTATCGCAGCAGCCGCCTCCGGCGGCGCCGACTCCTTGATCGTCTCGAGGATCCGATCGCGGAAGAGCCACCCGGCGAGCGCTGCGAGCCCCACGCCCACGAACGCCGCAGCGACGCGGCCGCGGCGGTCGCTCCTCGTCGGCTGCGACAGCACGGGGCCGCTCGCTCGCCTCCGCTGCCTCAGCCACTCCTCCGCCTCGGCGATGGACGGATCCTTCTCGATCCGCGGGCCAAACTTCGAGTCGCGCCAGGCGAGCAGTTTCTGCACGCCCTCGACGTCGCGCGCGTCCCGGGCCTTCGCGAGCGCCTTCGCGAGCCTCGCGTTCGTCTCGCGGATCGCGTGGTGGAAGCTCTGCTCGACGGCGATGAACTCGTCATCCTTTACCGCGCCCATGCCGAGGTGGTTCGCCAGGTCTTCGAGCATCTCGCGAGCGCTGGCGTACGCCTCGGAGTTGATCCAGCCTCTCACGCGATCGAGCAGTTCCGAGCGGCGCCGGAGCCACTGCTCCGCCTCGACGCGGACCGCGGGGTCGGCAAGGCGTCGGCCGAGGGCCTGCTCGCGCTCCTCCAGCAGGCGCGCGACCTCCTTCGGCTGGCCGCCGTCGCGAGCCCTCTGAAGCTCGGAGACGTACCAGCGCGAGGCTTCGGCGGCTGCACGATCGAGTTCTTCGCGAACACGGCGGTAGTCTGTGTCGCTCTCCGCGCGCACTCCGAGGTGCATCTTCAGGTTCTGAATCGTGACGTCCGCCTGATGGAGATGACGCGCGGCGAGCGATTGCGTGATCTGCTCGAGAAGCTCGCGCCTGCGCACCTGTGCCGGGTCGGAGTCGGCGCGCCGGCGAATGGTCGTGTCTCCCGGCCGCGGCGTTTCCAGCGGCCGCTGTCGCGTCAGCTCCGGCGACGGCGTACGAGACGACGGGAACGGCGTCGCGGCCGGGGGGAGCGGTGTCATCGCCGTCGGAAGCATCGACGACAGCGGAAGGGTCTCGACGGCGGTCGGCGCGTCGAGCGTCGGAAGCGGAACGGCGGCGAGCGCCTGGGCGAACTCGATCGCGGTCTGGTATCGGTTGGCCCTGTTCTTCTCCAGAGACTTGAGAACGATCGCCTCGATCGCGGGGGGAACCGACGATCCGGGGCTCACGCGCGCGATCGGCGGCGCGGCCTGCGAGAGATGCATCATCAGGTAATGGTGCGGGGTTTCGGCCTGGAACGGCGCCACCCCGGAGAGCATCTCGTAGAGGACCAGGCCGAATGAGTAAATATCGGCGCGGCCGTCGATCCTCTCGCCCGCCTTGAGCGCGCCGAGTTGCTCGGGCGAGGCATACCTCAGCTTTCCGACGAACACCCCGGTCTTCGTCTGCTGCTCCCCTTCGTCGTCCTGCTGCTTGGCGACGCCGAGGTCGATGATCTTCACCCGCTCGTTGCCGTCCTCGAAGCGGGTGATCATCAGGTTCTCCGGGCTGACGTCGCGATGAACGATGCCGGCCTTGTGAATCGCGTCGAAGCCCTGAAGCGCCTGGATTGCGAGTCGAACGGCGAGCGCCGGGGAGAGGCGGCCGCGTTCGCGAACGAATTGCGCGAGGTTTACCCCGTCGATGTACTCCCAGACCATGTACCAGGAGCCGTCGGCGAGCGAGGAAAAATCGAAAAGCGCGGCGACGTTCGGGTGCTGGATCCTCGTTGCGAGCCTCGCCTCGCGGAGGAAACGCTCGCGCACGCCAGGCTCCGCGACCAGGTTCGCACGCATCAGCTTGATCACGCGAAGCGCGTCGAGATGCAGGTGGATCGCCTTGTAGACCTCGCCCATCCCTCCGATGCCGAGGAGCGACATGACGTGGTACTTCCCGTCGAGCGGCGTCTCGGCGTACTGCCGGAGAAAATCGGTGACCCGCTCGCCACACGATGTGCAAGCGTAGAGCGCGGGCGGCACCTGGGCATCACAGCGCGGGCACTGGAACGTCACGGTCGTAAGAGTATAGGACGCGTCACGGTCAACGTGCGGACTCGGGTCGCTCGATCGGACCCCGCCCCTCGAAGGGCTGGAGCCCGCCGGCCCGAACTCGCGGTAGAATTCGCCGACCCCAAAGGAGACGACGATGAACCATTCCCGCATGGCCCGAGGTCTTGCCTGGATCCTTGCCCTCGCCCTGACCCTGCCCGCGATCGCGGCGCCGAAAAAGAAGCAGAAGTTCGACGCGAAGGCCACCGAAGCGCTGCTCGAAGCGGCGATGAACCGCGACGGCGACGCCATCGTCGCGGCGCTGGAAGCCAAGGCCGACCCGAACGTCAAGAACGACGAGGGCTTCAGCGCGCTGATGTTCTCGGTGGCCGGCTCGCTCTTCGGCGACGACGAAAAGGTCATCGACGCGTTCGTGAAAGCCAAGGTCGAGCTCGAAGCCAAGAACACGTACGACCAGACGGCACTGATGCTCGCGTCACGCGAAGGGCAGTGGCAGCAACTGCAGTTGCTGATCAAGGCAGGCGCGAACGTCAACGCGAAAGACGGCGACGGATGGACTGCTCTCATGCTTGCCGCCTACAACGGCCAGAACAAGTGCGTGGAGGAACTGATCGCCGGAAAGGCCGACATCCACGCGAAAACGACGGACGGATGGGACGCGGTTCTCCTCGCGCTGAATCAGGGCCAGGGCGGCACGGCGGGCAAGATCATCGAGGCCGGAGCCACTGTGCCGAAAGAAGGCCCCGCGGGGACTTCCGCGCCGATCATTCACGCCGCATACGGCGGGGACCTCCAGGGCATGCGACTCGTCCTCGAGAGCTCGCCCGACCTCACCGCGCGCGACAAGGACGGCTGGAGCGCACTCGCGATCGCCGCGAACAACGACTATCCACAGCTCGTGATGGAGCTCCTCCGCGCCGGCGCCGACCCTTCACTGAAAGACAACGACGGAAAAACCGCCCTCGAGCGGGCCGTCGAAACGGGACGGGTCGAGATCATCGCGCTGCTCGGCGGCAAGTGGGAGCGTCCGACGCCGGGAGGAACGAAGATCAGCGTCCCCTGCAAGCTCGCCGGCGGCAACGTCGACGGCTTCATCGAAGTACGCGATTCGGACGTCGTCTTCAGCACCGTTTTCCCGAAGCCGCTGAACTACTACCTGGGTGGAGGCAACACCAATCGAGCGAAGTCCGCGAAGCAGTTCACCTTCGACGGAGCGGTCGCTCCGTCCTACTACCTCGACACCGACGCGAGCCCGAAGACCGGTCAGCAGCCCGGCATGTTCACGAAGGCCGCGGCGGGCGCGGAGTACTCGCTCGAGTACGGAGAGCTGGGAACCTCGGTGGCGATCAGCTATACCAATTCCGACGGTCAGTCGGTCGAGCGCCGTGTCTTCGGAAACGTGTTCGACCCGACGATCAACAAGCAGGGCGAGTACCTGGACACGTCGGCAAACGACTATTACCCGCGCGCCGAGAATAACGCCGGCGTCCTCCAGACGAGCGTTCCGATGTCGATCCTCGAGCTGAAGCCGGGGCAGAAGATCAGAGTGGTGATGGAAGCCGGCAGCTGCGGCACCAAGGAAGCCACGTTCAAGTTGAAGTAGGAACGCGAAACGCGAAACGCGGAACGCGGAACGCGGAACGAAGTGATGGGCGACGCGATGCGTCGCCCGTTCTCGTTTGGGAGTCGGGGGCGAACGAGCGCCCCGGCGGGCCGCCCCTACGAAGCCCCGGGGCTTCCCCTAGTGCGCCAACGATCCCGGTTTCGCATTCCGCGTTCCGCGTTCCGCGTTTCGCATTTCGCGTTTCGCGTTTCGCGTTCCTAGAACAGTCCGCCAGTGCGCAGGCCGACACCGAGGGCGACCAGGAGGATGCCGAGCACGGTGATCGTTCCTGCCATCGCGGTGAACGAACCGAGCGTCTCCATCGAGAGCTTCGGAGCGATGCGGCGGCGCATGACGACGACGAGCACGGTAATCACGATTGCGAGCAGGAGCTTCGCCGCCACGTGTGTCGCGAAGACTTCCTTCACCTGGAACGCGGCGCTGATCCCCTTGAACTGCGGCGACGCGAGCCAGAGGCCCGTGACGAACTGCACGGCAAGGCCGTGGACACCTGCCTGACCGACGCCGGCCAGGAAGCCGCGGATCACCTGGATGTCACCCGCCTTCTTCGCCTTGGGAATCACCGAAAGCAGGAGTACGAGGTTGCTGCCGACGAGAACCGCGGCGCCAAGGATGTGAAGGATGACGAGAATCTTGTAGAGCATGCAGAGAGTCTCTCCGTCAGACGGTTTGAT
>JBPPMG010000397.1:0-11910 GCA_051305935.1 Thermoanaerobaculia bacterium
GCCGGCCGCCTCGATGAGCTAATCTCTCAGCCATGTTCGAGCGTCGGCGCGAAATCGTCTCCAGGGGCTTCAACGATTACGCCAACGCACCCTTCACGACGCTCGTCGTCACGTTCATCTTCAGCAGCTACTTCACCTCGGTGGTCGCAAGCGATCCGATGCGGGGCGCGGTGCTCTGGTCGCGGGCGGTCAACGCCTCCGCGCTTCTCGTCGCCGTGCTGATGCCGCTGCTCGGCGCGATTGCCGACTACTCCGGGCGCAAGAAGCTCTTCCTCGCCTTCTGCACCGTGCTCTGCGCGAGCTTTACTTCTCTGCTCTTCTTCGTGAAGCCGGGGATGGAGATGAGCGCCCTGATCTTCTTCATCGTCGCCAACGTCGGCTACGAGGCGAGCTACGTCTTCTACAACGCCTTCCTCCCGGAGATCTCGACACCCGACACGATCGGCCGGGTGTCGGGATTCGGACAGGGGCTCGGCTACGTCGGCGGGCTTCTCTGCCTCCTCGTCGCTCTCGGGATGATTCGCGGATGGGTTCCCTCGGAAGCCCACTTCGCGGTCCGCGCGACGAATCTGCTCGTCGCCGTCTGGTTCGTCGTCTTCGCGGTTCCGATCTTCCTCTTCGTCGAAGAGCGCCGCCCCGAGGGCCAGCACTCGCTTCTCGAGGCAACGCGCGCTGCTTTCGGACGGCTCGCGGCGACTGCGAAACAGTTCCGCCGCTTCCGCGAGGCGGCGAAGCTACTCGTCGCGCGAATGATCTACAACGACGGACTCGTGACGGTCTTTTCCTTTGCCGCGATCTACGCAGCGGCCGTCTTCGGCATGAAGACCGACGCGATCATCGTCATGGGGCTTGTGCTGAACATCGTTTCCGGCATCGGGTCATGGGCTTTCGGGCCCGTCAACGACAGGATCGGCGGCAAGAAGACCATCACGATCACGCTCGTCGCCCTCATCGTCGCGACCGTCCTCGGCGCCGCTGCGAAAACAGTCGCCGTCTTCTGGGTCGCCGCGATCATTCTCGGACTGATGATCGGTCCGAACCAGGCCGCGAGCCGCAGCCTGCTCAGCGTGTTCGTGCCACCGGAGAAGCATGCGGAGTTCTTCGGATTCTTCGCGTTCTCCGGACGCCTCGCATCGATTCTCGGCCCGCTGGCCTACGGCACTGTGCTCCAGTCGACCGGAAGCCATCGCTGGGCGATGGCTTCGATCGTAGTGTTCTTCGTCGTCGGGCTGGCGCTGCTGGCGGCCGTTGACGAGAGGCGAGGAATCGAGCTGGCTGGCGGGGACGCCGAATTGAGAATTCAGAATTGAGAATTGAGAGATCGCCGCCGCATTGGCTGCGACTGACGGCTTGATCGACGGCAAGGCTCCCATCTCGAGGAAGAGTCGAACACCCGCGCCGCCACCAACTCTCAATTCTCCATTCTCAATTCCGATTTTCCAATTCGCCCCCTTATCATTCCCCTTCCATGACCCTGCACGAATACAGGCTCGAGTTTCGCGCGCTGCTGACGCTGGCAGTGCCGATCGCGCTCGCGCAGGTGGGGCAGACGCTCATGGGGGTGGTCGACACCGCAGTCGTCGGCCGGCTGGGCGCCGCCGAGATCGGCGCGGTCGGTGTGGGCAATTCTCTCTTCTGGTTCATCGCCATGTTTGCGACCGGTGTCGTGATGGGCATCGACCCGCTCGTTTCGCAGGCGGTCGGCGCGTCGGACCCGTTGCGCGCCCGCCGGATCCTCTGGCAAGGCGTTTATCTTGCGCTGATCGTCGGCGGGGCGCTCACCCTGCCGCTGTTTCTGTCGACGCGCCTCCTTCCCCTCTTTCGAATCGTTCCGGAGGTCGTCGAGCTCGCGTACGACTACACCTGGCTCAGGACATTCAGCCTCGTACCGTTGCTGCTCTTCGTCGTCGTCAGGTCGTACCTGCAAGGCAAGAACATCACGAGGCCGATGGTCGTGTCGATCGTCATCGCGAACATCGCGAACCTCGCCTTCGACATCGTCTTCGTCTTCGGAGGTTCGGTACTTCCGGAGTGGGCCGGACCTCTCCGCGCCATCCCGGCGTTCGGCGTCACCGGCGCCGCGGTCGCGACGGTGCTCTGCAGCATTCTGCAGGTGGGAATCATCGCCGCCGCGGTACCGGCCGTGACTCTGCCGCCGCACGTCGGCTCTCTGCGCAGCTTCATCCCGGAGGATTTCCGCCGCGCGCTTCGGCTCGGCATTCCTGTCGGCTTTCAGTTCGCCGCCGAGGTCGGCATCTTTGCGCTGGTGGGACTCGTCGCGGGAAGCCTCGGGACGTACGCGCTTGCGGCACACCAGGTGACGATCGCCGTCGCGTCGTTCACTTTCACGTTCGCGGTCGGAGTCGGTGCCGCGGGATCGGTGCGCGTGGGGCTGGCCGTCGGCGCACGCGATCAGCGGAGGATCAGAGTCGCCGGCCTTACCGCCTTCTCCGGCGGAGCCTTCATCATGTCGATTTTCTCGCTCGTCTTCGCATTCTTCCCGGCAGAGGTGGCCTCGCTCGTGAGCTCCGAGAAGGCAGTCATCGGCGCGACCGTGCCCGTGATCCTGATTGCGGCGATCTTCCAGGTGTTCGACGGGATCCAGGCGGTCGGCGCGGGAGTGCTCCGCGGTGCGGCCGACACGCGTTTCTCGTTTCTCGCAAACGTCTTCGGGCACTGGGTCGTAGGCATGCCGGTGGCCTGGTATCTAGGCTTTCACCGCGGCCTGGGGGTTGCCGGACTCTGGTGGGGGCTCTGTGCGGGGCTGATCGCCGTGGCGGTGCTGCTCTTCGCCCGCTTCGCGCGACTCTCGTCGCGGGAGATCCATCCCGTGGCAGCGCAACCGTGAGGTGACGCTATTCCGGAAGGACCTCCACCGCCCGCAGCTCCGCGAAGAGCTTCCGGTCGGCGAGGAACTGCGTGTAACCTGATACGGTTTTCTCGGTGAACGGCGGCACGACCGTTAGGCGGAGCGTCCGGTTCCGAACGAGCTCGCGCGACTCCGGCGTCAGGTAGTCGAGGTCGAGCCGGATCGCGCGAACCTTGTCGGAACGATTCGAGATCGTGACACGGAAGCGCCGTTTCACGACCCCGTTCGTGGGCGGGTCGACCTGCTCCTCGAAGCGGTGGTCCCAGCCGGTCGCGTCGTCGTCCCTCTCCGAGCGCTTCTGCTCCCGCAAGGGCGACGCGGCCATGGCCGCTTCGAGCGGCTGCTCGGCGACGACGAGGTCGGCGTCGGTCCGTCCGATCGGAATCCTCTTCCTCTCCGCGTCGCCGGAGCAACCCGCGACGAACAAAGCGAGAGAGAGCAGCGCGCCGCGCCCGAGGGCGCGACGCGACATCGATGCAACGACACGGATCACTTTTCCTGCTCCTGGAGCTCTTCCATCAGCCTGAGATACGTGTCGAATCGCGCCTCGGACATCTCTCCTGCCTCGACCGCGTCCTTCACGGCGCAGTCGGGCTCGTGCGTGTGAATGCAGTCCCTGAACTTGCAATCGATGGCGAGCTCGTCGAACTCGGGAAAATACGACTTGAGCGTCTCGACGTCGAGGGCCCAGAGCCCGAACTCGCGAATCCCCGGCGTGTCGATGATCGAGGTCCCCCCGCCGAGGTCGTAGAGCGCGGCGAGACGCGTGGTGTGCGTTCCGGTGCCGTGAGCCTCGGAGATCGCGCCCGTCTTGATCATGGCGATGTCGATGCCGGTGTCTTTTTCGAGGGTGACGATCGACTGCAGGATCGTGGACTTCCCGACGCCGCTATGGCCGACGAAGACCGAGCAACGCCCGCGCAGGCGGTCGATGACGTCACCGATTCCAGCTCCCGATTTCGTCGAGCAGAGGATCGCCTCCACCCCGAACTCCGAGTACGCGTCGAGGCAGGCGAGCTCCTCGCGAAGCTCGTCGCCCTCGAGCAGATCGGACTTGTTCACGCAGATCAGAGGTTGCGCCCCTCCCTGCATGATCGCGATGAGGTAGCGGTCGATGAGGCGCGGCCGAAGCGGCGGGAACTTCACCGAGACGACGTTGACCACCACGTCGATGTTCGCCGCGATCACGCGCTGCATGTGCGCGTAATGCGGATCGGGGCGAGCGAGAAACGTCCGCCGAGGGAGGATGGAGTGAATCCAGCGGCTGCCGTCGTCCTTCTCCCACCAGCGCACGCGGTCTCCGACCGCGACGTCGGTTTGCTGCGTAGCCGCCATCCGCGACGGCAGAAGGCATTCGACGATTTCACGGCCGACGAGAACGCTTCCAATCCTCCGGGTGATGGAGATGAGCGTCCCGTCGCGCAGCGCGGCCTCGACGACCGGATCGGTCTCGGCCGCTGGCAGCGGCGTCGCGAGCGCGTCGGCCGTGATCTGCCTGCGTCGCTTCTGGTACGAGGGCGAGACCTCGCCAGCCGTCTCCCAGCGACGGTGGTCGAACTTGTCCCGGCCTCCCTTCTTCTTCGTCATCGCCTTCCTGACCTGCAACGCCTTCTTACGCGATTTCGCGGTGTCGTGCGTTCCCAGCTCCTCGAAAAAATGCCTGAGCTTCTTCTCTTCTCGGTTCATGTCTGACCCTGGTGATGGTTCCCGCGTGGAAACGCCGGCGGAGCTTCGCCGGAAGCGGAACCCTCGATGAATGCTCCCGGCGCCCGCATACGACTCGATCGGAGCGCGTCGCGAGACAGCGCGGCAACGCGGCAGGCGCCGCGTTCAGTTCGGCCGGGTATCCCGCGTGGAGCAGGTCAGACAATCATAAGCAACCGTTCGCATTTTACAGCTTCTTGACCCGATCGGGCCAGTCCGGCTCGATCGCTGGCAATCCGGTCCGTCGCACCGGCCGTATCCCGAAGTGCCTTGCGTTGAATCGGGCTCGGCACGAGAATCAAGGCTGCTCCGCGTTTGAGCGGCACGGGAGGATCGGAATGCGCCTTCGAACATTGGCAGTCGCCCTTGCTCTGCTCGCCGCGGCTGCGATCGCCGTCCCGACCGACGCCCAGTACTTCGGGCGAAACAAGGTCAAGTGGGATCGGTTCCAGTTCCAGGTTCTGCGTACAGCTCACTTCGACATCCACTACTACCCGGAGCAGAAAGCCGCGGCCGAGGACGTCGCGCGCATGGCCGAGCGCTGGTACGCGCGACTCTCGAAGTTCTTCGACCACGAGTTCGAGCGAAAGCCGATCGTCCTCTACGCCGACCACCCCGACTTCCAGCAGACGACGACCATCGACAGCACGATCAGCGAAGGCCTGGGAGGCTTCACCGACGCGTTTCAGAACCGCATCGTGATGCCGCTCACGGGCGTCTACGCCGAGACCGATCACGTGCTCGGACACGAGATGGTGCACGTGTTCCAGTACGACATCGCCCTCAAGCGAAGTGGAAACCGCGACAAGAAGTCCAACTTCAGGCTGATGTCGCTTCCGCTCTGGATGATCGAAGGTCTCGCCGAGTACCTCACGCAGGGCCGCGTCGATCCACAGACCGCCATGTGGGTTCGAGACGCGATGATCTCCGACAAGCTCCCCGATCGAGAGAAGCTGACCCGCGACCCCCGATTTTCCCCGTACCAGTATGGTCAGGCGTTCTGGGCCTGGGTCGGCGGCCGCTGGGGCGACGAGGCGGTACGCGAGCTCTTCCTCGGCGCGGGGGTGCTCGGAATCGACGAGGCATTCCGCAAGGTCGTGAACATGCCGGCGAAAGACGCCTTCGCCGAATGGCAGCAGATCTCGAAGGACCAGTACACGCCGGTGCTCGAAGGCCGCTCGCTCCCGTCCGCGCTCGGCGCGCCGCTCGTTGCGGCGAGGAAACGCTCGTTCGGGTCGAACGTCGATCTCGCACCCTCGCTCAGTCCCGACGGGAAGTGGCTCGCGTTCCTCTCCGCCCGCGGGCTCTTCTCCATCGATCTCTTCCTCGCGAACGCGGAGACCGGAGAGATCGTCACCGAGCTCGCCGGTCCGGCCAGCGACGGCCACTTCGAGTCGCTTCGATTCATCGATTCGTCAGGCTCTTGGGCGCCCGACTCCGAGGCCTTCGCGTTCGTCGTCTTCCAGGGGGGCGACAACCGGCTCGCGATCCTCGACGTCGAGACACGCACCGTGACCGACAGGATCGAGCTGCCGGGAATCGGCGCAATTACGAACCCCGCGTGGTCGCCGGACGGGCGGACGATCGCGTTTTCCGGACAGGCCGGAGGAATCACCGACATCTACCTGATGGACGTCGAGACGAAGGCGATCACGCGCCTCACGGAGGATCGGTACGGTGACCTGCAGCCCGCATGGTCGCCTGACGGCAAGTCGATCGCATTCGTCTCCGAGCGTGGAGAGGCAACCGACCTGGCTGCCCTCGTCTACGGCCCGCTGCGCATCTCCGTCATCGACGTCGCTACGAGGGAAATTCGCACGCTTCCGATCTTCGAGATCGCGCGGCACATCAACCCGCAATGGGATCCGAGCGGGAAGTCGATCTGGTTCGTCGCGAACCCCGACGGCATCCCGGACGTCTTCCAGTACGAGTTCGAGACGGGCCAGATCCTCAGAAGGACGAATGTCGCGACGGGCGTCAGTGGAATCACCGACCTGTCTCCCGCGCTGAGCGTCGCGGCGCGGCAGGGCCGCGTCGTCTACTCGCTCTTCTCGGACGGAGGCTGGGAGATCCACGCGCTCGATCCGAAGAAGACGGCAGCGACCGAAACATCGTTCGTGTCGTTGGTCAACGCGCCCGCGGCGATGCTCCCGCCGGCGGAGGCGGTGGAGCCGATCAAGGTCGCGACTTACCTCAAAGACCACACGCTCGGCCTTCCGGCTGAGGGTGGCGAGGGAGTCATCAGCAAGAGCTACGATCGATCGCTCAGACTCGATTACGTCGGCCCACCGACCATTGGAGTGGGCGTCGACAGCCGGGGCTTCGGCGGTGGTGGGAGTATCGCACTCGGCTTCAGCGACGTGCTCGGCACCCACAAAGTCGGGCTCTTCATGCAGGGCGGCGGCACGACCAGCAGCCTGGATGCCCTCTTCGGGGGCCAGGTCTACTACCTCAACCAGGCTCAGCGACTCCAGTGGGGCGGCTCGTTCACACACATTCCCTACTCGACGCGATACACGCTCTACGACGTGGACACGATCATCGTCGACGGCGTTCCGACCGCCGCAGAGATCTACCAGGAGGTCCAGGAGCGGACGACTCTCGACGAGGTCGCGCTGATCACGCAGTATCCCTTCGGCACGACGCGCAGGGTCGAGGCGAGCGCCGGATACAACCACCTCGGCTACGAGGTAGAAGTCGACCAGTTCACCTTCGTCGACAACCAGCTGTTCGACCAGGACAACTTCACGATCGACGACTTCGAAAGTGTCGGCTACTTCCGCGGAGCGGTCGCATTCGTGGGCGATAGCGCCAGATTCGGACTCGCGTCACCGATCGCCGGAACCCGATACCGGGTAGAGCTGGCCTCCAACACGGGAGACCTCGACTACGAGAGCGGGCTCGTCGACTACCGGAAGTATTTCTTCCGTCGTCCGATGACTCTCGCTTTCCGCGGGATCTACCTCGGGCGTCACGGTGATGGCGCGGAAGACATCCGGCTCAACCCTCTCGACATCAGCAACAGCACGCTCGTGCGCGGCTACTCGGAGTACAGCATCAGCGAGTGCACGCCCATCCCCGGTAGAAGCTGCCCCGAGGTCTCACGACTCCTCGGCAGCAAGATGGCGGTGGTCAACGTGGAGTTTCGCGTGCCGCTATTCGGCCCGCGCGAGTTCGGCCTGATCGAGGCACCCTACTTCCCGACCGAGCTCATCGCATTCTTCGAGGGCGGGGCCGCATGGACGGAGGACGAATCGGTTGACTGGACGTTCGAACGCGAAACCGCCGCGCGCGTTCCGGTCTTCAGCGCTGGCATCGCGGCCCGCACGGTCCTCGGCGGCATTCTGCCGATCCAGCTCTACTACGCGTTCCCGTTCCAGCGGCCCGAAAAAGACAGCGGCGAGTTCGGATTCCTCATCGTCCCGGGCTGGTAGCGGAGACTCGTGAACTCGCATGGCCGAGTGCAGGGGGCACGGCGGGAGATGTGCCGCAGGCACCCCTGCCTGCGCGTCGCCGAAGGCGACCGGCCCTCGCACCGCCGTCGCGATTCGAGGCGGCGCTCCGCGACGCGCGCAGGCAGGAGTGCCTGCGCCACATTCGAAAATTCACCCGCAACGCTTCGGAGTGTAAGAACCGGATCGCCCTGGACCTGCGCTATCCTCATCCAATGCCGGGCGCGGGTCCCCCGATCGAGTTGCTGACACACAGGCTCTCCGAGACGCCGTCCGACTTCCTTCTGCCGGTTCTCGCGAGCGACAAGGGGGCGGTGAAGCTGACGGCGATCGTCTCCGATCTGCTCTGCGATCTGGGCGGCAAGCCGCTGTCACCCGCCGAGGCGAAGCAGTATGACTCGCGAGACAAGGGAGCGGCCGAAGAGCTCAGGCTCGTGCTGATCACCTGCTGGTTGCTACACGACCCCTGGTTCACCGAACGCGGGACGTTCTCGCAGAAGGTGTGCTTGTTGCTGAACGGTGGCCTTGCCTCGATCACGAAGGTCGTGAAGGCGGAGAAGTTCGTCGCCGATCCCGACCGTCGTGAAGAGCTTGCGCGTCTCTGTCTCGCCGCGCTCGACCTGATACCGGAAGGGGAGAACGAGTTCCAGGCGCGCGATCGGCTGACGACGCTGAGCAGCGTCGAACGACAGCACGTGCTCGCCGAGACACGACGATTGCAGCAGCAACAGGAGGCCGATCGCCGGCGGCAAATCAAGGAAGAGATGGAGAAGCGCAAGGCCGCCGAGGCTGCGCCGGCGTGGGGACGAGAATGAGAGAGGCCGTCGAAGGACTGACGGATCGCGAGCGTTTTCCATTGCTCGACGAACACGGTGCGCGAATGCTGAGCCGCCTGCGCCAGCATCCGAACGCGCCTCGCTACAGCATCGCGACGGGCGACCGTCTCGACGCCGCGATGCTCGAACGGGTGCGCCGTTGGGAGGAGGCTCTCGGCGCGAGCTCACCCGACTGGACTCCCGGACAGCCTCCCCTGTGGGTGCACGACTTCGCGGAGCGCTGCCTCGCCGATGTGCCGATCTACCGTCGCGGCCGCGCGGGCAGGCTGCAGTCTCTACCGACGGTCACGCGCGCCGATCTCGCGCGCGAGCCCTGGTCGTTCGTGCCCGACGCCGTGCCGCTCGACGATCTGATGACGTTCTACACATCTGGCACGACGGGCAAACCGATGTACGTCATCGTGCACCCCGAGGTCCCTGCCAAGAAGCTCGCGCTCTACAGGAAGGCGATCCGCATGTCGGGCGGAGATCTCGTCGGCGGCCCGGGCCGAGTCGCGATCGCCTTCGTCTGCTCGCAGTCGAAGACGCTGACCTATGCGACGGTCTCGTCGCTTCTGAAACAGGCCGGCGCGGTGAAGGTGAATCTCGACCCGTCGCAGTGGAACGATCCCGACGACCGCGTTCGCTTCCTCGACGCGTGCGACCCCGAAGTGCTGACGGGTGATCCGATCGGCTTCGGCGACCTCGCGGAGCTTCCAGTGACGATTCGACCGAAGGCGCTCGTCTCCAGCGCGATGACGGTGACCCCAACGTTGCGGAAGCGTCTCGAAGCGCGTTTTGCCTGCCCCGTCGTCGACATCTACTCCACCTGCGAATCGGGACCGATCGCGCTCGCGCGCGGAACGGCGTACGAGGTACTGCCTAACGATCTCTACGTGGAGATCCTCGACGATCGAGGCGAGCAGTGCGGGCCTGGTGTCGTCGGCGAGATCACCCTGACGGGGGGACGAAACCCGTTCCTCCCGCTGCTGCGCTACCGGACGGGAGACTTTGCCGCGATCGAGACGAAGGACGGAGCTCCTGTGCTCACGAAATTCGAGGGAAGAGCGCCGGTGCGTTTCAGAACGATGGACGGGCGATGGATCAACAACATCGACGTCGCGACTGCGCTGCGTCCGGTTCCGCTCACGCAGATCTCGCTGCTCCAACGCGCAGACGGATCCCTCCTGCTCCGTGCGCGCGGCTGCGAATCGGAAGCGGAGCTTCAGGGGGCGATCGAGTCGCTCTTCGGCCAGCGCCAGCCGCTCGTCATCGAACCGATTCCCGACGGCGTATGGAAGATCGTGACATACGCGAGCGAGCTCGAGCACGGCGGTTAATGTGGCGCAGGCACTCCTGCCTGCGCGCGGTGCGAAGCGCCGCATTCATGAGGTGCGGTGTACGTTAGGCTTCGCAGGCGCTTGGAACAGCACCGACAGGGTCGCCTTCGGCGATGCGCAGGCAGGAGTGCCTGCGCCACATCGGGCCGCACGAGGCTCGAAGACGTCGTACTAGTACTTCGCAGCCTGTGCGCGCGCGAGCTCGTCGCAACGCTCGTTCCAGTGATCGCCCGAGTGGCCCTTCACCTTGAACCACTCGACGTCGTGCGTGCGCACCAGCGCGATCATCTGCTCCCAGAGATCGCGATTCTCGACCGGCTCCTTCTTCGAGTTCTTCCAGCCGTTGCGCTGCCAGCGGACGTACCACTGCTCGCGAAAGCAGTTGATCACGTAGGCACTGTCGCTGTGAATTCGCACCTTGCAGCGTTCTTTCAGCGCCTCGAGCGCTCGAATGACGCCGAGCATCTCCATTCGGTTGTTCGTCGTGGCAGGCTCGCCGCCAGAGAGCTCTCGAATCGTCTCGCCGTGGAGGAGGACTGCGCCCCAGCCGCCAGGACCCGGGTTTCCGCTGCAGGCGCCGTCGGTGTAAACAGTGATGGTCTTCAAGGCGCGCGATGGTAGCGGATCGTGCGCCGCCTGTCACGCGGCGCCCTCGACTCCGAGTCGACTACTGCTGTTGCCCGCGGAAGATCGCGAACATCGCGCCCAGCGGATCGGAAGCCACCGCGAAGCGTCCCATGTTCGGGATGTCCTGGGGTGCGAGGCAGATCTGGCCACCAAGCTCGACGATGCGGGTTGCCGTCGCGTCGGTGTCGTCGACCGCGACATATGGAAGCCACGCGGAGGGCTGCGGCGCGCCGGCCGGTATGGCGAGCATTCCGCCAATTCCCATCTCACTGCGCATCAGGACGATGTAGTTGCCCATCGGGCCCATGTCCATGTCGTCGCGCTGCCAGCCGACGAGATCGGCGTAGAACGCGAACGCCTTCTCCGGGTCGGTCGTGAGCAATTCGGTCCAGCAGAAGTTGCCGGTCTGCATCGAGACCCACGGATCTTCCTCTTCACCCGGCTCCCCGCTCCTGAAAATCGAAACGTAGGCTCCGGTCGGATCTCCGACGACGGCGAAACGGCCGACCGCGGGGATATCCGTCGGCGGGACGCAGACGGTACCGGAGATCGCGGGGATTCGTTCGGCCGCGGCGTCGACATCGTCGACGGACAGATAGGGCATCCAGTGCGACGGGAGCCCCAGGCTTCCATCGAAGGGGACGATGCCGCCTATGTCGCGCGTGCCGCACCGCAGCTCCGTGTAGTCGCCCATCCCGTCGATGGTGGTGACTTTGTGCGTCCAGCCGAAGAGCTTGGAGTAGAACTCGAGCGACCGCGTCGGATCGGTGCTCATCATGTCGTACCAGACGAACTTCCCGCGTCCGGCAAAGCGTGCCTCACCCATGGAACGACCTCCTCACTCGTGTGTTTCGGAAAATCTTAGGGCGTGGTGAGAGGAACCGCCGTCAACAACCGGTGAGGATTGGGGGGAGCATGGGATTGCTCGAATGCGCGAATGCGCGAATGCGCGATTTGGAGGTTGTGCGATTTGGAGAAATCCTACGCCGTTCAATCGCGCATTCGCGCATTCGCGCATTCGAGCAATCCCATGCTCCCCCCAATCCTCACCGGTTGTTGACGGCGGTTCCTCTCACCACGCCCTAAGATTTTCCGAAACACAC
>JBPPMG010000419.1:0-12177 GCA_051305935.1 Thermoanaerobaculia bacterium
GGACGACAACTTGCGCACCCCAGCCCTAACGGCTCCCTAACGCCCACTGGCCGCTGCGCTCGTTGGAGTCGCGCAGGTATTCCTCGAAGGCGTCGGCGGGGAGGGGGACGGAGTAGAAGTAGCCTTGCACGTCGTCGCAGTCATGGTCGCGCAGGAAGTCGCGCTGCTCGACGGTCTCCACACCTTCCGCGATGAGCGAGAGCCGCAGCTTGTGCCCGAGCGCGATGATGCCGTTGACGATCGCGGCGGTGTCGTCGTCCTCGCTGATGTCGTGGACGAACGACTGGTCGATCTTCAGGACGTCGACCGGGAAGCGCTTCAGGTAGTTCAGCGACGAGTGGCCGATGCCGAAGTCGTCGACCGCGATCCTGATGCCGCGCGCCTTCAGCGCCTCGAGCACCCGGACGCTCGTCTCGGGGTTCTGCATCGCGCTGCTCTCGGTGAGCTCGAGCGTCAGCGACGACGCCGCGAGCCCCGTCTCGACGAGGATGCGCGCCACCCGGTCTTCGAGCGTCGGGTCATGCAACTGGCGCGCCGAGAGGTTCACCGCGAGCCCGAGCCCTGTGAATCCGGCAAGCTGCCAGGCGCGCGCCTGCGTCGCCGCGGCGCGCAGCACGATCTCGCCGATCTCGTCCATGAGCCCGCACCCTTCGGCGATCGGGATGAAAGTCGCCGGACCGAGCAGCCCGAGGTGCGGGTGCTGCCAGCGGACGAGCGCCTCCATGCCGGAGATGCGTCCGGTGGCGAGGCTGACGGTCGGCTGATAGAAGACGACGAACTCGCGGCCGCTGATCGCGCGGCGCAGGTCGTTCTCGATCGCGAGCCGCTCCAGAGAGCGCGTGTTCAGCTCCGCGTTGAAGAGCTGGTAGTTGTTGCGTCCCTTTTCCTTCGCCTGGTACATGGCCGTGTCGGCGTTGCGGATCAGCGTCCCGGCGTCGACGCCGTCCTCCGGATAGAGGCTCACGCCGATGCTCGTCGTCGTGAAGAGCTCGCGCCCGTCGATGTCGAACGGCTCGTGGATCGTGTCGAGAATCTTCTGCGCGAGGCGGGGCGCGTCGTCCGTGTCGACGAGCATCGGGACCAGCAGCGTGAACTCGTCGCCGCCGAGCCGCGCAACCGTGTCGCTCTCGCGCACGCACTCCTTGAGTCGCGCCGCAACTTCCTGCAGTAGCTGGTCGCCCGCGTTGTGCCCCAGCGTGTCGTTCACCACCTTGAACCGGTCGAGGTCGAGGAAGAGCACGGCGAGCCGGCGCCCGGCGCGCTGGCACTGCGGGATCGCGACGGCGAGACGATCGCGGAAGAGCAGCCGGTTAGGCAGCGCAGTGAGCGCGTCGTGGTAGGCAAGATGCCTGATCTGTTCCTCGGCGAAGTTCCGCTCGGTGATGTCGCGGATGACGCAGACGACACTGCGGCCCGCGATGCGCGTGAGCGAGATCTCGACGGGGAACTGCAATCCCGTCAGCGCGCGCGCCGAGCTCTCCCCGCGCCACTCGCCCGCGCGCTCGAACGGGACGACGAGAGTGCGGATGATTCCGAACAGCTCGCGCTTCTCGACGAGCACGCGCCAGTGGTAGCCAATCAGGTCGCGGTCCGACGCGCAGCCGAACAGCTTGAGGAACGATCGGTTGGCGTACGAGATCCGGCCGTCCGCGGTGATGATCGAGATGCCGTCCATCGACGCTTCCATCGCGGCGGCCTGCGTGCGCATGATCTCTTCCGCTTCCTTGCGCCCGCTCACGTCGTAGACGAAACCTTCGAAGTGCGTGACCTCGCCCAGGCGGCCGCGCACCGCGTGAGAATTGAGCTGCAGCCAGACCGGGCTGCCGTCCTTGCGCTTCCAGACCACCTCGCAGTCGAACGCGCGCCCGACCGGCAGGTACTGCTCGATCAAGCGCGTCCGCTCCGCGGTGTCGTAATAAACATCCTCGGCCAGATTGAGGCTCAGCAGGTCGTCGGCGGAGGCGTAGCCGAGGATGCGGGCGAGCATCTCGTTCGCCGTCTGAATCCCGCCGTCGATCGTCGACTGGTAGATGCCGACGGGGGCGAACTTGAAGATGTTGCGGTACTTCTCCTCCGACTTCGCGAGCGCGAGCTCCTTGCGCCGCGCCTCGATCGCCGTCGAGATGTGCCGCGAGACGAACTTGAGAATGTCGAGGTCGTGCTCGGAGTGACGCACCGCGTCGTCGTAGCTCTGCACGCAGATCACGCCGTAGGCGCGGCCGTCCCGCTTGAGCGGCGCGCCGAGCCAGTCGACCGGCGGCGTGCCGACGAGGTTGACCTCGCCGTTTGCCACCATTCGGTCGAAGCCCTCGCGATCGACGAGGATCGCGTCTCCCTTCTCGAGCAGGTAGCCGGTCATCCCTTCGATCGGGACGACTCCCTGCGGTTTCGTGTCGTGCGCGTCGACGTAGTAGGGGAACCAGATCCCGCGCTCGCGCTCGTCTCGAATGGCGATGTAGAAATTCGTGGCGTCCATCAGCTCGCCGACGAGCCGGTGGAGCGAGGCGTAGACCTCGGCGAGGTCGAGTGAGGAGTGCGCGATCTCCGCGATGCGGAAGAGCGCCGATTGCAGCTTCTGGTAGCGCCGGAGCTCGCTGACGTCGCGGAAATACCAGACGCGCCCGGAGGGCCGCCGCTCGTCCATCGCGCTGACGGTGACCATCAGCACGCGGCCGTCGCGAAGCGGGATGTCGGCCGGCTCGCCGGAGCTGGTGTAGGGATCGAGCCGCCGCTCGAGCACCGGCTTCCAGTCGGAGGCGAGCGGGCGGAGGTAGGCCAGCACCGCCTCCTCGGAGTCGGGGAAGACGTGGCCGGCCGGCAGCCGGAAGATCTCGCGCAGGCGCTGATTGAGCAGCGTCACACGACCGTCCGCATCGCTGACGAGAAGCCCGTCGAGCGCGCTCTCGTGACGCGAGTCGAACATCGCGATGATCGGGCGCGAACCCGCTTCACTGGCCATAATCAGGAGTCGATCGAGTGAGACCCGGGACTGAGGTTAGCACGAATCAAAAGCCGTGCGACGGGGGCTGCGCGGGCGGCTCACCGCTCTCGGAATCTGCCGCGCGCGCGGCTCGAAATCGTTGCCATTCCCGCCAGTGCTGCCAGTTCTGCATCACCAGGCTCGCCGCGATGATCGCGACGAAATAAGCCTTCGCGAAGATCAGGGCGAAGACGCCGAGCGCCACCGAGAGGAGGATCGAGAGCCAGGTGGTCGCTACGAACGCGGTCTGCGGCTTCACGACGTGCGCCAGCCCGTGGAGCAGGATCTGCCCGCCGTCGAGCGGGATGATCGGCACGAGATTGAAGATGCCCCACGCGCGGTTGGCCCAGACCATGAGCCGGAGGAACTCGAACAGCAGCGGATTCGTCGATTCGACCGGAAGCTGCGTGAGCACGACGACGATCACCTGCGCGAGCGCGATGCTGCTCAGCGGGCCGGCGAGGCTGATCAGGATCTCCTGCCACGACGCCGCGCGCCGGCGGTTCATCGTCTGGCCGCCCCATCCGCCGAGCTCGATCCGGCTCGCGCCGTGTCCGAAGAGGCCGATCACGCCGGCATGCGCGAGCTCGTGGATGAGCACGCTGAAGAAAAGAATGGGGATCCAGAGCGCGGCCTGCGGGATCGGGACCTGCCGGTCGAGATCGAGCAGCACGAATAGGCCGGCGAGGATGATGAAGCTCGGCCGAATGTCGACGGTCGTCCCGCCGATCGAAAAGATCCTGAAGACGCGTGGTTGCTGTGGTGTAAGGCCGTCGGCGGTCATGGTCGGATTCCTCGGGGGATGCGCGGGGTGAAAGTCGCGCGCGCCGATGAGGATGCGGTGGCAGTCTACCTTCAGGCGGAGGTCGCGGGAAGGAATGCGGTGCGCGAGGCTGGCCGTCGATCGCCGGCGCGGACATAATGCCGCACTGCACGGAGGCGAGAATGAAATTCGAGACCATTGCGACGCACACCGGGGGGGAGCCCGACGGCGAGACCGGCGCGGTCGCACCGCCGATCCACCTTTCGACCACCTACGAGCTCGCGGCGGACGGGACGCAGTTCCACGGCTACCGCTACGCGCGCGAAGCGAATCCGACGCAGTCGCGGCTCGAGGCGGCGCTCGCCGCGATCGAGTCGGGGAGCGCGGCTCTCGCGTTCGCGTCCGGGATGGCGGCCGGGGCGGCGGTCATCCAGGCGCTGCCACAGGGTGGGCGAATCGTCTTCACCGACGACAGCTATTACGCCTACCGGTTGCTCGCGGGCGACTTCATGAAGCGCTGGGGGCTCGAGTACGACCTCGTCTCGATGCGCGACCTCGGTGAGGTGCGCGCGGCGCTGCGCAAGCCGGCGGCGCTGGTCTGGGCGGAGACTCCGTCGAACCCGCTGATGAACCTGGTCGACATCGCGGAGCTCTCGTCGATCAGTCGTGAGGCGGGAGCGGCACTGCTGGTCGACAGCACCTTCGCGACGCCGGCGTTGCAGCGGCCGATCGAGCTCGGCGCCGACATCGTCCTGCAGTCGACGACGAAGTATTTAGGCGGGCATTCCGACGTCGGGGGAGGCGCGCTCGTCTTCCGCGAGCAGAACGACTTCCACAAGCAGGTGCTGCACGTGCGGCGGGTGATCGGTGGCGTCGCGTCGCCGTTCAATTCGTGGCTCGTGTTGCGCGGCATCCGCTCCCTGGCGGCGCGGATGCGGGTGCACAGCGAGAACGCGATGAAGATCGCGACCTGGCTCGAGGCGCACCCGGCGGTGCGCGCGGTGCACTACCCGGGGCTCGCCTCGCATCCGGCCCATGCGATCGCGAAGAAGCAGATGTCCGGCTTCGGCGGCATGCTCTCGTTCGAGATCGACGGCACGCGCGAGCAGGCGGTGGCCGTCGTCGCCGCCGCGAAACTGATCGTCCGCGCGACGAGCCTCGGTGGGGTAGAGAGCCTGCTCGAGCACCGCGCCTCGATCGAGGGCCCGGCCTCGACGTGCCCCGACACCCTGATCCGCTGCTCGATCGGCCTCGAGCACCCCGACGACCTGATCGCCGACCTGGCGCAAGCGCTCGAGGCGTTGTAGCGAAGGCGTCCCGCCTTCGCCGCTGTGGCGGAACATTGCATGTTCCGCTGCGGCGCGCAGCGCCGCCGCGAAAGCTACGCTTTCGCACTCCACATGCCGCTTCGCGCTGCTCGAACGTTCCGTGCAACTCAGGCAAGGCGGGACGCCTTGCCTACAAGCGGGGTATCCGGTCCTTCCGAGGTACGATTCCCACGCGATTCGGAATTCGCGACGACCGATTGACGCAGGGAAGCAATTAACGTATATGTTAACTAAGCTCAGGGCGAAGACTCTCCTCCGCGGAACTGCAAATACGATCGAGATCGTTTCGGACCGCGTGGAGTTTTCGGTCGAGCGGTTTCTCGACGGACTGGAGGAGCGGGACGCGAAACAGATGCTCGCGCTGTTGGCGTTCGTCGCAGAGCATGGTGCTCCGGTCAACGTCGAGAAGAACAGGCCGCTCGGAGATGGCAGCTTCGAGCTGAAGACGAAGCGCGTGCGGCTCTTCTGGTTTCGATAGGAAGGACGAGTCGTCGTGTTAAGCCACGGCAGGATGAAGAACGAGCTCACGAGGAACAGCCTCTACAGAAACGAGATCGCTCGCGCAAGGGAGCTGCGCGCGCGGATCGTTGCAGAAGGAGTCGATCGCCATGAAGCTTGAGGAGCGGGTTGGAAGGCGGCTCGAGCGATACCGTAGCGACCCCGACTACCGGGCCGAACTGCTCAGCATCGGGGTCACCGAGCAGATCGCGCGCGCGATGGACGAGCGGGGTGTGAACCGGACGGAGCTTGCACGCCGGCTTGGAGTGTCGAAGGCGCGGGTGACAAACCTGCTGGGCGGCTCGACGAATCTCACCCTTCGCACGCTCGCGGCGATTGCCGTCGCTCTCGGGTGCGACATCGAATTGCAGCTTGGCGCCCCGAGGCCTCAGCGCGCTCGACGCATGGCCGTCGCGGATCGCTGACGAGTAGGGACCGCGAAGGGACAGCCACACGTCTCGCGATTCACCCCTGTAGCGAAGGCCTCCGGCCTTCGCGGCTCCGCGCGACTCGCACGCTCCGTGCAACTCAGGCAAGGCGGGACGCCTTGCCTACAAGCTCGTAGCGAAGCCGCGGGCACTCCATTCCTTACGGCGTACTTACTACGTGAGCTCGGGCGTCGCTATCGGGTAGAAAGTGCGCTTCACGGCTGGGCGAGAGCGGGCTAGATTGGGCATGCGCCACTCTCTGTGGCGAAGTACAGATTCGGAGCCTGACCCCACCAGTCGCCCCACCAGTGCAACGGTGTGATGGTGGCTCACGAATACGACGTTTCCGACCGCACGTGCCAGGAAGAAAAGGAAGAGTCCCATGTATCGTCCCATGTTCGCTGCGCTGTTAGGCGCACTCGTCGTCACTGCCCTCGTCGCCGCGCCGGTGCGTGCGGCCGAGCCCATGCAAAACCAACTGTGTGCCGCGGTTCCCTGGCAAGGGTGCCAGGTCGGATGCGAGGATCTGCTCGCCTACCGAGCCGACGGGTTCCAGTCCTGGATCGCCGCCGCCACCTTCATCGACGCGCTGCCATCTCACCAACAGGTGTTTGCCAGCGTGGTGAGGCGCGCCGATCATCTGAACCAAGTCCTCGTGGTGTGGAGGCCTCGGGTGGGACAGCCGCTCCCTGCCGAAGTCTCGGCCTGTGCCGCTGTCTGGGAGACTCTCAGTGTCTCGAGCGTCGAACAGGGCATGGTGTACATGATGGACATGGCGCGCGACGATCGAGCCGGCGCCTTCATGATGACGGCGCTTCCCACGCCTTCCGATCGAGATACGATCGCGGTCGTGGTCTGCGTCAAACCTGCCGCCCCGGTCGACAGGTGAGAGCTGGGGCGTAGCGAAGGCGTCCCGCCTTCGCCGCTTCGCGCCATTCGAGCGCTCCGCGCGACTCGGGCAAGGCGGGACGCCTTGCCTACAGGGTCCGCCGGCTTCCAGCCGGCAGCAAACGGCAACACCCAGAGATCTCCGAGTCCACTGCCCCGCACGCGCCACCGAACCGTGCGCCACACGCCGCCCCACGCCGCGCAGCGGCGAAACATCGGTAGCCCCCGGCTTCAGCCGGGGGAATCGTGACGACCAATGGAACCGGCGCCGCTTCAGCGGCGCGACACCTCCACACCGGCGGTTCATTACCGTGGTACTATCACACATGGCTTTACCGCAATCGAAGCTCACCGCCCAGGGTCAGATCTCGGTTCCCGCCGAGATCCGACGGAAGCTCGGAATCGGTCCGGGATCGGTTCTGGAGTGGGACGAAGACGGAGAACAGGTCGTCGTCCGGAAAGCCGGAAAGTTCTCGTCGGCGGAGATCCACGCCGCGCTCTTCTCGAAGAAACCCGCGGCGCGGACGCTCGAGGAGTTGAAACAGGCGATCGGACGGCACGTGAAGGCGAAGCATGCGCGCCGTTGACACGAACGTTCTCGTGCGCCTGGTGACTCGCGAGGATGCCGGGCAGGTGAGGGCGGCGGAGGCGTTCGTCGAAAAGGGAGCGTGGGTCTCTCACCTGGTGCTCGCGGAGATGACGAGGGTCCTGAGCGCCGCGTACGACGTCGACCACCCCGGCATCGCGACCGCGATCGGAATGCTCCTCGATCACCACAATCTGACACTCCAGGACGCAGACGTCGTTGCCGCCGCGCTCGCTCACTATCGACGCAGACCGTCGCTCGGCTTCTCCGACTGCCTGATGATCGAGATCGCGAGAAAGGCCGGCCACCTCCCGCTCGGAACATTCGACAAGAGCCTGAGCAAAGTCGACGGCGCCGAGTGGCTGTAACCGCGCGGCGGGAACGCTCCGCGCAGTGGACATCGTCGATTACCATTGAGGTGCAGATGAAACTGACGAGAACGAAAAGAGAGCCGACCAGCCCGGGAGAAATACTTCGGGAGGAGTTCCTCTTCCCGCTCGGAATGACGCAGAAAGAGCTCGCTGATCACGTCGGATGTGACGTGAAGGTCGTGAACCGGATCGTTAACGGACGCACCTCGGTGACTGCCGCCATGGCGCTCAAGCTGGGAGCTACCTTCTCGACCTCGCCGGAGTTCTGGCTCAACGCGCAAAAGGCCGTCGACCTCTTTCGCGCGCGGATGAGCGTGGACGAACTACCTCGCCCCGTACTCAAGGCAAGCTGAGCTCCCCGCGGCGCCCTCATAGCGCCGCCCTGTAGCGAAGGCCTCCGGCCTTCGCCGCTTCGCGCAACGCGAACGCTTCGCGCAGCTCCGGCAAGGCGAGACGCCTTGCCTACAAGGAGCGCCGGCATCCTGCCGGCTGGACCGCCGGCTTCCAGCCGGCAGCTCGTAGCGAAGGCCAGGTGTGACCCCACCCCCCCCGTCTCGCTCGTCGTCTCACCCGTTAGGCGGCGTCTTCTCCACCAGGTAGAGATCCGAAAGGCATCGCCGGTACGAATACGCATAGCGCTGTCCGTCGGGCGTGATCCAGGCGGGGAAGATGTCGACGATCCCCGCGCCGTCGACGGGGTGAAGCTCCTGCCACATCACCCGCTCGCCCGTCGCGATCTCGATCCGATCGATCGAGACGGACGGCTTCCCGCGGGGGTAGACGTAGACGTACTTGCCGTCGTCGCTCCAGCAGAACGGCCACTCGCCCGGTTCGGTGCCGAGCAGGGGAGTCTCCTCGCCGCCGGCGATCGGATAGATCATCAGCCGGTCGCCCGCACCGCTCGACACGACCCGCTCGCCGTCGGGCGAGAGCGCGGCAGGCCAGCCGAGGTTTCCGGGGCCCGCGGGCGTCGGCTCGCTTCCGTCGATCGGCACACAGAGCGAGAGCCTCGCGTTGTCGCGCGTCTGACCCCAGACGAGCAGTCGCTTTCCATCGGGGAACCACCACCACCAGCTCGTCTGCGCGAACTGATCGATCTTCACGAACTTCGACTCGCCGATTCCGGTCGGGATGAGCTCGAGATGTCCCGCGACACCCGTGTCGGCCGCGACCCAGTTGCCGTCGGCCGAGATCGCGCGGGCGCGGCCGTTGCCGATGTGAACCGCGGGCCCTCCGTCGACGGGTCGGAGGAAGAACGCCGACCCCTCGGAATCGGCCGAGCGCGCACGCTGCTCCTCGAAGAGAAGCTGCGTCCCGTCGTTCGAGATCGCGGTGAGCATCGGCCATTCGAACCAGGCGAGATTCTTCTGCGCGACCTCGCCGCGCATCGCCGTGTAGACCTCGCGCCGCCAGTTGTCGTGCGTGATCAGCAGCTTTCCGCCGGGGCTCACGTCGCAGAGTGTGAGCTGTCCTGGCGCGGAGAACACGAGGCGCCCCTTGCCCGACATGTCGTAGCCGAGGATGTCGCGACCAAAGGCCGCGCGGTCGCCGGCGATCCAGACCTCGTCACCCTCGGGCGACCAGGCGAGGCCGCTCGTGCTCGGGTTCATCGCCTCCGGCGTCATGATCGGCCGCCCCTCGAGATCGATCACCACCGGCCGTCCCGCATCGTCGCCGAACCAGGGATGATCGATGAACGCAAGGCGCGAGCCGTCGCGCGAGAAGCGGACGTGACTGAGCCAGCCGGCCGACACGCGCAGTTGCCGGCCGATCGGGTACTCGAGGACGAACGTCCCCGCGTCGCCCTGCCGGATGATCGCGAGGCTCTTCCCGTCGGGCGCCCAGTCGGCGTCCACGACTCGTTCCTGGATCTTGCGAGGAGCGCTTCCCGCCATGCGCATGCGCGCGAGCGTTCCGATCGAAGTCCATCCACCGAGGAACGTTCGTCCGAGCGAGACCGCGAGCTCGCCCGTCGACGAGACCGAGAGGACGTCGGTGCCGGAGATCCCGAGCGGCAGCGCTTCCAGCTTGCCGGGATGCGCGAGATAGGTCTCCAGCGCGTTTCCTTCCCACGCGGCGCCATAGAGGACCGTTCCGTCCGGAGTGAAGCGGGCGTTGCCGATGCGTCCGCGGCGGCGCGTGATGCTGAGGAAGTCGCGCTCCGCGGGAGCCGCGTCGCGGACCGGAGGAAAGCGGGTCGAGGAGCTGAGCTCGCCCGACGCGTGGCTGCCCGAGAGGAGCCGCAGCGCGAAGGCGACGTCCTTCATCGACTGGAAGCGCGAGCCGGCGTGCTTGGCGAGCAGATGGTCGATGATCCGAGCGAGCCCGGGAGGAATCGAGTCGGGGAGGGCGACGTCGGACTGCAGGATCGCGGTCATCGTCTCGACGCGCGTCGCGCGATGAAAGGGATGGCTGCCGGTCGCCATCTCGGTGAGGACGATGCCTAACGCGAAGATGTCGGCGCGCTCGTCGACCGCCTCGCCGCGGACCTGCTCGGGAGCCATGTAGCCGGGAGTGCCGAGCACGGAGCCGGGATCGGTGTGCCGAAGGTGCGTCGCGGAGTCGGTGCCGGGCTGAGCGTCGCCCGCGATCAGCTTCGCGAGGCCGAAGTCGAGGAGCTTGACTCGCTCGTCGCGCGTGAGGAAGACGTTTTCCGGCTTGATGTCGCGGTGGATCACGCCTTTCTCGTGCGCGGCGGAGGCGCCCTCGGCGATCTGCGTCGCCCAGTCGATTGCCTTGCGAATCGGAACGGAGTCGCGCTCGAGGCGCTGTCGCAGCGTCTCGCCTTCGAGCAGCTCGGTCACGAGGTACGGGCTGTCCTCGTGCGTCCCGAGGTCGAACACCACGAGGATGTTCGGATGATTCAGCGCGCCGGTCGACTTCGCTTCCTGCGCGAAGCGCGCGAGGCGATCGGAGCTCGACGCGCATCCGGCGGGAAGAACCTTGATCGCGACCTCACGTCCGATGCGCGGATCGCGAGCGCGGTAGACCTCGCCCATCCCCCCCGCGCCGAGCGGCGCGACGACCTCGTACGGACCGACGAGACTCCCGGATTGGAGAGGCATTCACGAAGGATAACAGGGTGGGCCTTGTAGCGAAGGCCTCCGGCCTTCGCCGCTCCGCGCAACTCGAACGCTCCGCGCAACTCCGGCAAGGCGAGACGCCTTGCCTACAAGGAGCGCCATCCTGCCGGCTGGTCCGCCGGCTTCCAGTCGGCACCGAACCGCAACGCAGACATCTCAGTGTCCACTGCCTCGCACGCGACACCGAACTGTGCGCATCACGCCGCCGCCCCACGCCGCGCAGCGACACCGACGTCATCGCGGTCTCTCCGTAGGGGCGACCCGGTGGGTCGCCCGTTCTCGCCGGGAACGAGAACGCGATGATCGCCTCCGCCTCACGCGCCCCGCATCGATGCCTGCCCCACGCCGCCCCACGCCGCGCAGCGGCGAAACATCGGTGGCCCCCGGCTTCAGCCGGGGGAATCGTGACGACCAATGGAACCGGCGCCGCTTCAGCCGCGCGACCCCGACGTCATCGCGGTCTCTCCGTAGGGGCGACCCGATGGGTCGCCCGTTCTCGCCGGTAAGGAGAAGGCGATGTTCGCCTCCGCCTCACGCGCCCCGCACCGCGCGTCGATGTCCGTGACTCCGCCGCCCCACGCCGCGCAGCGGCGAAACATCGGTAGCCCCCGGCTTCAGCCGGGGGAATCGTGACGACCAACAGACCCGGCGCCGCGTCAGCGGCGCGACACCCGAGGTCATCGCGGTCTCTCCGTCGGGGCGACCCGGTGGGTCGCCCGTTCTCGCCGGTAACGAGAACGCGAAGATCGCCTCCGCCTCACGCGCCCCGCACCGCGCATCGATGTCCGTCACTCCGCGCCGCCCCTCGCCGCGCAGCGGCGAAACATCGGTAGCCCCCGGCTTCAGGCGGGGGAATCGTGACGAACAATGGACCCGGCGCCGCTTCAGCGGCGCGACCCCGACGTCATCGCGGTCTCTCCGTAGGGGCGACCCGGTGGGTCGCCCGTTCTCGCCGGTAAGGAGAAGGCGATGTTCGCCTCCGCCTCACGCGCCCCGCACCGCGCATCGATGTCCGTGACTCCGCCGCCCCACGCCGCGCAGCGGCGAAACATCGGTAGCCCCCGGCTTCAGCCGGGGGAATCGTGACGACCAACTGACCCGGCGCCGCTTCAGCGGCGCGACACCCGAGGTCATCGCGGTCTCTCCGTAGGGGCGACCCGGTGGGTCGCCAGTTCTCGCCGGTAACGAGAACGCGAAGATCGCCTCCGCCTCACGCGCCCCGCACCGCGCATCGATGTCCGTCACTCCGCGC
>JBPPMG010000425.1:0-19661 GCA_051305935.1 Thermoanaerobaculia bacterium
AGATCCCGCTCCACGCGGGTCGCCTGGCTCGTGGGGTCGGTATACCCGGTGATGGCTCCCACGATGCCGTAATCGAACCGGTTCACCGAGCTGTCCGGAAGTTGCTCCGCCATCGCTGCACCACGACCGTCGTACACGTAGGTGGTGGGAGGCTTGCCAGGGCTCGTTCGCTTCGTCTCGTTTCCGGCTTCGTCGTACGACGTCTCGCTCGTGAGGTTCCCGACGCTCTGCCGCGTCGTGGCGCCCGTCAGGTTGTAGGCACGGATCGATTGGAAGCTCCCTCCCTTCTCCGTGACCGTGACCTGCTGCGGCAGCGTGCCGGTGAAGCTCGCGACCGCATTGATTTGCGCGGTGAACTCGTCAGAGATCGCGCCCGCCGTTCCTCCACCTTGCCTCGCTGAGATCGTGCGTCCCGATTCGTCGGACACTCTCCGCGATGCGCGGAGCGCGGACGGAAGGCTGTCATACGCGGCGAGAGCAGTCTTCGCGTCCGCCGACGTCACCGGCTTCATGCCGCTGCCGACGATCCGTCCCGCGCCATCCCAGGTGTGCTCGGTTCGGATCAGACGGGCGCCATCGATTGCGCGCTCTGCGTAGCGTAGTTTTCCGCCATCCGTGAGATTGAACGTGGTCGCACCGGTGATCTCGCCGGTCGATGACTGACTCTCCGTCTGGATCGTTCGGCCCCAGGCGTCATGCTGAACGAGTTGTTTCGTCAGGTCTGGCGCGAGGCTCGCAGTCTGGCGGCCATGCGCGTCCCACGCCGACGCTGACGCCGTGAACATGTCGCCCGAATAGACCGGGTTATCGTCCACGTCGTAGGCGTAGCGCTCCTCGATCACGCCGCTCGGTCCCGCATCGATGACGCGCCGTTCCGCGCGGCCCGATGCGTCAAGGTATGTCGTCGTCGTCGCGCCGCCCGGTTGCGTCGTTATGATTCTGCGCTGCGCGAGATCGTACGCGGTGGTCGTGGTGATCGTCGTGAGCGAGCCCTCGACCGCAACGTTGTCGCTCGCCACGGATTTCAGACGATCCATGGCGTCGTAGCCGTTGGTCGTCGTGATCGTCTTCTCACTCTGCCGCCTCGTGTGGGTCTCGAGGCGTCCCTTGGAGTCATACCTCGACGTTTCGTGGAGCGTCAGCGGGTCGCCTGGCTTCGTGACGTCCACACTCACCGGCAGGAGCCATTCATTCACCTTCGTCGTCGTGACAACGCCGCGAGGGTCGGTGACGATCGTGGTGTAGGGATCGGGGTATTCGTACCTGGTTTCGAGCTCACCATTCTTTGCGAACTTCGGCAATCCGCGAGCGTGGAGTGGCGCGGTCTCGTCGAAGTACTCGATGGTTGAGCGTGACCCCGCGCCTTCAGGGTCGATTCCGCCACTCGACTCGGCCGATTTCAGTTGTCCCTTCTCGTCGTATTGGGCCTCGCTCGTGATTTCGCTGTTGCGAGCGCGGGGCGTCCTGTTCGCCCGGTGCGGCTCCATCACCTCAACCGGGCTTCCGTTCGCCTTTTCCACGGCGAGGAACGAGCCCGCATTCGGTCCGGTCTGATAGACGAACTCGCGCGTGATCGGCCCGAGGCTGGTATTCGTGGCCTGGGATGTTTTCGAGGCCGGCAGCGTCTTCGCCGACGGGAGTGCGAGCGGATTCGTCGTCACGGATTTCGGGACAAAGCCCGCGCCGTTGAGGAGTGGTTGCCATCCGCTCACGACCGAGCGCACGCCCTGGTGCGTGGCCGTCTCGAGCATCCCTTCGGGACGGTACGAGAAGCTGTACGTGCGGTCCTGCGAGGATGTCGACGGCCCCGCTGGATTGAGGGTCGTTGGCAGTTCGCCCATCGGCGTCGTGCTCGTCGGTACCTGCTTCTCGACGAGTGTCGCGGTATGCACGCGGTCGGCGAGCTCGTTCTCGCTCGCCGCCGTCAGCGCGTACTCCCGCCTCTGGCCCAACACGTCAGTGACGGACACGGACGTTTCGGAATCGTAGGTGATCGTCGCGGTCTCGCCCGTCGCCCACGTCTCGCGCTTCACGCGGTCGCGGTTCACGCCCGCTGTTTCATACTCGAACGTGATGCGCGGCGTCGATTCGCCGGGCTCGGTGATCTTCCAGAGATTGCTGAGCTCGAGCACGTCAGCGTACGCCGCGCTCGTCGGCGCGTACTCGTAGGTGATTACGGATTCGCTCACGCCCGTTACCTGTGGCAACCGCACCCTGATGAGTTGTCCCTTCGGGTTGAACTCGTAGCGGATCCGGCGATTGCGCCAGTCGGTGATCTCCTTCACGTACCCCGGGAAGGCGCCCGTCGTGCCTTCTTCGGCGTCGGCCCAATACGTGATGGTGCTGACGCGTCCCACGGGATCGACGATGCGGACGAGGCGTCCGCTGTCGTCGTAAAGCGAGCGGATGACATTGCCGCTGCCCGGCTTCGTGCCATCGAAGAATTCATCCGACTCGGAGACGAGGCGGCCGTACTCATCGAACGACGTGATACGCCACTTCTGATCGATGAGGTTCCACCCGCGGTCCGTCCGGACGAGCTTCACGAAGAAACCCGCGGGCGACTGATACTCGGCGCTCCCGCTCATTGCGAAGAGCCACACCTCGCCCGTGCCGTCGTGGAGCTCCACGTCGCCTGTCGCGAGCACACGGAGCCGGCGGAGGATTGGAGAATCCCAGCCCTGGCCGAAGACTGTTCCTCCGATGGTGCGCGAGCGGTACGTGCGGCCAAAGGCGACATTCCATCCGGCGCGTCCGCCCGCAACAAGATCGGTTGCGGAGACGACGAGCTCGCCACTGTGGAGTAGGATGTTGCCTTCCAGCATTCCCGTAGCGACCGGTGCGCCTTGTGCCGCCTCCCGCACCTTCGGCGGTCGCACGGCTTCGGCGTGAACGACCGGGATCCGCATCGTGAACTTCGCGGGATCGAGGAGGGCGATGCCGCTCCCGATGGCCGGGTCGAGCCGCACGGTGATGAAGCGGCCGGGCGTGGAGAGCTCGTAGACGCCGTCTGCTTCGCTCTTGTTCTTCAGGTGCTCCGGCCGCTCACACTGGAAGCAGCCGTCCCTCTCCTTAGCGGCGCCAGCAGGCCACGGGAACTGCTCGCGTGCGCGCGGATCGGCAACCGCGACGATCCACGGCGAGACGAAGCGGTTGTAGCCTTCCTGATTCCTCAGCTCCGCCGCGAGAGCGGCAGGCACCGCGCGCCGCATCGGCACGGTGATGGTCGATGCCGGGAGATCGCCGTAGGCGCGGGTCCCGAGGGCGCTCGCGAAGTCGCTCGCAAGGATGACTCCGAACTCATCGCCGGGAAGGTCGTCCGCGACCCCACCCGGGAGTTCCATCGTGAGGCGGAATGCGCCTAACGAGGCGTTCCTGCATGGTTCCGTTGTGGCGGCAGCACCGCCACACGCGTAACTCCCTGGCAGCCGCTCGCCAAGCGGCACGATCGCCCCAACGGGCTTCGGCTCGCCGCTCGCGTCGCCGATGACTTCGGCCTGAAGCGGCTTCTCGATCGCCGCAACGACGTGCGTCGTCTTCGCGAGGAGCTCGCCGCCGTACGCGATACCGGTCGTCGGGTCAATGACGGGGGGCACGGTGCCCGTGAAGAGCCCGGGCTCGGAGCTCCAGAGGATCCGCGAATCGGGCGCGCCTATGCCGTAGGAACCGCTCCCGAGGAGTGCCGCCTTCGTCGTGGGGAAGAGCTCATCGGATGTCGAGACCAGTGCGCGCTCGTCGACCGTGCTCAGGTCGACGAGGAGGAGCCGCCCGTCACCATCGACGACCGAAGCCATCGCAGCACCGGGCACGAGCCGCACGCCATATGCCCCGGAGGGAATCCAGATGATGGCCGCGAGATCGTCGTGGACCCGCCACGGCTCCTCATCCTCCCTGCCCGTCTCGACCACGAGGAGGCCATAGTCCCTCGCGGCCACGAGGTTGTACGTCGTCCCGTTGGCCGGGTATACGACCGAACCGACGAAGTTGAGCTGCGGCGCGCCGCCCGGGTACAGGGTCTTCAATGTCGCAAGCCGCGGGTTGTCGATGACGAGACCCGCGGCCTCCCGGTGCGCGAGGACCAGGCCTTCCGGCGCGCGGCCGTAGCGCGCATCACGCGTGCCGGTCGCGAGGTCGCAATCGAAGATGGAGGAGGTGATCGCGCTGGTCGTGTGGAGATCGAGGACGCCCTTGATGCGGTCGATCGCGTAGAGGAAGAGCTTGTTCTCACTCGAACGCACGGAGATCTCCGGCGAGAAGCGTGTGTCGTGGATGACGGCAGGGTTCTCCTGCGTGACGTCGTAGTCGTTGCGCCAGCGGAGCCCCGCCGTACATTGCCCGCTATGGACCTTGAGGAGCGCGATCTGCTCTTCGCTCCTCGTCGCGGCTCCCGAGTCATTCGATTCGATTGCGTTCAGGTCGTAGATGCCGACACCGAACCCGAAGAGCGACACGACGCCCCAGGTGCTGCGGTTGCGCACGACACGCAATTTGTCGAACGGTCCCGCGACAACCCCCTGGATGACAGCGGGCGTTCCTGCCTTCGCGTCGCCCGACCAGCGCATCTTGCTCGATACGTTTTCGATCGTCACGCGCTGGAGCGCGTAGGGCGTCCCGAACCACGGAATCGAGACATCGAACCGCTTCGCCTCGCCCTGCGTCGTGAGATTGCTCACCGTGTACCCGCTCAGGAACTCCTCGCGCGGAAGCAGCGGCTCCTCGACGTCCTGATGGAGCACTTCCATTCGGCGGGGAACGGCCTCGGCACGATTCGATTCTGCGGTTAGGCCGAGCGTCAAACTCGTAGCGCCCGGCGCCCACGAGACGATCGTGCCGGCGCGCGGGACGACGCGCGAGGCGTCATCGCATCCAGTGCTCGGCGTCCCCTTCTTCGCGAGGAAGTCCTCCATGCGGTACGAGCGCAGGAACCCGAACGTGCCGCTGTTAATCCCGGTCGTGTAGATGCGACCGTGGTGATCGGCCTTCACGGTCCAATCCTGCGAGGTGCCACATGCATGCGCATAGGGCGCCTCGGTTCCGAGGAGCGCGGCCGGATTCGCGACGTCGTAGGCGAGCGTGCCGCTGTCCATCGCGGCGACGAAGAGCGTATTGCCGAAGAGCGAGAGCATCCGGATCGCGCCCGCCGGGAGGTCGAAGCTCGAGAGCTCGCCCTTCGGTGCGCGGACACGGAACCAGAGGTACTGCTCACTGCCGCCTCCGGCAACGGTCGTGCCGTACTTGTATTGACCGAGCTTGAGCGCAGGCTCCGAAGCGTCGGCAATGTCCTTCGAGAGTGTGAGGCGGACCAGGGCGCCGCGGGGCAGGGAGCCAGGAGCACGGAGGACAATGCGCCGGCCGAAGGAGTCGGTGTCAAAGGCGATGGAACCCGTGATGTCCGTGAACGTGGGCGAAGCGCCCGCACCCTCGGCAACTTCCACTTTGATGAGGCCCGGGAGAATGTCCTGCGGATCACCGTCCATCGCGATCGGCTCGTTGAAGACGACCGTGATATCCGAGAACGGATCGACCTCCTGCTGCTCGATGGCGATGACGAGGAGATCTCCGAGTTTCCCGGGAAGCGTAACCGGGAGCGCCTCCGAGAGGACACTCTTATAGACGCCACGGTTCACGTTGAGGATGCTGAGACGGAGCCCCGCCGGGAGCGACGTCCGGGAGACCGTCGCGATCTCCTTCGAGCTCAGTTCAACCTTTAACCCTCGCACCGATTCGTCTTCAACGTCGACGACCTGGAGCGGCACGACCTCGATGCGTCCCGGAGACGTCCAGATTGGATATGGTCCGGTCCTGTTTTCCTCGGGCGATCCTGCCTGGTACGGACCGCCCCCCACCGGGATCGCGTCGTAGACGCGCTCACTCGCGACGAGTCCGGTCCGCCGGTCGATCCCCGTCATCGTAAAGGCCTGGCCCTGAATCACCGGGAAGGCCGCGCAATCGCGACCGCTGCCAAAGTAGTAGTCCGCGAGGTAGAGGGACTTGAACTGACTGTTCGTGAGCTCGAGGGCCGTATCGGCCGAGCTGAAAAAGGCTGCGCCAAGAGACAGAGAACCGCCGCCCATCGTGAGCGACACACCGACGTACTCGCTCGACCTTGTCGTGCGGAGCAGGCACCCCTTCGCACCGAAGTCGAGCCAGCCGCCGGTCGTAGCGTTCAGGGTTCGACTCGCCGTCTTCGCACCCGTGGATTCCGCGGCGGTTTTGAACTTCCCGCCGTCGATGCGGAGCGTATCGACGAGCATGACGCGCGGTCCCATCGCGGACGCGCCGACCGCGCCGAGGTACCAGGCACGCGCCGTATCGGTCCCCGCGGGTACGGGAAGCTCGAGCTCGAGTGGGACCTTCGCCTCACACGGTGTACGCGCGTCGCCGCACTGAAGACTGACGGTTAGTCCGGTGCCGAACGTGAGCTCGGAAGCAACGTCGGCGACGGTGCGGAAGGCCGTGTCGCCCGCGACCTTCGCCGTCACGATGGCGGGCTCCGTGAAGGCGCCCGCGGGGACGGTTATCGTGACGTTCTCCGCGGTCGTGTAGGTGGACGCCTCACCGACAGGCGGCACGAAGCCGAGGCCGTTCGGATCCGCGAAGGGGCCGAGGCGGACGACGCCCATGAGGATCCCCGCGCTGTTCACGACGTGGAGGTCGATCACGTCGCGGATCGAGACCTTATCCGTTCCTCCATCGCTTCCGATGTCGAACCGGAACGCGCCGGTGATGTCCGCTTCCGCCTGGTACAGCGTAGTGAAGGCACGCGTGCGGCGCACGGCGACGACGACGGCGTTCGAGGGAACGGCGCGCTCGTTGGGATCGGCCGAGCCCTCACCAGCGATCGTGGAGACGCCGTCGGGCGTGGGAATCGTGATGCGGATCTTGTCGCGCCGGATGCCGCCGCCGAGATACTCCTGGACGGTCGCGAAGCCGTACGTGCGGGTCTCCCCCATGGGAGTGCCGTTCGAAGCGCGGATCGTTGCACTGACCGTGACGACGTAGCGGGTGTTCGGCGCGAGCCGAAGCTTCTCTCCGTCGCCTGTCGCGGTCGTCCACGTGAGCGACTGGCCGTTCAGGGACACGACGCCTGGTACGCGTGCGCCGCTCGTCGTCGCGACGATGATCGACTCGTTCGTGATCGAGGTGGGGTCAAGCGACTTCGAGACATCGATGATGATGTCGCTCGTCACCGCGATGTCGGTGCCGCTCGTCGTCGTGAGGTCCACGGCCGCGAGGTTCGCCTTGAAGACACGAACCGCGGTGATCGTGGCTGGCTGGGGCGCGAGCACAAGCGTCACGTGCTCGACTGCGTTGGCCGTGGGGCCTGGTGCGGCGTACGGCACGCCCTCACCGGTGGAGGCGTGTTCGGCGCGGAGCAGGTATGCCTCTGCCGGAACCGGGACGTTGTAGATGCCGGCTACGCGCGTGACATCCGCGACGCCGAGCGGCTGGGCGCCGGAGGCTTGCGCCTGGGCGCGGACACGGCCCCCGCCCACGACGGGGCCGGTAGCAGAGCCGAGCCTTACGAGGCCGGTCGCATACGCGACGGGCTCCTTCGCGGCGAGAATGAGGTAGCGGGCGCCGTGGACGATGCCGTCGAGCGGGAGCTCGGGCGTGATCGTGCTCGTCGAGAAACGAACGCTTGTCGTCACCGCGGTGGTCTGCGCTATGCCACGCTTCGAGGCCTTCGCCTGCGCGTCGAGACGCTCCGCGCGGTTCACGAGCCGATAGACCGTCCCATACGGGGCCGCGTCTGCCACTTCGGCGAGGATGACCTGCGAGGTGGCCGTGATGGCCGCGGCATCGACGCCGAACGTCGCACGCGCTGCCTTGAAGAGCAGCGGCTCGGCGAGCGTGTCGGAGGTGCCATCGTCGTCGAGGTCCTGGGTTGCGCCCAGACTCACGCGGTCCATCGTGAGCTCGAACCCACCGAGGACCGTGTAGCCATTGATGGAGTCCACTACTGGCAGTTCATTCGCGTCGAGCGTCCGCACGGTCGCGTGCAGGGGCTCGGGCGTCGCGCCTTCGGGGATGTCGATCGCCACGCTTCCGTCGCCGGGCACACGTCCGCCTTCGGTGCCAATGAGCGTCCCGCGATCGAGCCTTCCGGGGTATGCGCTAATCGTGATGTGCTCCCAGCCGACTTCGAGGAAGACCTCCGTCGCGCGTTTCGACGGCGCGAGGTGGAACGCCGCGACGCCGGTTTCGCCGCCGAGCGTCCGGTACAGCAGGAGATCCGCGGCGAACGGCGCATCGGTGAGTACCGTGCCGTCCGCGAGGTGGAGCTCTTCATCGATCGCGGCCTGGACGGCCGTCCCCGAAGGGAAGGCGCTCGCCGCAGCGACCGCGGTCACACGGAGCGTTGCGATCGTCCGCTGGTCGGGCATGACGGTCGTGGGATTCAGTTCGAACGACTCCTTCGTGAGCGCACCGCAGGCGCCCGGGACGGCGCAGGGATCCGCAACGCCGGCGAGCGGCAGGCCCGTGCTCGGCGCAGGTGGCGGTGCGAGGGGCGCCTTGTCGGGGTAGACGAGCGCGTACGCGCCATCGCGGGTAATCGTGACGGTCGCCGTAGTGCCGATGATCGTGGCTGCCGCGTCGACGACGATCCACTCGTCACGCACGGTGTCATACCGAATCGCGGTGAGCGACTGCGACGCGTTCGTGATGTCGGCCGGGGTGACCGTGAATGCGAGCGTACCGGTGACCGGGACGGTCGCACCGGTGGTGCCGGTGGCGACGACCTCAGCGCTCGCGAGCGGCGACCAGCCAAGCGGAAGGAGCCCCGCGAGCGACTGTGCATTCACGGAGGTAAGGGTGACGCTGCTGCCAGTCGTGAGGCTGCCCGCGGTGACCGTGAGGGTCACGGGCGTCGTCGCATCCTCAACACCGCCATGCGCGAGGGTGAGCTCGCCGGACGAGGCGACCTTCGTCTCTCCACGCGTCTCGAGCCGGATGTCGATCGGGATGACACCCGCGCCCACCGGGACGATGATCTGGCGCCAGACGCTCGTGTGGTTCGCAGCGGAGACTTCAATCGTGTGCGCGCCCTCGGGGACGAAGACGGTATAGCGTCCGCGCGCATCGGTCGCCGCCGTGATCGCCGCGAGCCGGACGCTCGCGCCCACCAAGGGACGGCCATTCGTCGCGTCGTACACCTCGCCCGTGACGTACCCCCACCCTGCGGCGGGGGTGCCCGTCGAGCCACCCGGCACGAAGGTCTGCACGAATGGTGCGGTAAGCGCCCGCCCGCTGAGGTCCTTCACGGCGGTGGTTACGGTCAGCGTGAAGACCGATTCGGCCAGGTTCTCGGACGGCCGCACCGTCGCGGTGAGGCCGGAGAGCGTGACCGTGCCGCCAATCGAGCGCTGATCGCTCGTCACGAGGGTGATCGAGCTCCCGACGCCGAGTGTCACGGGGTCGATCGGCGCGGAGAAGACGATCGCGAGCGCGTTCGCCGTGTCGTCGTACGTGGCGGACATGACCGAGGGACCCGTCTCGCAGACGAACGCGATGCACGCCTCGGCTGCTGGCGAGAGCGCGCCGCCCGTGCCGATCGAGCGGACTCGGAGCAGCCGCGCGCCGGAAGGACCCGCAACCGGCATCGTGAGCGTGAAGCGTCCCGTCGCATCCGTCGGTGCGTAGTGCGCACCACCGAGGTCAATCCGGACGCGCGCATTCGCGATCGTCGTTCCCGAGACCGTGAGCTCGTCGCCGCAGACCGAGCCCGGCAGCGGATCGAGGACGGGCGCCGCGTTCGGCGCACCGAACTCCGTCAGGAAGTGCGTCACGACTTCGGACGCGAGCGTCGTCCCCGCGACGTCCGCGAGCGTGGGTTTCACCCGAATCGTGTAGCTCGCCCCGTCGGCGAGCGGCGCATTCGGCGCGAAGGCCACGACGTTTTGATCAACGGCGAGCGTGCCTGCGACGGGCTGACCGCTCGCGGTCTCGACGAGGATGCTCCCGGCAACCGACGCGCGGTCCACGGTGTGCGTGAGGAGGACGAGGATCTGCGCGGAGACCGGGACCTGCACCGTGCCGTCCGCCGGGAAGACGAGCAGATCACCTTTGTCCGACTTCTGGACCTCGAACGCACCGATGAGACGCGTGACACGGGCTGTGGTGAACGCAACGTTCCCGCTCGGCTCCGTCAGGCGCGCGAGGATCGGCGTCGGCGCTCCGAAGTTCGAGAGGAGCGGGACGCTCGCGGTGAACGATGTGCCGCTCACGGTCGCCGGAACGCCGCTGATCTCCACGCGCGCACCCTCGGCCGCCGTGAAGACGCCGGTCACCGTAATCGTCTCTGTGCTTGTCGGAAACTGCGCGTTGTCTGCGGGGCTGTCGATCCGCACGGACGGCGCACCAGCCGTTCGCGTCACGGTGACCTCGGCCGTCTTCTCGAGGTTCGCCGCGTCGCGCCCGCGCACGGTGATCGTGTTCTCGCCCACAGCGAGCGGCACCTCGCGCACGACGAACGTGCCATCCGTGTCGGAGAGCGTTACGACTGCGGGGGATCCCGCGCCCGCGGCGCTCGACGCTGTAAGCGTCGCGGGGTCGAGGTCCATCCAGGTGCCAGAGACATCGATGGACGCGGCTCCGGTCGGGATGGTCCCGAGCGGCGACGAGATCGTGAGGACGGCGGGGCGGATCGCGCCCGACACGCGCCGCGTCGTCGCGGTCATGCGGCCCGTGGCCGTCGTCGCGCGTGCGGCGAGGAGGTTCTGGCCGTGGGCGACGATGACGTCTGCGGCCGTGAAGGTGCGGGTCGTCGTCGTGTCCGTGCTCGAGAACGCCGCCGCTTTGCCGTTCACGGAGACGCTCGTGACGCCAGGTCCCACCGTGCCGGTCACGGTCAAGCGGTCCTCCGTCAAGACCTGTCCCTGCGTGGGCGAGTCGATCGCAACGGTCGGAAGCCCCGTCGCGCGAATGAGCGTCATCGTGACGGGGTCACCGACCGTCTCGCCGCCGCTGAGGCAGACGATCTCGATCGGGTTCTCCCCTTCGTTCGGGAGCTGAACATCGGTGCAGAAGGCACCCGCGACCACCTCCGTCACGGTCCCCGCGACGCGGACGGCTTCGGCGTTCGTGCGTCCCGCGATGCGCGTCACCGACGACGCGACGATGCGGTCCCGTTCATCCGGATCGAGGTTCGTGATCGAGCACGAGGACGAGCCGCCCCCGCCCGTGCCGATCGTGAAGCTGCGCTCCACGCGCGCTTCGTTCCCGGCGGCGTCGCGCGCCATGGCAATCGCGACGTGCCCACCGAGCGGCGCGGTCGTGGGAAGGGACAGGGCTGTCCCGTTGAGCGTGAACTGGAGCGTGGGGTTGGGCGTCCCGGCATCCGAGGCCTCGAGCGTGAGCTCGGTCGCCGCGGCGAACCGCGCGCCTTCGCGGAGTTCCTGCCCCGCGGCGAGGATGCGAAGCGTGGGCGGCGTGAAGTCGGCCGTCACCTGGACGGTGGCCGTCGCGGTCTTCCCGTCCTTCCCGGTCGAGGTGGCACTGATCGCGTTCAGGCCTTCGACGAGATCGAGCGTCGTGCGGAAGTCGCCCGCGGCGTCGGGCGTGACCGTCGCCTTCGTCTGGCCGCCTACCAGTACCGTGACGGACGCGACACTCGCGGGGGTGATGACGCGGCCGAGGACTTCCGTCTTCGGGCGGTTCGTGAGCGACTTGTCCGTGGGGTAGACAAGGACGATCGCGGGGCCCGCGCCGCCGCGCGTCACGGTGACGTCCGCGCGACCGGTGTTGCCGGCCGCGTCGCGTCCGACCGCGACGATGGAGTTCTCGCCAAGCTCGAGCGGCACAGTCGCGGTGAAGCTCTCGCCGGACAAGGCTGCTGCCGCGCCGTTCACCGTCACGCTCGTGGCGCCCGTCGCAGTGCCCGTGACCGTCGTCGTGTCGGCCTGCAGGACCGCGGCCTGCGCCGGGGTTGTGATCGTGACGACGGGTCCGCTCGTATCGATGCGGAACGTCGCCGTCTTCGAGCCCGCGTTGTGGAGCGCGTCTGTGGCGGTCGCCGTGAGCTTGTACGTGCCGTCGGTCGTGATTGCGGTGCCAGGCGTGTATGGTGCGTCGTTCAGGGTTGCGGTGAGCGTCGCGTCGGCGTCGCTCGCACGGATCTCGGGCGTGATGGCGCGATTGAAGAGCGCGTTCGCCGCGATCGGCGTGCCGCCCTCCGTGATCTCGACCGTGGGTGCGACGGTTTTGATCGTGACGACGTACGCGAGGTCGCGGGCGTTCCCTGCCTCATCCGTCGCGCGGAGCGTGAAGCGGTTCGTACCTTCCTCGAAGGGGACGCCCCCGAGCGTGAAGCTGCCGGTCGTGGGCGTCGCGGCGAGCGCGCTCCCAACGATCTCGACCTTCGTCGCGTCCTCGCTCGCGCCCGTGATGGCGCTCGGCATCGTGCCCGTGGTCGCCCCGTTCGCGGGAGCGAGATTCGTGAGGGTTGGCGCCGTCTTGTCGATGCGGAACGTGAGGGTGCGTGTTTCCGGGTTTCCGGCGCAGTCGCGCGCCGCCGCCACGAGCGTGTGCGTCGTTTCGGCTTCGATCGGCGCCCCGGAGACGTAAGGGGCGCCGTCGAGCGTCATCGTGAGATGGACCGACGGATCCGCATCCGTCGCACGCACGAAGAGCGCGACCACGCGGTTCACGAGCGTGGCCGCAAACGGCGCCCCGCCTTCGTGGATCTCGATCACGGGCTTCGTCCGGTCGATCCGGTAGGAGGCGGTCGTCGTCGCCGTGTGCCCGGCGGCGTCCGCGGCCTCGATCACGACGCCGATCGGGCCATCGGCCACGGTCGGGATCGTCACGGACCACGTACCGCCCGTGAGGGTCACGTCGTAGGGCGTGCTGCCCACGCGCGCCTTCACGCTCGCGAGACGCGCGTCGCTCGCGGTCCCTTGGACCGTGAGTGCTGCAGTGTTCACACACGTGCCGCTCGGGGGTGTCGTGACGGCGAGGGCGGGGCCACGCGTGTCGAGGTGGATCGTGCGCGTGATCGGCTGGCTGTTGTTGCCGGCGCGATCCGTGCCGACGACGATGAAGGTCGTCTCACCTTCGAGGAGCGAGAGCTCCCCCGTCGTCCACGTCTTCGAGGCGGTCGTGACGGTTGCGGCCGTGCCGTTCACCGTGACCGATACCGCATCGTCGCTCGCGCCCGCGAGCACGACGGACGGGGCGGTGACAACCTGCCCCTCCGTATGCGACGTCACGTCGATCGCGGGCGGCGTCGTGTCGATGGTGAAGGAGACCGGATCGAGGGGCGTTACGCGCCCCACGCTGTCCGTCACCGTCACAGCGATCGTGTGCGGGCCTTCTGCCGAAATCGCGGTGCCGGTCCAGATTGATGTCGTGCCGTCCGTCGCGCTCTGCGTGAAGGTTGTCGTGGCGCTGTCGACCAGCACCTCGACCGTCACCGGGGTCAGGTCGTGGATCTCGATCCCTGGCTGCACGGGCCGGCTAAACCAGGAGTCCGGGGGGAACGGATCCGTCCCTTCGAGGAGCGTCACGACCGGATCGGACTTGTCGATCGTGAAGCGGAACGGGCCGTCCGACGCCGTGTTCCCCGCCTCGTCCACCGCGGTCGCGGCGATCGTATGCACGCCTTCCGCCGTGATCGTCGTGCCGTCGCTGTATGGCACGTCGTCGAGCGTCATCGTCGCCTTGGGGGTCGTGATCGCATCGTCGACGCGCACGGTCGCCGTGACATCGCGGTCGAAGACGTGGTTGGGCCGCGGGAACGCGGCCTCTCCCTCGAGGATCGCGATCGTGGGAGGGGTCGTGTCGATCGTAAACGCGATCGGCGCCGTCACATCGTTCCCCGCGTCGTCCGTCACGCGCACCACGAGCGTGTGGCGCCCTTCGGTCGTGATGACGGGGCCGGCGTACGTGCGTGTGGTGCCGGTCGTATTTTCGAGAGTGAGCGGCCACGCAACATCGTCAAGCGTCGCTGTGACGGTTGGCGGGAGGAGGTTCGTGACCGCAATCCGTGCGGGGACGGCCCGCTTGTAGAACGTGTCCGCCTGGAGCGGCACATCTCCATCGAGGAACGCGATCCCCGGCCCGCTCTGGTTGATCACGAAGGTGAACGGCCCCACGATCGTCTCGTGCCCGACGAGGTCGGTCGCCTTCGCCGTGATCGTGTACGTGCCGTCGGCCGTGATGAGGGTATCCGGAGTGTAGGGGGCGTCTCCGTTCGCGTCACGGAGCACCATGACGAGCGGTGCCGGGGTGAGGTCGTCGACCGTCCCTTCGAGTGCGACCTCCACGTTGAACGCGCCCCCCGAGAAACGCACGTCATCCTTCGTGATCGTGACGACAGGCGCTGCCCTGTCGATCGTGAAGTGGAGCGCGGGAAGCGGCGTCACGTTACCGACGTCGTCTCGAACTGTGACGAGGAGCGCGTGCTGGTGCTTCTCGACGCCGTAGAGTGGCGCCGGGAGGAGGGGCGTGCCCGGCGTGAACGGCTCGCCGTTGAGCGTCGCCTCGACCGTCGTCCCCGACGCATCCGTGATCCCGAGGTTGATGGAGATGGCATCGGCGAAGAGCGCGTCTTCGGCGAGCGTTGCGGTCGTCCCTTCGCGGACAATCACCGTAGGCGGGGTCTTGTCGAGGAAGAACGAGATCCGCTTCGTATCGTCGTTGCCGACGGAGTCGAAGGCGTAGACCTCGAGGGTGTGGTTGCCCTCCGTCGTGACGGGCGTGCCGGGCGTGTACAGTGCGCCGTCGAGCGTCGCCGTGAAGGACGGGTTCGGGTCGATGTCGTCGGTGACCCTAATGATCGGGGTCAGGTCTTTGTTCGTCTGGAAGCCGGGCGGGAGCGCCACCTCGCCGGCCTCGGTCGCATGGAAGAAGGCAATCTGCGGTGCCGTGAAATCGACCGGCGACTTCGCGAGGATCTCGTCGATGTAGTTCTCGCCCCTCACCGCACTCCAGAGACCGATGTGGCCCTTCGTGAGGCGCTTCTCCGATGCGTCCGACGCATCGATCGTCCACGTCGCCGGTTCCGCCGTCCCGTCGAGCCAGACCTTCGCCTGGATGTTCGTTTTGCCGTTGCGATCGTCCGCTCTCAGCAAGAAGCGGTACCACTTGTTCGGCTCGAGCGTCACCCCGCTGTCCCTGGTCCCCTCGAGTCGTGCCGACTGATCACCGAGCGGATTCGCGGGATCCTCGAGCGTCTTGTCGAACGCGAAGAGCTGCATCGTGAGCTTCGATGAGGCGGCCTGCGACCAGAGGCCGAGGAGGTAGTACTTGTCGCTCGCCGGGTACTGGGAGAGGACCGAAATCCCGACCCGTCCATCGTCCCGGGTTCGGATGAGGCGCCCCGAGAACTCGAACCGCCCCTTCGCGTCGAACTCCTTCGTGGTCAAGGTCGAGAACGTGCCGATGCGCGGGTTGCGCCCTTCGGGCTTCCCGGAAGCCGATTTCGTGCCGTAGACGATGTTCGGTGCCTTGTTGCCTTGGGTGGGGTCCGGCCACGTCTTGTACAAACCCTCCGGCGTCGACGAGGGCGACCCGACGCTTCGATCGACCCACCCGGGCGGGTTCACCTGCGTCCCGTACGCCTGGAAGTCGTCCTTGTAGAGCACCTCCGCCGGCGCCTGCGCGAAGAGCGCCGGGACCATGAGGAGCGTGAGGAGGGCGAAGCCAAGCCGCCACCGGCATGCTGCTGCGGCCGTGATCGTGGAGCGGGAGGAGTGGGCCAAGTGGGATCGGGTCATCGTCGGTTCCTATCGGTGCAGCAGTCTCGTGGGGTACGTACGGAGCCGTGAGGGGGCGTGGGCGTGGAGTGTGGGACACGGAGGGCGTCGTGGCGGCGCCTCGGCACGCAGCTGCATTCCTCGGGCGAGGAGCGAACGCCGCAAGCCGCATGAACCGCCAAACGTGACTCCAATCCCTGGTGTGCCGAGGGCAACCCTCCGGAGCACACGTACCTACATGCCAGGACGCCTCAGAGAAGGTGGCATTGATCACCACCCGCTGTGAGCCGGCGCCGACGACCATGGACTTGGGGGAGGGGCGGAGGGCCCGTCGAGGCGCGCCACGCACCTCGCCTTTCCGCCGGGGGATTCGACCGTCCAGCGATATTCGCCGGGGGCGTTCGATGCCCGGGAAACAGCAAGCGGCGGCCGCCTGTTCCCGCGAACTCCTAGCGATCCTGCGTAGCGATCCTTGCGGGTCCACCGAATCACACGATCCTCGCGCTGCGCGGGGCACGCAGGGTTACCGAAGGTCCGCGCGATCCCGCCTAACAAAGCCCCGGGAGCGTCCGGAACACGGACGGTTCCGCATCCCTCCTTAGACGGCGCGGTATCATGGGCCGGACACCGCAACGCCGAGACGCGGCGGCGCGGGTTGAACGTGGAGCAGAGCTCGATGCAGCGACGGAAGACGCGGGTTGCGGTGGCGCGCGCCGACGCGGCCCCGAACAAGCGCGTGTGGCCGGCGCGCCTCGTCCGACTCCTCGGGACCCTAACCGATCGCGCCCTCGCGATGCGCGCGGGCACGTCCCCCAAGGCCGTGCGGGACGAACGACACCGGCGCGGCATCCCGGCCTTCAAGGCGAAGCGCACCGCCGTCGACTGGACGAATGCCATGATCGCGCGCCTCGGAACGGCGAGCGATGCCGCGGTCGCGGCAGCATTCGGGCTCCCCGAGGATATCGTGGGCTACAGGCGCCGTGCGCTCGGCATCTCTCCGTGGAAGGAGTCTACGCAGCCCCCGGATCCGTTCTGGACGGCCGAGCGACTCGCGCTCCTCGGCACCGCCGCTGATCCCGAGATTGCGCGCCGCCTCAAGACTTCGGCCCGCAAAGTAACGTACCAGCGTCGCGTGCGCGGTATCGAGGCCTTCCGCCCCCACCCGCCACCGTTCGTCTGGACCCGCGCGCGGGCGCGCCTCCTCGGAACCATGTCGGATAACGCGCTCGCACAGCAGCTTGGGATCTCCTCGCAGCGCGTCCATCGCGAGCGACGCCGTCGCGGGATTCCTCCGTCGGCGGTGCGTGCGAAAGTGCTTCCGACGAAGGCACTCCGACGAGTCCTCCACCTGCCACTGCACGAGGTCGCCGCAAGGACCGGCCTCAACCCGAAGACCGTGAGCCGCCTCCGAACGACCCTCGGCGTCACGAAGAAGTCTCCCTGGACGCCCGAGGTGCTTGCGGAGCTCGGCCGCGTCCCCGACGACGAGATTGCGGCGCGGATCGGCCTCGCACGCAAGACCGTAGCGCGGAAGCGGCGCGCCCTCGGCCGTCGCATCGAAACCCGACGGCCATGGACGGAGGAGGAGGACGCGGTCGTCCGCGCCACGACGATCAAGGAGGCGGCCGCAAGGACCGGCCGCACGGAGGAGGCCGTGATGCATCGGCGTCGTTGGCTCAAGCGTCGGTAGGACGTTGCATGCTGCGAATCGCGCCGCCGATGTCGTTGCACCCCTCGCAACCCACAGCGCACAACAGCGTCTCGAGCGCGCTTCGTACCAGCCAACGAGATTCCCCAGAACTGTTAGGCGCAGCGTGGTGAATGCTCCTGAGTTTCGACGATCAGGGTCGCGTATACGGCGAATCTTCGGACTCTCACACCTTGAAGCCACGTGTCCGCGCGTGTAACATGAATTGAACTGTCGATTGCCAGTGCGACCATCTCCTCCGGCCATCACTACCCTCTCCCTAACCCTCTACCCATATGCGCGAGAACTTTCGCGAAGGAGCGGAGTCTCCGCAGGAGTTATACGAGAAACTCCTCGCTCGAGGAGTTTCCGTGCAGAAGCAATACGAAGCGCTCGAGAAACGCATCTCCCGGCTCGACGATGAAGGCAAGGACAACGAAGCCGGGGAGCTGTCCGAGGAGAGTACACAACTCGAGAACAGCATGACCCACCTCCTCGGCCAGCGGATTGAGATCATTCGGGCGATGGAGAGCGTCAAGACGATTGAGCAGGCCTTTCCGCGCGTGAAGCGAGAGACGAAGGAAGAGAAGGCCAAGGTCGACGCTGCGAAGATCATCCGCATGTTCAACGCCGGCAATAACGGTATCCACGAAGTTCGTGCCGCCGGCCGACAGATGCAGGCACCTCGGCCGGAACAGCTGTCCGAACAGGAAATGGAGGAGTTCGCGGCTGCGCGTGCCCAACTGGCGATTGATTCGGGATACGAGGTGTCGCAGGAAGAGGAGTGGTTTGAAATCAGCCGCAACGGCGTCCGCCTTGTTATGAAGCACTTCGCGTTCCCGAGCAGCTTCGGGATCTCGGGCGATGATCGCATATTGAAGATGTTCGTTGACGCGAGAAAGGGAGGTGCGGCGAAACTGGCCATGAACTACGACCATGGATGGGACGCCGCATGCACGGACCCTGGAGTCCAGAAGGAGATCGATCGCGCGATCGCAATCTTCGGCTGACTCCGATGGGTACGTCGTAGGCGTCGAAGAACGTTCGACGCGGAATTTGAGCCGAAGTCGCTCCTCTCCTCCTGAGTGCCTCCGTAGCAGTCCGGCAGGTCACTCGACAGAAACCTCCATGCTCCACGGTCGGGTCGCGTATCGTCGTCCGACTACTCGAAGGAGGTAGATATGAAGCTTTCCGAGGCGAAGGATGCGCTCCTCGCGCACTGCGAGTCGATTCGCAAGCTCTCCCACCACACGATCCGGGCGTACCGACTCGATCTCAACAGATTCATCGGTTTTGCAGGGGACGAGCGTCTCACGCTTACCTGCGAACGCGCCCTGATCCACGATTACGTGAAGTTCCTCTTCGAAGCCCACCGCCTCGGTGAGGCATCCGTGCATCGCCACGTCGCGTCGTTGCGATCATTCTTCCGATGGGTAACCGATCAGTTCGACGACGCGGTCAATCCCATCGCGGCAGCACGAATCCAGATCAGGATACCGAGCAGGCTCCCGAGGGTAATTCCACGGACGGACGTTCGAGCGCTGCTCTCGCAAGGAGACACGGCGCACACGCATGGGAGTTCGACGGCAGTGGTGGCGGCGGAACTCCTGTTCGCGACCGGCATGCGAGTGAGCGAACTCACGGCTCTCAAAGACGGCGACGTGGATCTCGACGAAGGTGTCCTGCGAATCCTAGGAAAGGGCAATCGCGAAAGACGTGTGTTTGTGCCGGACGAGCTGAAAAGTACTCTGCGACGGTACCGCGAGACGAGGCGCGCGACCATTCCAACGGGCGACACCTTTCTGGCGAATGAGCGAGGTGGTCGTCCGACCGCGTAGTACATTCGCCGACAGATCCGGAAACTCGCCGAGAGCGCTGGTGTGACGAGGCGAATCACACCGCACATGTTCAGGCACTCGATCGCCACGTACCTGCTCGAAGAAGGCGTCGACATCCGATACGTACAACGACTTCTCGGTCACCGGAGCATCACCACCACGGAGATGTACACCCACGTGGCCGACGCCTCACTGCGGATTCGAATCAACGCATGCCATCCGCGGAAATCGATCCTCGAGGAGAAGGATAACTAAGGATTATCCGCCGCGAATGCTCGACTGGTCCTCCTTGAATCCCGCGACGTTTGAAGCACTTGCCCTCGAATATGCGCGCATCACCTATCCCGGTTACTAGTGGGTTTTGACGCCGCGATCGAACGACGGCAATCGCGACGTCGTGGCGGAACAGAAATACGAGAGCTTTGGCGAGATGCTCAC
>JBPPMG010000449.1:0-15316 GCA_051305935.1 Thermoanaerobaculia bacterium
CGGAGATGTGTATAATAGACAGCTGCCTGCGCGTCGCCGAAGGCGACCCGTTTTCGCCGCGCTCGCTTTTCGACGGCGGCGCTTCGCGTCGCGCGCAGGCAGGAGTGCCTGCGCCACATTGGCGTCGGGCCGTTTCGAACGCGCTCATTCGTACCTCAGCGCTTCGATCGGGTCGAGGCGCGACGCCGAGACCGCGGGCGCGAATCCGGAGAAAATCCCGGTGAGCGTCGACACCAGGATGCCGATCCCGACGAGGCCGAGCGAGAAGCGAAGCGGGAACGCCGGGAACGCAAACCCCACTGCGGTGCACAGCACCCACGAGAGCGCGAGCCCCACCGCGCCGCCGACCAGACAGATCGACACCGCCTCGATGAGGAACTGCATCAGGATCGTCCGCCGTCGCGCGCCGACCGCCTTGCGCGTTCCGATCTCGCGCGTCCGCTCCTTCACGCTGACGTAGGTGATGTTCATGATCCCGATCGCGCCGACGAAGAGCGCGAGACCGGTGACGAAGAGACCCGCCACCGCGATCCCCGACTTGATCGGTCCGATCGTCGATCGCAGCGCCGACTGCTCGTTGATCGAGAAGTCGTCCTTCTCCTCCGGCGCCAGGCCGCGCACCCGCCGCATCGCTCCCGTCAGCTCACCGATCGCTGCCCCCGTCTTCGAGCGATCACGGATCTTCACCCGGATCTGCGCGTCCATGTGGCGGCTGAACGACTTGGTGAACGCCGCGAGCGGAATGACTGCCTGCGTGTCGAAGCTGAACAGCCCGAGAAAGGTCCCCTGCTTCGTGTAGACGCCGACGACGCGGAACGGGAGGCCGTCGATCATGACGGTCTTGTCGAGCGCGGACGTGTTCGGAAAGAGCGCGTCCGCGACGTCGTAGCCGAGAACGCAGACATTGCGACCGCCCCGCGACTCGATCTCCGTCATGAATCGCCCTTCCTTGAACTGCGCCGTGGAGGTCACGAGGAAATCGTGTGTCGTCCCCTGGGTGTAGACGCCGCGGACGATCTGGTCGCCATACTTCACCGAGCGCATCGTCGCGACCATCGGAACCGCGGTCACCAGCTCCGAGTTAGGCGTCGCCGCGACGATCCGCTTCAGATCCTCTGCGTAGCGCATCTCGATCCGGCGCCGGTTCCTGTAGTTCCACCAGTCGTCCACGTGACGCCACGGCCACTTCTCGACGTAGAGGATGTCGTCGCCGATCACCGCGAGACTGCGCTCGAAGCCGGTCTCGATCCCCATGATCGCCGACCCCATGAGCGTCACCGCGATGATTCCGATGATCACGCCGAGCGCAGTGAGGATCGAGCGCATCTTGTGCGCCCGAATCTGCGTGAACGCAATCCGGAACCCCTCGACGACCTCGAGGCGGAGGTCGGAGGCGATGTTGCTGGTGACAGTTCGGAGGCTCATCGTTCTACAAGGTCAAAGGTCATAGGTCAAAGGTCATAGCAGGCGTGAGATCTGCGTACCCATGCGGTTGACGCCTGAACCACGCCTTCGATTCAACGCTCAATACACAGCATTCCTGAACACCTGCATGGACTGGAAGCCCTTGCCAATTGCCTGGCCGTTGCCTGCTTTGACCTTTGACCTATGGCCTATGACCTGCTTTTGACTGCTTTGACCTATGACCTTTGGCCTATGACCTGCCGTTCGGCTTCTCGATCGCGACCTTCGCCCCGTCCTTCAGGCGTCGGCTGATCGCGGTGTAGCTTCCGGAGACGACATCCTCGCCCGGCGCGATTCCCTTTCGGATCTCGATGAAGGTGTTGTCCGAGATCCCGGTCTCGACGACCTTGATCGCTACCGTGTCGCCGGTCTTCACGAAGACGACACGCTGGAGTTTTTCTTTCTCGGCGCGAGCCTTCTGGCGGTCGAACGCCTCGTTGACGACATCGGCGCGGTTGTCCTCCGACTTCTCGCGCTCCGATTGCTCGGCGCTCCGCTTCTCGCGCTCTTCGGGCGAGAGATCGCTGTCCTTCGTCCGGACGGTGACGCTCTGGATTGGAACGGCCACGACATCGGTCGCCGTCGCCGTCTCGATGTCGGCCGTCGCGCTCATTCCCGGGCGCAGCACGACCTCCGGGTCGGGAATGCTGATCTTCACCTCGAAGTTCGTGACCTCTTCCTGCGTTCCAGCGTTGCGCGTGAGCGCCGTGCTGGCGATCTCGCGCACCACGCCACGCACCGTCCTGTCGGGATAGGCGTCCACGCTGATTCGCGCGATGTCGCCCACCTTGACGTTGATGACGTCGTTCTCGTTCACGTTCACCCGCGCCTCCATGTCGTCGAGATTCGCGACGCGCATGACCTCGGTTCCGGCGAACTGGCTCGTCCCCACCACGCGCTCCCCGACCCGACTCGTCAGCGAGCTGATCGTGCCGTCCGACGGCGCGTAGATCGTCGTCTTCGAGAGAGCTTCGCGAATCTGCCGCAGCGCCCCCTCGACTCGCTGGATCTCGAAGTGCGAGCCGTCGAGCGCCGCCTTCGCGATGTCGTAGCTCGTCTTGATCGCGTCGCGATCGGACTCGGAGATGAGCTGCTGCTGGTGAAGCCGGTCCGCGCGCTCCCAATCCTGCCGCGCCTTCTCGACCTCCGCCCGGTACTGCACGCTCGCCGATCGCGCGGAGCTGAGCGCCGCTTCCTGAGATTCCACCTGCGCGGCGTACGTGTCGGGCTTGATCTTCAGAAGAAGGTCTCCCTTCTTCACGAGCTGCCCTTCCTTCACCGGGATCGACACGATCTCGCCCGAGACCTCGGGGGCGATCTTTACCTCGATCTCCGGCTGGATCTTGCCCGTGGCCGTCACGAGCTGGGTGATGCTGGTCTTGAACGCCTTGTCGGTCGTCACGAGAATCGGTTTCTCGCGCTTGTTCGACATCACGCCGGCGACGATCGCACCGAGGATCACGACGAGAATCCCGATCCCGATGTACAGCTTCTTCCGCGACTTTCGCGGCGTGCCCGCGGAAGGGCGTAGCAATTCGCTCATGAAAAGACTCCAGTCCTGCCACCGGCCTGGTGGCGCTCAGAGCACTGAACGCGGGCCGGAGGCGAAAGTTGCAGCACAGTGAAGTGTATCAGCGCCACACTCGCTGCGCGTTGACCCGAAGGGGCGCGAGGACTAGTGTAATGAGAACGACCTCGTAGGGGGAAACGATGAGCGATTCCAAGACTTCCGGCTCGAACATCCAGCGACGAGACGTCCTCAAGCTCGGCACCGCGGCTGCGCTCGGCTTCCTGGCGCGCGACGTCGCCGCTGCCAGCTCTAATGCGCCGGCGAAACTGCCCCCCCTTCCAGTCAACCCGATGACGCCAAGGGCGATGCCGACCCGGAACCTGGGGCGCACCGGCTACCAGACCGGCATCTTCTCGCTCGGCGGACAGGCGGCGATCGAGAAGGCGGAGAACGACGCCGTCGCCGTCCCTCTCATCGAGAAGGCGCTCGACCTCGGGGTCAACTACATCGACACGTCCGCGCGCTACGGCGGCGACGAGCGCTGGAGCGAGCGCTACATCGGCCAGGTGATGAAGCGCCGGCGGCGCGAGACGTTCCTCGCGACGAAGACGCACGACCGGACGCTCGACGGCTCGATGCGCATCCTCGAAAAATCGCTCGAGTTGCTGCAGACCGACCACATCGACCTATGGCAGATCCACAATCTCTCCGACATGGAGCAGATCGACCAGATCTTCGCGAAAGGGGGCGCGGTCGAGGCGCTCGTGAAGGCGAAGGAACAGAAGATCGTCCGCGCCATCGGCGTCACCGGGCACGCCGACCCGGCCGTGCTGCTCGAAGCGATCCGCCGGTTCGAATTCGATGCCATCCTGCTGGCCCTCAACGCCGCCGACCCGCACCACCTCAGCTTCTCGAAGGAGCTGCTGCCGCTCGCGGTCGAGAAGGAGATGGCGATCATCGGGATGAAGATCCCGGCGCGTGGCCGCATTCTCGCCGGGTATCAGCCGCCCCCCGCTGGAACGCGCGGCTTCGGTCCCGCTGCCACCCGCACCGGAGCGCTGACGATGACCGAGGCGATGCGCTACGTCCTCTCGCAGCCGGTATCGACCGTCATCGTCGGCTGCGACTCGATCGCGCAGCTCGAGGAGAACGTGAAGATCGCCCGCGAGTTCACACCGCTCTCCGAGACGCAGATGGCCGGCCTCACCGCAAAGTCCGAGCCGGTGTCGAAGCAGTCGCTGTTCTTCAGGAAGTGGGAGGCGTAAGAGGCAGGCGAGAGGCGAAGGGCGAGAGGCGATGAGCTGTCAGAGGCAATCGCGAGAGCTACCATAATTGTGGCCGCTTCCGCGGCAACTCGCGCGATCGATCGCCATTTCCACTTCGCACCTCGCTTCTCCCGTTTCGCTTCCAGCCTGCTCATCGCCTCTCGCCTTTCGCCTCCCGCCTGCTATGGCCGGTTTCGTTCCTCTGCCCCGCCGTGTCTCAGTTGGCAAGGAGGCAGCGATGCGAACGGCAACCCAGAGAATCATGACCCTCGTCGCAGGCGTGACACTCGCCTGCACGACGGCAATGGCAACCCAGGACTCCGGCTACGAGCTGGATGTTCTCGTCAACGGCTACGAGACGGCGGAGTACCACGCCCGAGGCACGGTCTACGTCGAGGCGATTCGCGGCAAGGAGTACGTGCTGCGTGTGTCGAACCCGACGGGGCGCCGTGTCGCCGTGGCGCTTTCGGTCGACGGGCTGAACACGATCAATGCGAAGCGAACCGACCCGAAGCGCGCGCCCAAGTGGATCCTCGACCCGTGGGAGACGATCGAGATCTCTGGCTGGCAGGTGAGCGGAAGCCACGCGCGCAGTTTCTACTTCACCGGCGAGACCGACTCCTACGGGGCCGCGTTAGGCCAGACCGAGAACCTCGGCGTCATCGAAGCCGTCTTCTTCCGCGAGAAACTCGGTTTCGCCGAGCGCTGGTTGCCGTCGATGCAGAAGGAAGAGAAGTCACGCGACGGCGCGTCGCGAAACGAAGGCGAGCGAGGCGCGGGTGCCGCTGCCCCGCCGCGCGCTCAGGCTCCCTCCGGGGCGATGGAATCGCAGGGCAAGGACAAGCTCGACGACGACTACGCCGCGACGGGCATGGGCGATCGCCGGCGGAACGACGTTCGCAAGGTCGACATCGATCTCGAATCGAGTCCAGCGGCCTCCGTGAGGATTCGCTACGAGTTCCGTCCCCAGCTCGTGAAGCTCGGCGTGCTTCCCCGCTACGAGAACCCGATCACAAGACGCGAGCGGGCCAGCGGCTTCGACGACTACTGTCCGGAACCGGGCTCGAGGCGTTAGGCGATGAGGCCGGCCAGAGGCCAAAGGCCAAAGGCCAGAGCAGGCAGCGGTTAAACGATCGAATAGAAATGCGGCGCGTAGCGCCGGCCGATCTTAGCCCCCGGTGACCGAGTCCCGCGGCGCGGAATGAGGGAACCTGGGGTCAGGTCCTTGAGTATGAGTCGCGCCGCGTAGCGGCGCCGGAAATCGCCTAATTCACAATTCTCAGTTCTTCTTTTTCTTCTTCGCCGGCTTCGACGGAGGTTTCGGCGGGACCAGCTCTTTGGTGACCGCCTCGACGATCTTCCTGTGGCTCGCGGCGTCGTGCGGAGCGAGGAGCCGGTCGGTGCAGCCCTGGAGCCCTTTTGCCTCCATCGATTGCGCCAGGATCGTCAGGATCTCGGCGTGGTCCCGCCCCGCCTTCGCGACCTTGCTGACCATGTCGAGAGCCTCGCGGTAGGCGGAAACCGGCTGCGCGCCCGCCGGCGGCTCGGCCTCCTTGATCCCGGCCCGCTGGAGGACGGCAGCAACGAGCCCTGCGAGATCGACGAGATTCGCGTCGTGCAGCCCGGCGGCGTCGAGCTCGACGACGAGCGATCTCGCCCGCTCGAGGTCGCGCGCGAGAATCTCGTCCTTCTTCGAGCGCTTCCCTCCGAAGCTCGACGACGGGCTCCCCTTCTCGTTGAAGACGAGGCGGCTCCTCAGGTTTGCGGCAAGCGCGTACATCATCGCCTCGCGCTTCGCGATGAGCGAGCTCTCGGGGACCGGCACGTCCACGGTGCCGTCGTCGTTGTTCGTCGCGCCCGCGAATCGAATCTCGCTTCGCGCGGCGGCCTCGAGCTTGCAGCCCCGCCCGAGCGATGCGAAGAGACTCTGGTAGCCGAGCACGACGTGCTGCTGTCCTTCGAGCATCTGGCTCCCCATCACGCCGAGCGCCATCATCCGCGGCGCGTTGAGCTCGGCTCCCTCCGAGATCGCACGGACGATGAGCGCAGACCCCGTCGCCTGGTTGCGCGTGCCGAGCGGGGGAATCGTCACCGCCATCGGCTTGTCGGGGACCAGCGGGAACGCATTCTTCTTCTGAATCAGGGCCGGGTCTTTACCCACGCCCTTCGCCTGCGCGTGGCTCTCCGATGTCGACGCGAGCATCGCGATCAAACACAACGCGGTGAGAGCTGCCTGGTTTGGCTTCGTCATTGCGGCGCCGAGGCTACCACGGCTTCGAATGCGAATAGAACCGGCCCGATCAACCCAGAAACCGAAATGTCGAATGGAGAATGGAGAATGAGGAATGAAAGGCGCTGAACCGGGGCCTCGGCCGTTTCCGTTTCTTCATTCTTCATTCTCCATCCGACATTCGACATTTCGGTTCTCGTTCCGCATTCCGCGTTCCGCATTCCGCATTCCGCATTCCGCATTCCGCGTTTCGCATTCCGCATTCCGCATTTCGCATTCCGCGTTCTCACTTCTTCTTTCGCACCGGCTGAACCATTTCCCGCGCGAACACCGCGATCACCGACTTGCCGTCGGCGCGGCGCGCGACATGGCCGTCGATCGTCGCAACTCCAACGCTCGTGAACTGAGGCGACATCACGTTGATGCGATGTCCCGGCGAGAGCATCCAGCTTTCGACGAGAATCTCCGCCGTCTCGAATCCAGTCGCAAGATTCTCGCCCGCCATCGAGAAGACGAAGCCGTTCCGCGACATGGCGGCAAAGGGTGAACCGCCGCCTGACGGCTCGTGCCTCCAGTGCCCGCTCTGCTCCATGTCGTCCATCCGCTCCTTCGCCGCGGCGGTCAGGCGCCGATCAACGAAGAGCGGCGCGAGCCCCTCGGCGCGGCGGTACTCGTTCATCTCGGCAACGATGCTCTCGGTCGTGATCTCCGTCGCCGCAGCGGGAAGCGCGACGATGATGAGCAACAGCAAAGCGAGTCGTTTCACGTAAGGAGTCCGCCTGCGTCAGAGTACGCCGGGCGAGAGCAAAGGATTCCGGGGTACGCGCAAACGATTGGTGACGAGACGAGGGAGGGTGCGCGATTGCGCGATTGCGCGGTTGCGCGATTGAAAGGCAAACACGCGTTCCCAAATCGAACAATCGAGAATTCGCGCAATCGCGCAATGGGCGGGCGGGTGGCCGCTACTCGTCCGGACGGACGCGCATGAAGAACGTGCAGGCCTTGCCGGTCTTCGCCTCGACCCAGATGGAGCCGCCGTGCTGAACGGCGAAGTCCTTGCACCGTGACAAGCCGCGGCCGCTGCGCTCTTCGCTGTCCGCCTTCGGTGAGAAGCCGGCGCCGAAAATCTTCTCTCGCAGCTCCTCGGGCACGTGCGGCCCGCTGTCCATCACGAAGAAGAGCAGGAGAGGCTTGCCCTTGTGCTCGAGAGAGCGAACTCCCAACACGATCTGCCCGCCTTCGGGGGTGTAGTGCAGCGAGTTCTCCATGAGGAGAACGAGCACTTCCTCGAGATCGTGGTGGTTCTTGAAGGTCTCCTCGGTCTCCTGCGCGTCGAGCTGGAGCAGCACGCCCTTGCGTGCCGCCACCGGCGTGAAGCGGTCGCCGACACGGCGGACGACATCGTCGACGCGCGGCGCGGTCGTCGAGGTCATCGAGTCGGTCTCCTCGACCCCCGGAGCGAGCTCGAAGGCAGTCAGGATCTGCTCGATCGTCCCTGCCGCATCGCTGAGCAGCGGATCCTGCTTCCGACTCTTCGCCGCGGCCGTCAACGCTTCGCGCAACGCCCGAAGCGGCTGGATGATCGTCTCCTGCGCGTAATTGACGAACGCGCTCTGCATCGCGACCGCGGGGTCGGACGGGCGGAGGATCAGCACTGCTCCTCCCGATCCCCCGGAAAGCGGAACGACCGAGAAGACGATCTTGTGCGAGCCGATCGACACGTCTTTCGTGAACGGGGCGTGAAGCCCGGGAACCATGAAGCCCATCTGCTTCTCGAGTTGCTCGAGGGTCGGAAGTGACGACGGCTCGATCGACAGCAGTACGTGCGCTTCGCCCGAGCAGTACTTGACCGAGCGGTCCGAGCCGATCAGGAGCGAGGGCAGCTTCGCGGCCGTCAGGACGTCGCAGATACTTGTCGGTGCGAACGAGGTCGACTCTACGGGGAACGGTACGATCGGAGCCTTCGGGAACGGCTCGGCCGACGGTTTCGTCGCGAGCGCCGCGTGCTTGCTCCCCGCGGAACCTGCAGCGGAAGTCGCTTGCGGCGGCGGAGCCGTCGGAGGGGGAGCGGCAGGGGGAGGAGGAGCCGAAGCGGCAGACGTCGCAGGCGCTTCAGGCGTCGCCGCCGGCTTCGGAGCGGCCGGCCTCTTCGCGCGCGGACGGTCGCACTTCTCGCAGAGAATTCCCTGCGAAATCTGTGCCCCGCACATCACGCACTGTCCCATGCAGACACCTCCAGCTACCGCCGATCTTAAGCCCAATTGGCGGAAAATCGGAAGCTATCGAGGATGGGGTCCGGAATCAGGCGCCCTGCGCCGGCAGCGCCAACCGGGCGCCCTCCGGGACGATGAGCCCCCGGTCCGCCAGATGCCGGGCATGGGCGACCAGTTGCATCTCGGCCGCGGAGCGAAGTGCCGGGTGGAGATCGGGATAGATCTGCACGCGCAGTTCGGCGACGCCGAGCGGCCCATCGGCGAGCGCAGCGAGAATCTGCGCCTCGCGCTCCTCGCGGTGCGCGATGTAGTAGTCGATCCACGCAAGCGCGTCCGTGCGAATCGGACCGTGACCCGGATAGATCGCCCGCGGCTCGAGAGCGCGAAGCCTGCGCAGCGAGGCCATGTAGTCGGCCATCACCCCGTCGGGAGGAAAGATCACCGTCGTCCCCTCGCCGAGAATCGTGTCGCCGGTGAAGAGGTCACCGTACGAGGTGAGGAAACAGCAGTGCTCGGCCGTGTGTCCCGGCGTCGCGATCGCCTCGACGACGAGCCCCTCGGATTCGACACGCATCCCATCGACGAGCCGCTCGCTGACATCGTCGTCGAACACGCCCTCCGGCGCGAGGATGCGCGCGCCGGTCCTGCGCGCAACTTCGACGGCGGCGGGCGCGTGATCGGCGTGGCGATGCGTGACGAGGATCGTCGCCACTCGCGGCTGCGCGGCGAGCAGCGCGTCGACATGCGAGGCAATCGCCGGGCCCGGGTCGATCATCAGCGTCTCGCCGACGAGCCAGCTGCGCGTGCCGTCGAGCGTGAACGGCCCGGGATTCGGAGCGAGCACCGAGCGGATCATTCGGACTCCCCGAGGACGATCGACTTGCGGCCGTCCTCGACGACGAGGACCGGGCGACGCACAGGGGTCGCGCGCGAGGCGCACGCGGCGAGCAGCGACGCGGCACTCTCGGACGACGCGAGTGTCGACAGGATTCGAATCGTCGCGAAGACGAGTTGCATCGAGCCTTCACGGTTTCGCGCGAGCGCCTCCTCGGGACGGATCCACGCGAGCTCGACTCCTTCAGTCTCGTCCGGCGTTCCCGCCGTGCCCTCGTCGACCGTTGCGAGAAGGAAGAGCGTGTCGTATCGCTTCGGGATTCCTGCCGGCGTGATCCACCGCTCGAAGGGGACGAGGCGCGGCAGCGCAGCGCGCGCGTCCGCGGCCATCTCGTGAAAGCGCGATGCGTCGTCGACGAGTGCGCGGCGCAACTCCATCGGATCTGCGTCGCCCGAGCCGATCCAGATGCCTGTCTCTTCGAGCAGTTCGCGAACTGCGCAGAGCGCGTAGGCGCACTCGTCGCCATCCGCGCCGGCCGCGGTACGGTCGGCCTCGTCGAGCGCGCCGCCCGGAAACACCCAGGCGCCCGGGACGAAGGTGCTCGACGCGTGCCGCCGCATCATCAGAACCTCGAACCGCTCGCCTCGAAGGAGGATCAGGCTCGCGGCCGGAAGCGGAACGACATCGCCCGCGGAACCGGCGCCGCTGGGCAGCATGGCGTCGGTGACGGTCGTGCGGGTCATCGGGTGCGACCCTTCGGAGATTTCGAAGTTCGAATTTCAAATTTCGAATTTTGAACCCGAGGCTTGCCGGCCATTGAGCGCCAGGCGTGAGCAGCGACGCTGAATCGCTTCCCAAATCCGCAATCCGCAATCCGAAATCCGAAATCGCTCAAGGTCCCAGCCTCCATGAACCGCGCCCTACTGTCCCTGCCACCCCACCCACTCCTCGCCGTCCGGCCCTTTCTCGCGCTTCCAGATCGGGACGGTCTGCTTGACCCGCTCGATCACTTCGCGGCAGGCGCTGAACGCTTCATCGCGGTGGGGCGACGCGCAGGCGATGACGATCGATGCCTCGCCGACCCGGAGAAGCCCGAGGCGATGGACGAACGCGATCGCGACCTCGGGATGGAGCTTCGCGACGTCGGTCGCGATCCTCGCCATCTCCTTCTCCGCCATCGGTCGCCAGCACTCGTAGAAAATCGACTCGACCGCCTTCCCCTCGTGGTGATCGCGAACGACGCCCGCAAACAACGCCAGCGCGCCGTCGGATCGCCGCATGACGGCATCGATCATCGCCTGCTGGTCGATCGGGTCGTCGGTAAGGAACGTCATCGCGGCGCCCGAATTGCGAGTTCAGAATTGAGACTCGAGAGATGGCCATCGCGCTCGATGCGCGCGACGATATCATGCACCTTAACGAGAATCGTTAATAAGCGTCGTTTTTTCATCTCTAAATTCTCAATTCTTAATTCTCAATTCCGAAGGTCAACCGCCCGACACTGGCGGAATGAAAGCCACCTCGTCTCCGTCGCGCAGGACGGTCTCGGGCTGCACGTAGTCCTGGTTCACGGCGGTGAACGGGGGACGCTCGTACGGCGCGATCCGAGGATGCGCGGCGCGCAGGTCGTTCCAGAGATCGATCGCGCGAACCCCTTCGGCGACCTCGAGCTCGCGCTCGTCGGTGCCGACGATGTCGCGAAGCACGGCAAAGAGCAGTATTCGGACTTTCATCGTCGAACGACAATCGTAGCCCTCGCAGCAAGATTCCAGCGAACAACGAAGCGGCCCCGTCCCGGGAGGGATGGGGCCGCTCGTTTCGCGCAGAGGCGCCGCGCGTCAGTTCAGCGGAACGGTCCAGAGGATCACGCCGTCGTTTGAAACCGCCACGAGCAGCTTCTCACCGAGGCCGTCGCCCGGAACGAGAGTCCCTGTCGCGTCGGCGACCGGCTTGACGACCGTCAGGTAGAGCCCTCCCGTGAACGAGGTCACGTCGAAGAGCTTCCCGGCGACGTCGAGCGTCCAGATGAATCCGCCCGAAGCCTGCGAGAGCGCCGTCAACTTCGTGACGGCCGCGTCGGGAGTTGCCGGCGGCGTTCCCTGGCTGCCGAGCCCGAGGCCGCTTTGCACGGCGACGACGTTCGTGTCCGACAGCACCAGCGACGCTATTCCGAGCGTCGGGAGCTTGTAGGTCCAGCCGATCGCTCCGCTCGTGCGGATCGCGACGACTTCGAACTGCCCCACCGGATCGGTTGCGAGGTGTCGCACGAGGAACGCTGTGCCGTCCGCGACCACGACGATGTCGGGAATCCCGGCCATGCCGTTTCCGCCCTGGCCGTTCCCGTTCCCACCGCCGTTGGCGGGCCCCATGCCGCTTCCGCTGCCGTTGCTGCCACCTTTGCCGCCGTTGCCGTTCGAGCCGCCCTGCGGCTCGCACGTCTGCGCGAAAGCCGCGCTGCCGAGTGTGATCGTGACGAGTGCGATTGCGAGTACCTTGAGTTTCATTGTCCTGTCTCCTTGATGTCGAGAGCTCACTGGCTCTTCTGATCGTTCTCCATCGCAAATGGCGTGCCGGGCTTTTCAGCCCGTTCTGCCTCCGCAACGCGTCAGATTGACGCGAGCGTCTGCGTCGGAACGACCCCCCTCGAGTCGGATCGACTCAAGGCTTCTTCCCACCGCCGCTGCCGTGCGGCGTGCTCTGCGAGCCGGGCCTGCCAGGCTGTTCACCAGCCTGCCCACTCGACGAGCGCGTGCCGTCCGTCGGACTCACCCCGCGCCCCTCCCACGACTTCTCGTCCATTCCGCGCGGCGCCGCGCGCATCATCGGCGCGCGCTCGCGCCCGTACTCCGCCATCTCGCCGGCGCGAAGCGCCAGCGGAGGAAATGCGCTCAGCGGCGAGCTGATCTCGACGACGCCGTCGAACACGACGATCGCGGCGTTTCCTTTCGAGTCGACGTCGACGCCGTAGCGCGTGCCACGCACCGCGAGAAGCGCTCCGGGCGTTGCGACGACGCGCGGCTCCTGCCCCGTGAACGCGTCGAACATCGCTTTGAGCCTCCCCCGCTCGAGCCGGAGAATCACGCCGGGCTGATCGCTTCCGAGCGTCACTTCACTCGACGACAGAACCTCGAACCGCGCGTTGTGGCGCGGCGACGAGACGAGCGCCCAACCCATCCATCCGGTACGGATCACGTCTCCGCCCGCGGCGCCCGCTCCTTCCGCTACGCGCCTCTCGCCCGCGTCGTTGACGACGATTACTTTGCTCTTCACCTTCTCGAATCGATACGCGACCGGCTCCGCGGGTGGCGTGCCAGCCATGGCCACCGCGGCAAGGACGATCACCCCGAACATCGCACTCTTCATGACACACCTCTCAAGGTCGATCTTTGACCTCGATGCCATACCTCTTCATCTTCCGTGCCAGCGTTTTGCGCTCGATCCCGAGGATGAAGGCGGCCTGCGTCTGGTTGCCGCCTGCTGCCTCGAGAACGGCGACGATGTGCCGCCGCTCGGCGTCGTCGAGCGACCCCAGTGCCGCGGGCGCATCGGCAGGCTGATCCTCCGGTGCCTGCTCCGTCGCGGTCGAGGCCCCGGCGGGCGCTCCTGCCATCTCGCGGAGCACGCGGAAGGCGATCGCGTCGTCGGTAAGCGCACCGCTGTCGATCGCGATTCGTCGCACCGCCTGCTCGAGCTCGCGCACGTTGCCCGGCCAGTCGTGCGCCGTGAGCCGCTCGACGAGAGCCCGCGACGGCCCCTCGATCTCCCCGCGTCCCAGCTCGCCCGCGAGCTTCCTTCGGAAGTGGTCGACGAGCAGAGGGATGTCGGTCGCCCTCTCGCGCAGCGGCGGAACCTGGATCTCGTAGCCGGCGAGACGGAAGTAGAGGTCTTCGCGGAAGCGACCCTCGCCCACCATCGAGCGAAGGTCGCGATGCGTCGCCGCCACGACGCGAACCGAGACGCGCTGCTCCTTTTCGCTTCCGAGCGCGGTCACCGTGCCCTCCTGGAGGAAGCGGAGCAGCCGCACCTGGAACGCTGGCGAGACGTCGCCGATCTCGTCGAGGAAGAGCGTGCCGCCGTCGGCGCGGACGAGCGCGCCCCGCCGATCGTGGCGCGCGTCGGTGAAGGCGCCCCGGACGTGGCCGAACAGCTCGCTCTCGAGCAGCGTATCGGGAATCGCGCCGCAGTTGAGCGCGACGAACGGCCTCTCGGCGCTCCCGCCTAACGAGTGCAGCGCGCGGGCGACGAGCTCCTTGCCGGTCCCGCTCTCCCCGCGCACGAGCACCGGCACGTTGAGCGGCGCGATCCGCGAGATCGCCCGATAGACCGCGATCATCGACGGGTGCGCGCCCACCATCATCGACGGGGGCGCCGGCTCGATCTCCATGATCTCCGCGCGTCGCGGGGCAACCGCCGCCGCGATCCGCGCAAGCATGTCGGTGAGATCGAACGGTTTCGCGATGTAGTCGAACGCCGCCGCCCGCTCCGCGATCGCCGCCGTCTCCACGCTTCCCCGCGCGGTCATCAGGATCACCGCGGGCCGCGGATCGATCGAGCGAAGCTCGTCGAGTAGCACGAGCCCCGTGTCTCCCGGCATGTAGATGTCGCTGACGACCACGTCGACGCTCTCGCGGGCGAGGACCGCCCGCGCGCCGTCGACGCTCCCCGCGCGGAACACGACATGTCCCGATTTTTCCGCGGCGATCGCCACGCTCTCCCGGATGCCGGCATCGTCATCGACCACGAGCACTCGCGCCATCGCTGTTCCTCCCTGCACTACGACTGCTCCATGAGAGGAAGCGTCACGCGAAACACGCTCCCTTTCACTCTTCCCGGGCTCACGTCGACGCGTCCCCGATGCCATCCCGCGACTTCGGCGACGAGAGCGAGCCCAAGGCCGAGCCCTTCGGTGTCACGGGCCGCGCCGCCCCGCGCAAAGCGCTGAAAGATTCGCGCTCGCTCCGGTTCGGCGACCCCCGGCCCTTTGTCCTCGACCTCGAGAATGGCCGAGCTCCCCCTCGACAGCAGCCGGAGCACGACCGGCGAGCCGCCGGGCGAGAACTTCACCGCGTTGCCGACGAGGTTGTCGATGACCCGCTCGAGCAATGCGCCATCGCCTCGCACGGAGATGCCTGGCTCGATCTCGTCCACGAGCGTCGCGGCGACGCCCGCGCGCAGCATCTCGGAGCGCTCGCGCGCGAGACGGCTCAGGTCGATCGCGGCGGAAGTCGCGTCGAAATCGCGCAGCGCGAGCTTCTCGATCTCGAGGAGGCTGCCCACCATCGTCTGCAGCTTGTCGGCTTCTTTCTGAATCAACGACACGACGCGCTGCGTCTCGTCCTCGCTCAGCCGGTATCCCGCGAGCAGTTGCGCCAACCCGCGCACCGAGGCAAGGGGGGTCTTGAGCTCGTGTGCCAGCACCCGCCGCGACTCGACCTCGCTGAGGCGTCGCTGGTCGACGAGCGCGGCGAGCTCGTCGAGCCGCTCGACGAGCCCTGCGTCCGTCCCGGCGCCATCGCCGCCGAGGCCGCGTGCGATTCGCGCCGCCGCCTCACCGCCACCACGCTGAATGCGCCACATCGCCCGCACCTCGGCGACGGCCACCGCAATTGCGGCCGCCAGCGAGAGCGCGACGACAGGTAGCACGACTCCCGCGAACCGGAGAAGCACGAAGCTGGCGCCAAAAGGCAACACGAGGAGAATCACGTCCCGAACGAACCGTCTCCCGAGCCCTCGAGGGCGCAGAAAGAGCCCGGCCGCGACCACGATCGCCGCCAGCAGCCCGCTCGCCGCCGGCGGCAC
>JBPPMG010000491.1:0-6052 GCA_051305935.1 Thermoanaerobaculia bacterium
GGGTCTCGATCCCGGGCTCATTCGCGAGACGGCGCGCTTCATCGCCGGTTTCCGCCCATCGTCGCTCGTCCACCCCGGACGACACGTGACCTGGTACGGCGACGACACGCAGAGGATTCGCTGCATCGCCATCCTCTCCGCGCTCCTCGGTAGCTGGGGACGCCGCGGCGGTTACCTGCTCCCTTCGTCGATGGGACTCCGGAAGTATCCGCCGTTCTCGTCGGGGCGCGGAATGGCCGACTCTGCCGACAGGCCGTCGCCCGACCACTTCCCGATGGCAGGCGAGCTGCTCGCGTCGGGAGTCTGCGACGCAACCGTCAGCGCCGCGCCGTACGACGTGAAGGGCTGGATGGTCTACGGCACGAACCTGATCCAGGCGCTGCCGAATCCGAAGCAGACCGAGGAGGCGATCCAGAAGCTCGACCTCCTGGTCGCGATCGATGTACTTCCGGCGGAGATCGTCGGCTGGGCCGACATCGTGCTGCCGGAGTCGACCTACCTCGAGCGGCACGACGACCTATGGGCAGCGAGCTACAAGGAGCCATTCGTCGCTGTCAGGCAGCCGGCGGTCGAGCCGATGTACGAGTCGAAGCCAGGCTGGTGGATCGCGAAAGAGCTCGCGAATCGCCTCGGGCTCGCCGAGTTGTTTCCGTGGAAGGACGGGGAAGAGAACATCCGCTGGCGACTGGAGGAGAGCGGCTACGACGTCCAGGCGGCGCTGCGCGACGGCGTGGTGAAGGGAGAGGTCGTTCCGGTCTGTGAAGAGGAAGGAGCGGAGCTCTACTTCGGAACCGACAGCGAAAAGATCGAACTCTTCAGTCAACAGCTCGCCGACGCGGGCTTCGACCCGCTGCCTAACTTCACTCCGCCCGACGAGCCGCCTCCCGGCATGTTCCGGCTCCTTTCGGGCCGCGCACCGATGCACACCTTCGGCCGCACGACGAACAATCGCGAGCTCGGCGCGCTGATGAGCGAGAACGAGGTCTGGATCAATGCGAAGGCAGCGCGATCGCTGGAGGGATTCGAAGGCCAGCCGCTGCAGTCGGGCGACTACGTGATGCTCCAGAACCAGGACGGTGTGGTCAGCGGCCCGGTGAAGGCGAAGGTCACGGAGCGGATCCGCGGCGACGCGGTCTATCTCGTCCATGGCTTCGGCCACACGGCGAAGGGACTGACCTTTACGCGCAATCGCGGCGCCTCGGACAGCGCTCTGACCACGCGCTACAAGGTCGACCCGATCATGGGCGGAACGGGGATGAACGTGAACTTCGTCCGGATCGCGCGAGCGGAGGCCTGAAATGCTGCTGAAGAACTACCGCAAGCGCTACGCGATGGTGATGGACACCCGCCGCTGCGTCGGTTGCCAGACCTGCGTTCTGGCGTGCAGGGCCGAGAACGGCGTGCCGCTGAACGGCTACCGCGACTGGATCGTCTCCGAGACGCGGGGTGAGTTTCCTCATCTCTCGATGGAGATCAGGTCGGAACGCTGCATGCACTGCACGAACGCTCCCTGCGTGACGAACTGCCCGACCGGGGCCAGCCACTACGCCAAGGGCGGAACGGTCCAGGTTGACCGCGCGCTCTGCACCGGCTGCAAGGCGTGCATCGCCGCGTGTCCGTACGAGGCGCGCTATGTGCACCCCGACGGCTTCGTCGACAAGTGCAGCTTCTGCCTGCACCGCGTCGACAACGGTGCGAACACCGCGTGCGTGGAAGGTTGCCCGACGAAGGCCCTCGCATTCGGCGACCTCAACGACCCGGCGAGCGAGGTTGCCAGGTTGCTCCACGAGAACACTCCCAAGCTCCTTAGCCCCGAGGAGGGGACGGAGCCGAACCTCTACTTTCTGGTCTAGGAAGGCGAGATGCAACGCTCCGAAAGATTCTGGAATCCCTACTTCGCCGGCGTGATGCTGGGGCTGGTGCTCCTCGCGAGCTTCCTCGTGATGGGGCGCGGCATCGGAGCGTCGGGAGCGGCGAACAGGATTTCGATCGCTGTGGCGCAGGTCGTGGCGCCATCGGTGGTCGATACAAACGACTCGATGGCTGCGCTCGCGCACGACGGACGCGGCGTACTCGACGACTGGCTGGTATTCGAAGTGCTCGGCGTGCTCCTCGGCGGAATGGTCGGCGCCTATTCCGCCGGCCGCTTCCGCTTCGGCGTGATCCGAGGCGCGGGAGTCGGCATTGTGCAGCGGCTCATCTTCGCGTTCGCGGGGGGCTTGCTGATGGGGCTCGCGGCGCGTGCCGCGCGCGGATGCACCTCGGGGCAGGCGCTCAGCGGAGGCGCAGTTCTATCGGTCGGCGCGTGGATCTTCATGATTGCGGTGTTCGGCGGCGGGTACGCGTTCGCCTGGTTCCTGCGGAGGCAATGGCGATGAGCTTTCCGTTCGAAGCGCTCAGCCTCTCGCAGCGCGAGCTCGGGCTCGTAGTTGCCGTCGTGCTCGGCTTCCTGTTCGGATTCGTCCTCGAGCGCGCGGGCTTCGGCCGCGCGACGAAGCTCGCGGCGCAGTTCTATCTCACCGACATGACTGTGCTGAAGGTGATGTTCAGCGCGATCGTCACCGCGATGGGCGGCCTGCTCGTCGCCGCGGGGCTCGGCCTAACGGACCTTCCCGCGATCTCGCAGACGATCGCGAGCTGGACCTGGATCTGGCCGATGCTGATCGGCGGTTTCGTTCTCGGTGTCGGGTTCATCGTGAGTGGCTACTGCCCGGGTACGGCGATCGTGTCGGCCGGCTCGGGCAACGTCGACGGAGTGGTCGCATTCGCCGGAGTGGTGAGCGGCTCCTTCGTCTACAACCTGCTGCTCGAGTTTCCGGCGATCGCGAATTTTCACACGAGCGGCGAGATCGGCCCGGCGTTCATCCACGAACTGGTCGGCATACCGGCTCCGGTCGTCGGCGGTTTGGTCGCCCTGATGGCGATCGGAGCGTTCGTTGGCGCAGAGAAGGTGGAGGCGATCATGCGCCGCCGCCGCGGGACTGCCGAGGCGCAAGACCTGGTCGACGAGCCCCGCCCGCGGCGCATCGCCTTTGCGACCTTCGCCACGCTCGCCGGGCTCGCGGTCGTACTGCTCGGCTTCCCGCAGGGGAGCGAAGCGCGCATCGCGCGGCCGGTGATCACCGTTTCCAGCGAGGAGCTTGCCAAGCGGGTGATCGACGAGCCGTGGCGCGTGAGAGTGATCGACCTCCGGCCCGCTGCCGAATTTGCGAGCGGGCGCGTTCCGACGAGCGAGAGTGTGCCCGCGGACAAACTCGGGGAGATCGGGCTCGAGTACGCCGACCCGTCGCGGGAAATCGTGATCGTCACTGCAGAGGCAGTTTCAGAGATGCCGGCGGGGCTTGCGAAGTTTCCCGGAGAAGTGCGCGTGCTCCGCGGTGGCTGGACGGCCTGGAAGTCGTTCGCCCTTGACGTTCCGCCAGCGCCCGCGGCGGACGCATCAACGAGCGAGCGGGAACTCTTCGCATTCCGCAACTCTCTGAGCGCAGCGCTCGCCGGGCGTCCGTCCGCACCGGTATCCGCCGGGCCGGCGCGCAGCTATGTGCCGAAGCCCAGGACCACGGGTGGAGGCTGCAATGGCTAGAACGCTGAACGCGAAGCGCGGAACGCCGAACAGAAGCGAAGCGCTCGATGGCTACTCATCGCCTCTCGCCTGTCGCCATTCGCCCGCGCGCGCCGCCGCAGATCTCAGGAGTACCGAATGACTGAAGTCGAAATCTTCCGAAACAGCGCCTCGATCGACCCGCAGCTTCATATCTGGGGCTGGGAGATCCCGGTCTACCTGTTTCTCGGCGGGCTCACCGCGGGGATCATGGTCCTCACGGCAATCGTCGGCCGTCGCGTGGAGGGGGGGGCGCAGTCGCGCGCGATGCGCCTGCTTCCGTTCGCCGCGCCGGTTCTGCTTTCGCTCGGTATGGGCGCGCTCTTCCTCGACCTCGAGTACAAGCTTCACGTCTTCCGCTTCTACACGGCGATGAAGCCGACTTCGCCAATGTCGTGGGGCTCCTGGATTCTTCTTCTGATCTACCCCGCTACGATCCTGCTTGGCGTCGCCCGTCTGCGCGACGAGGATGTATCGACGCTCCCGCTCCTTCGATCGTTGCGCGGCCGAGGGGCTGGCCTGCTGGCCCGGCTCCGTGCGGTCGGAACAGCGAATGTTCGCGCCGTGGAGGCAGCAAACGTGTTCCTCGGCGTCGCGCTCGGCGGGTACACGGGAATCCTTCTCGGGACGTTAGGCGCCAGAGCTCTCTGGAGTTCGGTGCTGCTCGGCCCGCTCTTCCTGGTCTCAGGGCTGTCGACGGGTGCGGCGTTCATGATGCTCTTCCGTCTCGCGCACGAGGAGCACGCGACGCTGCTGCGCTGGGACATTGGAGCGATCGCCCTCGAGTTCGTGCTCCTCGGGTTCTTCTTCGTGGAGCTCGTCGCGAATGGAGGACAGAAGGGGCGTGCCGCTGCCGCTCTCTTCTTCGGAGGAGGCTACACCGCGGCGTTCTGGGCGCTCGTGGTCATCACAGGGCTCGTAACCCCGCTCGTGATGGAGGTCGCGGAGGCGAGAAAGGGGCTTCGACCCGCGATCGTCGCGCCCTTCCTGCTTCTCGTCGGAGGTCTTTCGCTTCGATGGATCTTCGTGCTCGCCGGCCAGGCGTCGATCTGACGGTGCGGTGGACGAAAACGAGCTCGACATGAAACGACGATTTCGGAGGCGCAGTCCCGTCCTCCCGAAAGCATTCCCTAACAACACGGCTTGACAAGGAGAGAGCATGAGCATGCTTACAAGAGTAGTACTCGTCGCCTTCGCGGTCCTCGCGTTGGTCCTTCCCATTCCCGCGAGGGCGGACGAGCAGGAGGATCTCGAGCAGAAGATCGAGCAGCTGTCCCGGGAGCTCGAGGCACTGAAGTCGCAGGTCAATCAGAACGTAGAGAAGTCGAAGCAGACCGAGGAGCAGGCGAGGCAGGCCGAAGAGCAGGCGAAGAAGATCGAGGAGCTGGAGCAGCAGGTTGCGGCCACCGAGAAGAAGTCGCTCGGGCGCTGGCTCACGATCGGCGGCGACTATCGCTTCCGATTCGACAACCTCCAGGGCGAAGTTGCGCCGTACGCGGACGGCCTGACCGTCTTCGGAAACGCCAGCCAGCTCGTCGCGGCGATGATGGCCGGACAGATCCCGCCGATGAATCAGCAGCAGCTCTTCGGCGCCGCGATCATGGGCGGAGCCTACGGACCGCTTACCCTGCCGTCGGCGATGAACGATGCCTACGACGTCAGCAATGACTCGCTGTACACGAACAAGTTCGGCCTCAACCTGAAGGCGAAGGCTACCGAAGACGTCAGCGTCACCGCACGTTTCCTGATGTACAAGATTGCGGGAGCGCAGGACGACCGCGCGCTCCAGTCCGGAAGCACGGCGTACTCGCTCGACCGTGCCGGCGTCTTCGACGGCACTCTCGGCCACGTTCCCAGCGACAGCAGGCTCCTCGTCGATCGCGCCTACGCGACGTGGCAGAACGTCGGGGGACAGCCGATCTGGTTCTCGATCGGTCGTCGCCCGTCCACCGGCGGGGCGCCCGGTCACTACCGGCAGAACCTCCCCGCTCCCGGTACCTCTGGAGTTCCCGCGATCCTCGTCGACTACGCCTTCGACGGCGTGTCGCTCGGCTGGGCACCCGACATCGAATCGCTCCCGGGCGCTTCCGCGAAGTTCTGCTACGGCCGGGGATTCCAGGACGCGATCGAGAACTCGGACACCGGCAATGGCCTCACCAATACGGACATGATCGGCATCGACCTCGTCGCGTACGAGACCGACCGGTTCCGCGCGCAGTTCCAGTACAACCGTGGCATGGACATCTTCGACGCGCCCATCATGCTGACCGGCCCGTTCCCCCTCCAGCCCGGCACCAACATCGGCGACATCGACTGGGAAAGCTTCGACTTCATGGGCATGGCGAAGAAAGTCGGTCCCGGAAACCTGAACTGGTTCGCGTCCGTCGGCTTCAGCCAGACTCACCCTAACGGCAACACCCTCGAGTTCGCCGGCCTCGACAGCGGCTACGG
>JBPPMG010000067.1:0-30635 GCA_051305935.1 Thermoanaerobaculia bacterium
CGCGCCGTAGTCGCCTAACCGCCTGTCGATCCGCGCCCGGGCGATGGCGCCGTCGGGCGGGGACGCGGCGTCGGCATACCGGCGCGCGTCGCGATAGCGGCCCGAGCGGGTCAGCGCTTCCGCGACGAGCGCGCAGGCACCAGGACAGCGGCCCAGCGCCTCCGGCTCGAACTCCCCGAGCGCCTCGACGACACGCTCCGCTCCGACCTCGTCGAGCGAGACGCCCGCGAGCCCTGTGTGTTCGGGAGCACCCGCCGTGATGAGAAGGGCGGCGTGGCGGAGAGGATCGGCGATGGCGATCTCCGCGGCGATTCGCGAGAGCGGCGCGCGCGAGCCCTCGGGAAGGAGCGACACGAGGCGTCGGCGGATCTTTTCGTTCGCGAAGCGCAGACGGCCGCGGTCGATGGAGCAGATGTCGTCGCGAACGAGCTCCTCGAGCTGGCGTGACGCGCCGATCTTCTTCAGCAACTCCTCCGCGCCCGTGACCTGCGGCCCTGGACCGAGCAGGGCGACCGCGGCCAGGTACGAGCGCGCGGGCTCTGCGAGCCGGGCGAACGCGGCCGTGCTCGAGATTTCCGGAGGGAGCGCTCCGTCGTCGAGAAAGGCCGAGTACGCGTCGTCGCCGGCGAGAGCCTCTACAGCTGCACCCGCGTCGACGGGACCCAGCAACGCGAGTCGCTCGCCGAGGGCCGCGAGATCGCGAGTGCGGCTGGCGACGATGAACTGGCGCGCGGGAGATGCGGCGAGGACCTCACCGCTCACCGTCGCCACGCCGGCGACCGCGGATGGAACGAGCCACGAGAGAGCTTCGCCCGAGTCGAGAAGCAGACGGACCACCCGCTTCGACGCCGGATCGAACGCGTCCCACGATGCGACCGCGATGATCGTGTGCGATTCGCGCAGGGTCGCGATGGCCGTTTCCGCCGCGATGCTCTCGCTCTCGTGGGCGGCACGCTGAGGGACGAGCGCCCCGATGGCAGACATCGGCTGCAGTGGCGAGCCGCGAGCGCCGTCGAGCACGACGATCCTTGGTCCGGCCTCCTTCCGCCAGGAAGCGAAACGAAGGAGAGTCGCAGTGGCTGCAGGGTCGTCACAGACGACGACCGCCGGGGTGGCGGCCAGGCGATCGAGACAGTCGGCGCCGGGAGCTTCGATTCTCCCGAAGGCGGCCCGCGAAAACCACGAGCGGTCTGCCGCGCCCGTACGAAGCATCCTGTGGATCTCCGCGTAGACCGACTCCGGCTTCGTCCAACTCTGCCGCAGCGACTCGAGAGGAGGCGCCGAGAGTCGTGACGCCAGGGTTTCGAGCAAAGTGACCGCGAGGCCCTCCTCGTCCGGTCGGGAGGGAGGCGACAGGAGACGAACGAGACGCGTGTCGCGTCCCCGTTTCTGCTCGATTCCCCACTCCGTTGGGTTGAAGGCGCCGGTGCTGACGCCGGCGAAACGGGCGAAGGCGAGGTAGCCGGCGAACTGTCCGAGGATCGACAGGGCATCGCGCTCCCCGATGCGGCCTGCCGCGGAAAGAGGGGTCGCTTCGGCCGCATCGTCGTTCGCGGCCGGAAACCACGGGAGGGTCGAGTGGCGCAACGTCGCGACGAGCGACGCCGGCCAGCCGAACGACTGGGCGGACATGCCGACGGATGCTCGGCGCGTAGTGGCAGACCTGCGCATCGCCATGCGCCACTCCTTTCGGACGAGAGTCGCCATTCTAACCATTTGAGGGAGCGTCGGTGCGCCGGATGTGCGCCGACTTGACGTGACCTATTGCGACGGGGGCACTAAGCTGTTGGCGTGCGTTCTCTGTCCCCGGGCGCGCGGCTCCCGATTCCCTGGCGAGCGAAGGAGACATCGATGAAGCGACAGACGATTCACCAGACCCTCGTTCGCGCGTTGGCCGTGGCGTTTTTTGCGTTGGCCGTATTGGCCGCGCCGCAGGCGGCGCTCGCGAAACAGAAGCTGGGCCTGGGGCTCACCGGAAAGAGTCGCGCCGAAGTCGAGAAGACGTTTGCCGGCATGCTGGCGCACCTGAACGGCTCGCCCGACTTCGAGTTCGAGGTGTCCACGTTCCCGACGTACGAGGCCTCATACGCGGCGCTGAAGGCGAAGAAGGTCGACCTGGTCGTGATCGGCGCGGTGCTCTATGTCGAGGCGAGGCAGGAGATCGGAGTCGTCCCGATCGTCGCCGAGGGCTCCGCGGTCCGCTCGATGATCGTCGTGAAGAAGGACTCGCCGATCAAGTCGGCGAAGGAGCTCAAGGGGAAGTCGTTCGCGTTTGGCTACGACGGGTCGACGTCGACTCACCTGATTCCGCTGCTCCTGCTCTCGAAGAATCTCGTGAAGCAGCCTGATCTGGGCAGGACGGAGTTCGTCGGCGCCGACCAGGACAAACTCGTCGGACGAGTCATCGCTGGAGATTTCGACGCGGGCGGCGTGGTCGAGAGCATCTTCGAGAGGTTCAAGGACAAGATTCGCGCAATCGAAACGTCCGATCCGTTTCCGGGCGGTCCGCTCGTCGCGCGCAAAGAGATGCCTGCGTCGACCGTAGAGGCGGTGCGCACCCTGTTCACCTCGTACAAGCCCGTTCCCGGAGAGCGTTTCGGCAAGGGCGCGACCGCGGCGAAGGACACGGACTTCAATCAGGTTCGCTTTCTCTGCAAGGTCGTGCTCGGCAAGAGCTACGTGTAGCCGGTCCCCGGAACCTCGCGGACGCAGCACGGGCTCGCGTCGCCGCGAGCCCGTCGTGCGTTCAGCGAAGGTGCCGGGATCTCACTCGGTGCGCAGCACGGTGTCGTTCGTGCCGTTGTCGGTCGAGGTCACGTACGGAATGACGGAGCCTTCCCCGCTGACGATCTCGACCCTCACCGAGACGCCGCGAAGGTCGGGGTGCTCGGTGTCTCTCGAATCGCCGATGACCGCCTTGACGACGCCGGTGAGCTGCATGAACTGGTTCGCGGCGAGCGCGAAGTCCTTCGAGGCGTTCGCGCCTCCGCCGGCCAGCTGCGCGCCGTCGGCGAAGTAGACCGAAACGCGCGCGGTCGCGGGCTGGCCAGAGACCTCGATGAGGCCGACATTCGTGCGGAAGGTCGCACCCTGCTTGGAGACGACCGTGGCAGTGGTCGAGTCCTCCAGCCCGCCGAAGACGCGGGACTGGCCGGCCTTGAGCCCTGCCGACGGGGGCATCGTCGCCACGCCCGTGCCGAAGGTGGCCGGATCGCCTGCCGTCTTCGTGTAGGTCCGGCTCGTGACCGCGAACGAGCCCGACTGCGGCTCGACCGAGATCCACCCGACGGAAGCGCCGGACACGTTGAAGAACGACGGGACGACGTCCTCCAGACTCCGGGACTGGTTAGGCGTGAGACTGATCGTGCCGCTGACCGGCGAGCCGGCCGACGGGAAATAGGTGAGTTTGAGCGAGCCCTGGGCCGCGCCGGTGTTCGTGATCGAGACGTCGGTGCGGAAGTTCGAGTTGTTTGCGCCCGCCAACGCGCCGGCGACCGGGATGATCGTGCGCTCCGTACCGGTGAGCTGGTACTGGCGGCTCCAGTCGGCCACCGCCCACGTGTCGCCGCTCGCGTCGTCGACCGGAGTCGCGTAGGCGGACAGCTTTCCCGTCATGCTCGTGACGACGGCGGAGACGGCTCCCTGCGGAACGACGGCGAACAGTGAGCCGAGGCCGAACGCCGGGACGGGAGGGGCCTCCATGTTGCCGACATTTGCGCCGTTCATGTCGAAGAAGGCGATCGATGCCATGGCCTGCCCGACGCCGCTCATTTCCTGCAGGTAGATGTTCGTGTGCGAGGTGGCGTCCTGGCGAAGCCCGGAGATCACCAACTTCTGACCCTGGGTGATCGCGCGGTCGGTGCGAAACGCGGGGATTGCCGTGCCGTAGGTGCCGGCGGCGTTCGACTTGTTGAACACGTTCGCCGCCATCGAGAGGCTTCCGAGGCTCTTCGAACGGATCTGGATCGTGCCGACCTGTCCCGTTTCTCCGAAGAAGCCCGTGACGACGTCCGCGAGGTTCATCGCCTGGGTCGGAGCAAGCAACGTGTTCGGGGCCGCCTTCGAGACGGTGCTCGACGAGTAGAAGAGCTTCATGTCGCCGACGGTCGAGCCGACGAGACCGTTGACGATCGAGAGATCGGAGACGAACTCCCCGACGCTTCCGACGACGTGTCCGACTCCGGGAATCATCACCGCGACTTCGCCGGTGCCGAGCTGTGGAATGGCACCGGTGGTCGACGTGGGCTGGTTCGTGTCGGTGACGACGACGCCGGCGAGCGACGTGGGTGGCGTCTCGAACGTGCCTTTCGAGCTCGACGCCTCGCCTAACACGTACTTGAGACCGAGACTTCCCGCGACCGTCGGCGACTGCGTGTCGGTGCGGAGGCTGCGATCGCAGAGGAAATTCACGGTGGCTGATTCGCCGGGAGGGATCAGCAGCGCGTCGGTTTCCAGGATGAGCCACGGAGAGTCGGACACAGGAAAGCCTGCGAGGGCCGAGTTGCCGGTGTTGGTGAACCTGACCTGGCCGCGCGGCATCGCGCCGCTGCCACCGTTCACGTCGACACGACGAGCTGCGGCCGTCGCCCTCACGGTGCCCGCCGGAGGATTGGCCGCGAGCAGGCGGATCGGTATGCGGTAGATCGTCTGGCCGTTGACCGCGACGATCACCTCGCCACGGTAGAAGCCTGCCGTCCGCGCGCTGGCCACGATCGTCACGCGGCTCTTGTCGTTAGGCTGGAGTGCGACGCTGGAAGGATTGATCGTGAAAAAGTCGCCGACACGCTCGAACGTGACGTTCCCGGCGGCGTTTCCCACGTTCATGACGACGAACGAGTCGGTGGCGCCTCCGGAGCCGATTCGCTGGATCAGGCCTTGCGGCAGATCCTTCAGGAGTACGGCGGGGCCGAACCTGCGCGGCGCCGGAAGCGTGTAGAGGTCGGCATATTCGAAACGGATGGTGGCTGGGTTGTACTCGAGCAGCGCGACCGTGACGAAGTGTGTTCCGCCCGCTGGTGGATTGTAGGGAATCGGCCCCGTGATCACGTTCGCACGCGTCTCTCCCGACGAGAGCGTGAAGGGGAGGTTCTGGCTCGCGGTGACCCTGACCGTGAGGCTCTCGCCGAAGACTGGTGCCTCGACGGAAGTCCACACCTCGAGCCGAAGGACATTTGACGGTGGTTGGAGCGGGCCCCTCGAATTCACGATGTGATCGATCGTCACCGAGATCGTGGAAGAGATGGCGTCGAGGGAGACGCCCCTCATCGTGAGGCCGGTGGCCGCGCCCTCAGGCGACGCGGTTGTCTCTGCCGTCGTGCGCGGCTGTCGTTCGTCCTCCCCCTGGAGTGGAAGTGCCGCAAGTACGAGACTCAGCAACAAGACGAGTGATCTGGCCATACGAACTCCTTGCCCGGAGGGTGACGACATGGTACAGACGCCGACGAAGCAGTGACCGTTTACGAACTTCCGATAGATCGTTTGTCCTGATAACAGAGAACCATGACAGATACTCCAACGATCGGGACCGCAGACTGGATTGGCAGGAACCGCGCCCTCGTCGAACGCGCCCTCGAGGACTTCCTCCCTCGGGCGGACACTCCGCCTGCCGTCATCCACGAGGCGATGCGGTACTCGGTCATGGCGGGCGGAAAGCGGATTCGGCCGATCCTCGCGATCGCCGCCGCCGAGGCCTGTGGAGCCGGCCCGGTCGAACCGCTGCTTCGGCACTTTGCGGCGCTCGAGCTGATCCACACGTACTCGCTCGTCCACGACGACCTTCCTTCGATCGACAACGACGATCTTCGCCGGGGGCGCAAGACAGCACATGTCGTTTTCGGCGAGGCATTTGCGGTGCTGTCAGGCGACGCGCTCCTGACCGAGGCATTCTCCTGGCTCGCCACGCCGATCCCCCTCGACCCGCGGCGGCAATTGCTTGCGATCAAGACGGTGGCCGTCGCGATCGACTCGAAAGGGATGATCGGTGGCCAGGTGGCGGATATCGAGTCGGAACGCTCGCAAGCCACCGTCGACGATCGCGAGGCTCTAGCGCGGCGGCTCGACTTTATCCATCGCAACAAGACGGGACGCCTCCTGACGGCATCCGTGATGCTCGGCGGAATCCTCGGCGGGGGCGCTGACGAGCAGATCGAGACACTTCGCGAGTACGGTGACGCAATCGGGCTGGCGTTCCAGATCGTCGATGACCTGCTCGACCTCGAGGAAACCGCCGCGACGCTGGGCAAGACGGCGGGGAAAGACGTGGCACAGGGAAAACTGACCTTTCCGTCGCTCTACGGCGCCGAGTCCGCGCGGATCCGGGTCGACGAACTGCTCGCAACAGCGTCTTCCGCGGCTTCGAGAATCGACCCCCGGCCGAACCATCTGGGCGAGATCGCCGAGTTCATCTGCCGGCGAAGATCGTGATATTTGAAGCCAACCCTCGAACTCTGTGACAATAATGGGTTTGGGCGGGGAGGGACCCTCCGCGTGGTGCCCCGGGAATCTTGGTTGGGTGCCCCCGCTTGTGGTTCGAACCCGAAGGCGACCCGGCAAGACAAATGATGAACAAGCTACTCGATTCGATCGACACCCCCCACGACCTCAGGAAGCTCGAACGGCGGCAGTTGCCACAGGTGGCGAGAGAGATCCGCGAGCGGATCATCGAGGTCGTCTCCCAACTCGGTGGGCACTTTGGCGGCAACCTTGGGGTGGTGGAACTGACGTTGGCGCTCCACTACGTGTTTCAGACACCGCGTGACCAGATCGTCTGGGACACCGGACACCAGAGCTATCCGCACAAGTTGATCACCGGGCGGCGCGACCAGTTCCACACGATCCGCCAGCACGACGGGATCTCGGGGTTCTGCAAACGCGAGGAGTCGGTCTACGACGTCTTCAACGCCGGACACGCCTCGACGGCGATCTCAGCAGCGCTCGGTGTTGCCGTCGGACGCGATTTCCGCAAAGAAGACTACGGCGTGGTCGCGGTTTTCGGTGACGGCGCCCTCTCGGGCGGGCTCGCGTTCGAAGGCCTCAACCAGGTCGGTCACCTCAAGCGCAAGATGCTCCTCGTCCTGAACGACAACGACATGTCGATCTCGACGAACGTGGGCGCGATCTCGGGCTATCTCAACCAGATCATCAAGGGACAGCGCTACAACAAGCTCAAGGACCTCGCGCGGGGAGTGATGGAACGCGTTCCGGTGGTCGGCGGCCGCATTCACGAGATTGCGAGCGACGTCGAGGAGATGTTCAAGCACATGGTCGTGCCGGGAACTCTCTTCGAGGAGCTGGGTATCCGTTACCTCGGGCCGTTCGACGGACACGACCTCGACCTCCTGCTCGAGACGTTCGAGAAGACGAAGGAGTACGACGGGCCGGTGCTCGTCCACGTCATCACGAAGAAGGGCAAGGGTTACACGCCGGCGGAGAACAAACCGATCTGGTCGCACGGCGTCACGCCGTTCGACATCGCGTCGGGCGAGGTGAAGAAGTCAACGAAGCCGGCGCCGCCGAAGTACCAGGACGTCTTCGCGAAGGCGCTGATCGAGATGGCGCGCACCGACGAGAAGATCATCGCGGTGACGGCGGCGATGCCGGAAGGGACGAGTCTCGACAAGTTCGAGAAGGTGTACCCCGATCGGATGTTCGACGTGGGAATCGCCGAAGAGCATGCGGTGACCTTCTCGGGCGGCATGGCCACGCAGGGGATGAAGCCCTGCGCTGCGATCTACTCGACGTTCCTGCAGCGCGCGTTCGACCAGGTGTTTCACGACGTGACCATCATGGATCTGCCTGTCGTCTTCTGTCTCGATCGGGCCGGTATCGCCGGCGCCGACGGACCGACGCATCACGGGATCTACGACATGGCGTACCTGCGTGTCTTCCCGAACATGGTGTGCATGGCGCCCAAGGACGAGAACGAGCTTCAGCACATGGTTCGCACGGCGTTCGAGACCGGGCACCCGACGTCGATTCGGTATCCGCGTGGCGAGGGCTTTGGCGTGAAGATGGACGCCGAGCTGCGCTCGCTTCCCGTGGGACGCGGCGAAGTGATCCGCGAAGGGCGGGACAACGTGGCGATTTTCGCAATCGGCGCCGAAGTGTGGCCTGCGTTCAACGCGGCCGAGGCGCTCGCGAAGGAAGGAATCGACGCGACCGTCGTCAACGCGCGCTTCATCAAGCCGATCGACGAGGAGCTGGTGTTGCGTTACTGCCGGCCGGGAGCGAAGGTGATCACGGTCGAGGAAGGCTCGATTGCCGGCGGCTTCGGCAGCGCGGTGATGGAGAAGGCGGTCGAGCTCGGAGTCAGCGGCGTCGAGTACCACAACATCGGAATCCCCGACGTGTACGTTCACCATGGCAGCCAGGACGTGCTGCGCGCGCAGTTCGATCTGCACAGCGAAGGCATCGCGGTCCGCGTTCGCTCGTTCGTGCGGGCCTCGGCGAAGATGCCGCTCGTGGCGTCGTAGGGATCCCGGGATCCACGGAGTTTCCTCGAACGCGCCGGCTCAATGCCGGCGCGTTTGCTTGAGGCGGAAGAACGGGAGGACGACCGGTGAAGAAGCAGCGGCTCGATCTGGCGCTCGTCGACCGGGGGCTCGCGCCGACGCGCGCCCGCGCGCAATCGCTCATCATGGCGCGCCGAGTCACGGTGAACGGCGACTACGCCGACAAGGCCGGCAACTCCGTCGCCGCGGACGATCTGGTAGTCGTGGTCGAGCTCGAGCATCCCTGGGTCGGCCGCGGCGGAATGAAGCTGGCCGCAGCCCTCGAGACGTTTGCGATCTCCCCCGACGGGCTCGTCTGCGCCGACATCGGCGCCTCGACCGGAGGCTTCACCGACGTGCTCCTGCAGAAGGGCGCGCGACAGGTATACGCGATCGACGTCGGCTACGGCCAGCTCGACGTCAAGCTGCGCGAGGACGAGCGCGTCGTGAATCGCGAGAAATGCAACGCGCGCTACCTCGACGCGTCCGACTTCGACGAGACCGTCGAGCTCGTGTCGATCGACGTCTCGTTCATCTCGCTCAAGCTCATACTTCCCGCGGTGCTGGAGTTTCTCGCTCCCCGCGGACGAGTCGTCGCACTCATCAAGCCGCAGTTCGAGGTAGGCAAGCGCGACGTGGGCAAGGGTGGGATCGTTCGCAACGAAGAGGCGCGCAACGCGGCGGTCGAGTCGGTCGTGGAGTTCGCGAAGGAGATCGGCTTCGACGTCGAAGGACTGCGAGAGTCACCCGTGCGAGGCATGGAAGGTAACGTGGAGTTTCTCGTTAGCCTAACGGCGCCGGATGGCGAGAGGCGAGAGGCGAGGGGCGATGAGTAGGCCGATGTGGCGCAGGCACACCTGCCAGCGCGCGGCGCAAAACCCCGCCCAAAAGAGGCAGTTTCGCGTGTCGAGAACGATGGTCGCCCTCGGCGACGCGCAGGCCGGAGTGCCTGCGCCACAAAGAGACTACGTCGTCGTGCTGGCTGCTCTCTGGCCGAGCGCTCGGTAGCCGATGTCGGTTCGGTAGCGCGCGCCCTGGAAGCGGACGTTGGCGATGTTCGCGTAGATCTTCGCGAGAGCGTCGGAGAGAGTCGCCGCGCGTGCGCAGACGTTCACGACCCGGCCGCCCGTCGTGTAGAGCTTGCTGTCTTTCTTTGTCGTGCCCGCGTGAAAGACGACGACCGAATCGTCTCCAATTGGATCGACGACGATCTCGTGCCCCTTCGCGTTGCCGACGGGGTAGTCCTTCGTCACGACGACCACGCACGCCGACGCTTCCTTCCGCCACGTGAGTTTGGTCTCGCCGAGGTTGCGGCGGGCCGAGCGGAGGAGGACGTCGACGATGTCGTCTTCGAGGCGGAGGATTTGTGCCTGCGTTTCGGGATCGCCGAAGCGGCAGTTGTACTCGAGCACCTTCGGGCCGTCGGGGGTGAGCATCAGGCCGACGTAGAGACAGCCGGTGTAGGTGCGCCCTTCGTCGGCCATCCCCTGGATGGTCGGAATCACGATCTTCTTCATGACTTCCGCCGCCGTCTCGGCGGGGAGGACGACGGCTGGAGAGTGTGATCCCATGCCACCGGTGTTGGGCCCGTCGTCGCCGTCGAAGGCCTTCTTGTAGTCCTTCGCCGGAGCGAACGGCACGACCTTTTTTCCGTCGGTGATCGCCATGACGGAGACTTCTTCACCGGTCAGGCACTCCTCGACGAGCACGCGGCTACCGGCCATGCCGAACCTGCGGCTCTCGAAGATCTCGGTGAGCGTCGCGACCGCCTCGTCGCGCGTCTCGGGGATGACCACTCCCTTGCCGCCGGCGAGGCCGTCGGCCTTGATCACGCATGGGATGCCACGCTTGTCGACCGCGGCGATCGCCTCGTCGAACGACCCGCATATGGTCGCATCGGCGGTCGGGATGCCGTACTTCTTCATGAACTCCTTGGAAAAGACCTTCGAGCCTTCAATCTCCGCCGCGAGACGGGTCGGCCCGAAGATGGGGAGCCCGCGTTTCTGGAATTCATCGACGATACCGAGGGTGAGAGGAATCTCGGGGCCGACGACCGTGAGGTCAATCCGAAGGGATTCGGCGAAATCGGCGAGCTCGATGATGTCGGTCGCTTCGATCGGGACGCAGTTGGCGATGGCCGCGATCCCGCCGTTTCCGGGAGCGGCGTAGATCTCCTTGACCTGCGGGGACTGCTTGAGCTTCCAGCAGATCGCGTGCTCTCGCCCACCCTGACCGACGACCAGTACCCTCATGCTCTCCTCTGAAGCGGCAGTTTACCGGATTCTACGGTCTCGGGAGCATCGCATGCAACGTCGAAAAGCGGAGCGCCTCGAGGAATTTGCGTAATTCCCGGGGTGTCCGGCGCGTATACCATAGACGGACCCGCTCCACCCGCCGTATCAGGTGCGATGCTGGCCCAACTGCGCCTGATGAAGATCGACACTGCCGAGCCGCGAGACGACCGACAGCTCGTGGAAGCGAGCCGGTCGGGGGATTCCGCGGCGTTCGAGGAGCTGGTCCGCCGCAAGACCGGGAAGGTCTTCGGTCTCTGCGCCCGAATGCTCGGCAATCGCGAGGACGCCAAGGATGTCGCGCAGCTGGCCTTCGTGAAGCTGTGGGAGAACCTTGACCGGTACGACGCGGGCTACGCGTTCGACACGTGGCTCTACCGGATGACCTCGAACGTGGCGATCGATTTCATTCGCGGCCGGCAGTCGCGCGACGCAACCCTCAATTCGAGCCTGCGGCTCGTGAAGACAAGCGACGAACCGGAGCAGGGGCGCGCCATTCAGCACAAGGAAGTCGAAGAGGTTTTCGAGCAGGTCTCGAAGGCGCTCTCGCCGAAACAGAAGACGATTTTCGTGATGCACACGATGGAAGACCTCCAGCTCGCGGAAATCGCCAGGATTCTGGGGACGAAGGAATCGACCGTCCGCAACCACCTCTTCAACGCTCGCAAAACGATGCAGAAGGAGTTGCGCCGCAGGTTTCCCGAGTACGCCAGCCTGTGGAAGGAGAACGAGGCATGAGATGCGATGATTTTCGCGCGAGCCTCGCGCCGGAAACGGAGCTCGGTCCCGATGCGCTCGTGCATCTGCGGGAGTGTGAGGCGTGCCTCAACCACGCGGTCTCCATCGATCCGGAGCTGATGTTCCGTGGCCTCGGTGGTGAGATCGAACCTCCCGGCGGCGTCGACGCGTTCGTCGCCGAGGTGATGCAGGACGTTCGGTTCCGCGGGACCGAGAAGGTCGTCGACGCGCGTGGGCGCTTCGCTCCGGCGCAGCGCTGGGCGGTTGCGGCCGCTGCAACGATCGCGATCATCTCGGGAACGCTCTTCTGGCCCCGGGCCGACCGCGGCATGGTGCCGCACCTGCCTGTGGCGTCGATCGTCTCCGCGCCCGAGGCGCTTTCCTTCTCCGTGTCATCCCGTCCCGTGATCGAAAATTACGCCTCGACGAGCGCTACGATCATCGAGGTTCCATCCGAAGAAACCAGCGACTTGAAGGTCGTCATGATCTTTGACGAGTCGCTTCCGGCGGATCTATGAAGCGAATTGCGCTGTTTTGTCTGATTCTCACCCTGGCCGCCTTCGGCGCCGCCGCCCAGCAGGCGGACGGCAAGGTCGTCGTCCAGACCTTCAAATTCAAGTTCAAGAGTGCCGACAAGGCCGCGCAGATGGTTCGCCCGCTCGTGAGCTCGGAAGGCTCGGTCTCGATTCAGCCGGGAGCCAACACCCTCGTGGTGACGGATCGTGGCGACAACGTGAGCCGGATCGCGGACGCGATCGAGGACTACGACGTTCCCTCGCGCACCTTCAAGCTCGAGATGAAGCTCGTCTCGGCGGGGCGCGTCACGGGGAAGCCTCCCGCGGTTCCGGAAGACCTGCGCGAGGTCGCCGCGAAGCTCTCCGGCGTCCTGCGATTCAATTCGTTCGAGAAGGTCGGCGAGCTCTCCGTGGCCGGACGCGAAGGCGACGTGGTCCGCCGTGATCTCGAAGGCTCCTACCATGCCGATTTCACGATCGGCGAGTACGATCCCGTGACCGGAACGGTCCAGGTGAGCGAGTTCCGGCTCGGACGTTATGAGCAGACGGCGGCCGGCAAGAAAGAGCTGACCGAAGTGCTCAAGACGACGCTGAACCTGAAGGTCGGACAGACCGTGGTCCTGGGCGCATCGAAGCTGCCCGAGAGCAACCGCGCGCTGATGCTGATCGTCGTGGCGCGACAGTAGCCCGCAATCAGAAGCGAAGATTCGAGCGAGGCGGCCTGCGGGCCGCCTCGTTGCTTTTGCTCGGGTTGCCGCGAACCGCGCCGCGAAGTACATTGCGCCGCGAGCCGGCCGCGCGAAGCGCTCCGGCAGGAGAGGTGGACAGGATGAAGGATCGTCTCGTCGTCGCGCTCGACCGGTCGTCGCGCGCGGACATTCTTTCGCTGGCCGGCGCCGTGCGCGGCATGGCTGGAATGGTCAAGCTCGGACTGCAGGCCTACGTGGCCAACGGGCCGTCAATCGTTCGCGCGCTCGTCGAGCGAGGCGACAAGGTCTTCCTGGACCTGAAGTTCCACGACATTCCTAACACTGCGAGTCACGCGGTCGCCGAAGCGCGGCGCCTGGGGGCCTCGATCGTGAACGTGCACGCTTCCGGCGGTGCCGCGATGATGCGCGCCTGTCGCGACGCGATGCCACGCGGCGAGGGGATTCTTCTCGGCGTCACGGTCCTGACGAGCCTCGGCGACGACGATCTCGCCGAGGTGGGATTCGCGCACGGCTCCGAGACGAGCGTGCTGCGCCTCGCGCGACTGGCGCAGGACGCGGGGCTCGACGGTGTCGTGGCCTCCCCTCGCGAGATCCGTGCGATTCGCGACGCCTGCGGCCCCGACTTCGTGATCCTCACGCCCGGGATTCGCGGCGCCTCCGACGAAGCAGGAGATCAGAAGCGAACGATGAGCGCGAGCGAGGCCGTGGCCGCCGGCGCAAACTACGTCGTCGTGGGACGGCCCATTACCGACGCGAAGGATCCGCGAGCGGCGGCGGCAGCGATCTGGTCGTGAGGTTTTTAGTTGTTAGTTTTTAGTTGTTAGAACATTTGTGCTTTAAAGGTCATACAGTGCAGCCATGTAATGCATCACAAAATAATTGATATTTGAATATCAGCATTACGATAGTGTGTTTGTCTAACAACTAACAACTAACAACTAACAACTAACAACTAACAACTCCCTTCCCCCACAAACAAAAAGCCCCGCGCTCGCGCGCGGGGCTTTTGGGGTCTTTGGGAGGAAGGACTATCTGCGGGCGCCGCGCTTGCGGTGCGTGCAGTTGCCGCCCGGGCCCGGGAAGTAGACTTCCTTGGTCCAGAACTGGCGGCGATTGCCGAAGATGTCGGTGCCGACGGCGCGGAGGAGATGCTCTCCGCGGAGCTCGTCGTCGAGGCCGACGTTGATGCTGAAGGAACGGATCGGGCCGGAGGCGTTGTCGACGTCGTAGCGCTCTTCACCGAGGGAGGCGAAGCCGAGCGAGCGGCTGTCGATGTAGAGCTCGACGGAAGTCATCTTGTGCTTCGAGGTGACGGCGCCGTAGAGCTCGGCCCCGCCGCAGGGAAGCGCCTGGAGGAAGTCGAAGTTGACGTAGCCGGCCATCTGATCGCACGCGCCCCACTTCTGCGTGCCGCTGACTTCGCCGATCACGTGGACGAACGAGCCAACCAGGAGCGGGTGAAACTTGAGCTCGTCGGGGAACGTGAAGCTGACGTTCTCGTAGATGCGGTCATCGGCTCCCTGGTAAATCGGAACCGTGAAGTCGAAGGCGTCGAAGGCGAGCGTTCGCCCCGGCTTGCCGGTCAGCGGGTTCTTCTCGTCGATGAGCGTGATCAGGCGCATGTCGTCGATGTACGCCTCGGGGTGGAACATGAGGTCGTCCTGACGATCCCAGATCGAAGGCAGCGTGAAGACCGCAAAGTACGCGAGGCGCGGCGCGGGAGAGATCACGTAGACGCCGACGAGCGTTTCCTGGCCGATGCCGATCACCGACGTGCCGTTGGTGGTCAGGAACGATCCGATCGTCGACTGGGCGAAGACCTGTCTCGGCACGGTCGGATCGGTCGTCACGTCGAAGGCGAACGTGCCGCCGAAGCCGGTCGCGTACAGGTAACCCGCGGCGAACTTGATGTCGTTGAATCCGATGTAGCGGTGGTCGGCGATGATCGAGGACATCTTCGCAGGCGCCGCGAGATTCGTGATGTTGTAGATGTCGATCTGGTTGCGGCAGCGGGTGGTTCCGTTGGCCTGGCAGGGCAGATCGTTCGCCGGGAAGATCGCCGCGAGGATGTTGCCCTGCACGGTGATCCGGCGATAGTGCGGAATCTTCGTGCGCGAGATCAGCGCGGGGGCTGATCCGCCAGCACGAACGTTGCGAAGATCGAAGATCTCGAGCCCTTCCTCGCCGCTGACGAACATGAAGCCGGCGCTGTAGGTGACGCCGCCTTCCTCGTCATGGTTGGCCATCGAGCTGATGTAGTCCTCGCGGACCACCTCGACGTTCCCGAGCTCGGTGATGTTCTGCGTGGTGAGCGTTCCGCCCCGCAGAATGTAGACGAGCGAGCCGTTCCGGAAGCTTCCGTTCGGCGAAAGGAAGAAGGGGGACGCCGGATCCGTCGCACCGACATACGTCAGCGGACAGTTCGCCTGATAGTGCTCGGCGAAGGCGCCAGTGGCCATGAGAGCAAAGGCGAAAACACCCAAGAGGAGAAACCGGAATGCGCGCATATATCCTCCCAAATCACACCCAGATACGCCGAAGACCTGCCGGCGATCCACCTGTTTCCGACAATGAGCTAAAGCGCGTCGTCAACTTGCGCTGCTCGCTCCTCCCTCATCCGATAAGAGCGGTGCGTACACTATCGCTGAAAGTATGCCCTTTTGCAAGCGGACGGCCCCGGATTGGCGAGCAGCGCACTGGCAAAGCCGATTCCGAAATATGCTAAATTGAAACATGCTCGATGGACATGTCCTCGTCCTGAATCGTCTGTATCAGCCGATCCAGGTCACGTCGATCCGACGCGCCATCACCCTCTTCTACAAGGGGGACGCACGCGCGGTCGACCGTGACTACATCACCTACGACTTCGAGAACTGGGCAGACCTGCCGCACCCGCCCGAGCAGTCGTTCATCGTCACGCCCACGCGCAACATCGCGATTCCCGACGTGGTGCAGCTCCTCCGCTTTGACCGCCTGCCCCGCCAGGAGGTCAAGTTCTCCCGCGGCAACATCTACATCCGGGATCGCAACCGCTGCCAGTACTGCGGGCGCAAGTTCACTACCGCGGAGCTCTCGCTCGATCACGTGATTCCGATCTCCCGCGGTGGCCGCTCGACCTGGGAGAACGTCGTCTGCGCCTGTCTCGCCTGCAACGTGCGCAAGGGAAACAAGCTCGTCGCCGAGAGCGGAATGGACCTGATCCGCCAGCCGACGCGCCCCAAGTGGCACCCGCTTCATCGCCTCCAGGGGCGCACGTTCCCCGAGATCTGGAAAAACTTCGTCGACGTCGCCTACTGGAACGTCGCCCTCGACCAGAACGAGTAGCCGCCCTGCAGGCGGAATTGAGAATTGAGAGGGCGAAAGGCAGGCCCGAACCCGAGCCCGAGCCCGGCCTTTCGTTCCCTTGTCCCACCTCGCCTCGCTTCCCTCCGGATTTTTTGGCTCGCACGCATCTGTTTGACGCTCGGCCAGCCTCTTCGGGCCGACAAGGCGAGGACGACACGACGATGTTCGACAACCTGCAGGACAAGATGGACCGGGTCTTCAAGACCCTTCGCGGCGAGGCGAGCCTCAACGAGTGGCACATCGACTCGGCGCTCAAGGAGATCCGCGTCGCTCTGCTCGAGGCGGACGTCCATTTCAAAGTCGTCAAAGAGTTCACGGCGAAGGTCCGCGAACGTGCCGTCGGGCAGGATGTGCTCACCGCCTTCTCGCCGTCGCAGCAGGTCACGAAGATCGTGCGCGACGAGCTGCAGGAACTGCTCGGTGGCAGCCAGGTAGCGCTGGCGGTCGTCGGAACGCCCGCAGTCGTGATGATGACCGGCCTTCAGGGCTCCGGCAAGACGACGACCTCCGGCAAGCTCGCGCTGCATCTGAAGTCGCGCGGGAAGAAGCCGCTGCTCGTCCCGTGCGACGTCTACCGGCCGGCCGCAATCGACCAGCTTCGCGTCGTCGCGCGCGAGACGAAGACGCCGTTCTTCGAGATCGGCGAGCTCCGCGATCCGATCCGCATCGCGCACGACGCGCTGAAGGAAGCGCGCACGATGCTCCACGACGTCGTGATTCTCGACACGGCGGGGCGCCTTCATATCGACGAGGAGCTGATGTCGGAGCTCCAGAAGATCAAGAGCGACGTCCGCCCGAGCGAAATCCTCTTCGTCGCGGACGCGATGACGGGACAGGACGCCGTGAAGTCGGCGCGCGAGTTCGACGAGCGGCTCGGAATCACCGGCATCGTGCTCACGAAACTCGACGGTGACGCGCGCGGCGGCGCCGCCCTCTCGATCAAGTCGGTGGTCAACAAGCCGATCAAGCTCGTCGGCGTCGGCGAGAAGTACGCCGACCTCGAGCTCTTCTATCCCGACCGCATGGCCCAGCGCATTCTCGGCATGGGCGACATGCTCTCGCTAATCGAGAAGGTCGAGGCCGAGGTCGATCGCAAGGAGGCCGAGCGCCTCGCCAGCCGTGTCGCGAAAGACAAGTTCACTCTCGAGGATCTCCGCTCGCAGCTCGCGCAGGTCAAGAAGCTCGGCCCGATGTCGCAGGTCATGAAGATGCTCCCGAACATGGGGGGCCAGAAGATTCGCGAGGAGGACGTCGACGAGACCGCGGTGGTCCGCATGCAGGCGATCCTCGACTCGATGACGCGCCAGGAACGGGAGTACCCGCAGATCATCAACGGCGCGCGCAAGAAGCGGATCGCCCGCGGGTCGGGGCGCACCGTCCAGGAGATCAACCAGTTGATGAAGCAGTATCTGGCGATGAAGAAGATGATGAAGACCTTCTCGAAAGGGATGGGACCGCGAAAGCTGGCGAAGTTCGCCAAGGGGCTCCCCCCCGATCTTCTCCGTTGACGCCTTGCCTCCTTTCCTGAAATAGTGCCGCTCCCGGCGTGGTTTCTGGTCATTCGACCCCGCTGGAGGCGTCCGAAGGACGAAGTATCTCCGGCCGGCAGAAGCTGAGAACAGGCCACGCTTTCAAGGAGTTATCAGAATGTTGAAGATCCGTCTCCGCCGCTCAGGCTCGACACACTCGCCGTTCTACCGTGTGGTCGTGTCCGACTCGCGCCTCACGCCGTCCGCTGCGACGGTCGAGCAGATCGGGCACTACAACCCGACGAAGAACCCGGCCGAGGTCAAGCTCGACAAGGCTCGCATCGAGTATTGGGTGGGCAAGGGTGCCCAGATGACCCCGACGGTCAAGTCTCTCTTCAAGAGGGCGTGATCGGATGAAGGACCTCGTCGAGTTCATCGCGAAGTCCCTCGTCGACCAGCCCGAACAGGTTCGTGTCGATGAGGTGAGGCGCGGGGACGCGACCGTGGTGGAACTGCGCGTGGCGCCCGACGACCTTGGCAGGGTGATCGGCCGTCAGGGCCGCACGGCCCGCGCGATGCGCAATCTGATCGCTGCCGCCGAACGCGGCAGCTCGCGCACCATCCTCGACATCCTCGACTGAGCCAGGGGGTCGCATGACTCCGCACAGCGCACCGGGACGCGGACCGGCCGACCCGGACCGCCTCGTCCTCCTCGGCGTGATCCGCCGCCCGCACGGGGTGCGCGGCGAGGCGAGCGTCGAGATGCTGACCGACGATCCGAGCCGCCTCTCCGAGCTCGACTCGGTCTTCCTCGTCTCGCCCCGGCGCGACGAGATCCTGCCTGCAAAGATCATCGGTTGCCGCGTCCACAAAGGGCGTGCCCTCGCGTTGTTCGACCTGTTCAAGACTCCTGAAGCGGTTGCGGAACACCGTGACTGGACGGTGGAGATTCCCGAGGACGAGAGTCGCGAGCTCGAAGCTGACGAGTACTTCATCCACGACCTCATCGGTCTCGAAGTGCGTGACGCTGCGGGGCGCTCCATCGGCCGCGTTTCGGAGGCGCTCGAGAGCTCGGTGCAACTGCTCTTGCGCGTGGAGCGGGTCTCGGGCGGGAGCTTCGAGATGCCGTTCGCCGAGGCGCTCGTCAGGAGCATCGACCTCGAGGCGAAGCTGCTCGTAGTCGAGCTTCCGGCGGGGCTCGAGACACTCAACGATCCGGAGCCGCCGAAGCCGAAGCAGCGGAAGCGGGACGGGACATGAGCGCTCCGCTTCGGTTCGACGTGCTGACGATTTTTCCGCGGATGTTCGACGCGCTGCTCGAGGAAGGCATCGTCGCGAAAGCTGCGGGAAACGGACTGCTCGAGATCGAGGTCCGCGACCTGCGCGAGTACGCCACCGACAAGCACAATTCGACCGACGACGAGGCCTACGGAGGCGGGGCGGGGATGGTGATGCTCGCCGAGCCGGTGTTCCGCGCCATCGACGCGATCCGGGCTCTCCCTTCGCGCGAGGGCGAGAGGCCGTGGGTCATCGAGCTCTCGCCCCAGGGCAGGCCGTTCGACCAGGCGAAGGCCGTGGAGCTTTGCGGGCGCGGTTGGGTCGTGCTGCTCTGCGGACGCTACGAAGGGTTCGACCACCGGGTCCGGGAGTCCGTGGTCGACGAGGAGATCTCGATGGGCGACTTCGTCGTGACCGGGGGCGAGCTCCCGGCGATGATGGTGATCGACGCGGTCAGCCGGATGGCCGACGGCGTGGTCGGGAAAAGGAATTCTGTGGAGGCAGATTCGTTCTACGAAGGCTTGCTGGACTACCCCCACTACACCCGCCCGGCGGAAGTGAGGGGGATGAAGGTACCGGAAGTTCTGATTTCCGGGCACTTCGAGAGAATCCGGCGGTGGCGCAAGGAACAGTCCCTCATCGCGACGCTCCGGAAACGGCCGGACCTGCTCCTGAGCGCGCGACTCGACGACGAGGCGCGCAGGATGCTCGCGGAGATCGAGAAGGCGGAGAGACGGGGCGACGACGGGACCCCCTTGCCCGAAGACAGGAAATAAGGCATCCTTATCGCCCTTTTTTGCAGTTGAGTCAGGAAGGATTCGCACCATGGCTGAAATCATGAAGTTGGTCGAGCAGCAGCAGACGACCCGGGAGTTTCCGGAGTTCGGACCCGGGGACACGATTAAGGTTCACGTGAAGGTCAAGGAAGGCGACAAAGAGCGCATCCAGATCTTCCAGGGGATCGTAATTTCGCGTCGCGGTGGCGGCACTCGCGAGATGGTCACGGTACGGAAGGTGTCGAGCGGAGTCGGCGTGGAGAGAATGTTCCCGCTATACTCGCCGACGATCGACAAGATCGAGGTCCAGCGGCATGGCCGGATCCGGCGCGCAAAGCTCTACTACCTCCGTGACCTCAGGGGCAAGGCTGCCCGCATCGAAGAGAAGCGCAAGTCGTAACGACTCCTCACTCGGGGGGCGCAGCCGCGCCCCCCGCTTTCTCTCTTTTCCCGAGCCTGTGAGCCGTGAGCTCGCGCGCCTTGCCGAAATGGGCGCGCTCGAGCGCGAGCTCCGTGCCAACGGATTCATGGCCATCGCAGGCACGGACGAAGTGGGCCGCGGTTGCCTTGCCGGTCCCGTCGTCGCCGCCGCCGTGATACTGGATACCGAATCCGTCCTGCCCCGTCTGGACGACTCGAAGCGATTGAGCGCGGCGGAACGGACAGTGCTCAGCTTCCGCATCATCGCCTCCGCGAGGGCCGTCGCAGTGGGGGTGGTCGAGCCTGCGACGATCCACCGTATCAACATCCTGGCGGCGAGCAAGATGGCGATGCGGCACGCGGTGGAATCGCTCGAGTTGAGGCCCGACGCGCTGCTCACCGACGCGGTCTACCTCGAAGAGCTGATGGTTCCGCAACTACCGATCATCAAGGGCGACTCGAGGAGCGTCTCCATCGCCGCGGCGTCGGTGGTCGCAAAGGTCTACCGCGATTCGCTGATGGAGTCGTATCATGCTCTCTATCCACAGTACGACTTCGTCAACAATGTGGGATATGGAACCGCAAACCACTGTAAGGCCCTCGAGGAGTACGGGCCCTCACCGATTCATCGGCGAGGGTTTCGCGGGGTGATCGATCAGCGCCCGCTGTTCGGGTGACGGGAATGGGAGATGGCAGTTCCTCGAGACAAAATAATCGCGAACGCTGAGAAGCTCGTCACCAAGGGAAAGGTGGAGCAGGCGATCAAGGAGTACGAGCGCCTGCTCGCTGACAACCCGAGTGACGTCAACACTCTCAATCGCATCGGCGACCTCTGGGTGCGCATCAATCGCACCGATGAGGCGGTGAAGGTATTCGGTCAGATCGCCGACCGGTACGCGATCGATGGGTTCTTCCTCAAGGCCATCGCGATCTACAAGAAAGTAAACAAGCTCGATCCGTCGAGGCTTCAGATCTACAGCCAGCTCGCCGACCTCTACGCGAAGCAGGGGCTCGCGATGGAGGCGAAGGGCCAGTACCAGGTCCTGGCCGATTACTACCAGAAGCACGGCGACGCGGCCAACGCGCTTGCGACGTACCGGAAGATCGCCGAGCTCGACCCGAATTCGCTCAACGTCCACGTCAAGCTCGCGGACCTCTATTCGCAGAACAACCAGACGGCGGACGCGCTGCGCGAATACGACCGCGTCGGAAAGATGCTCCTCAAGAGGGGGCAGTTGAACGAGGCGCTCGTCGTCTTCCAGAAGGCGCTGAAGATCGATCCGGGCAATGTCGATCTCGCCGAGTCGCTGGTGGCGAGCCTGATCGACGCCCGCGATTTCGACAACGCAATCTCACTGCTCCAGTCGACGCTCGAAGCGAACAAGCAGAACCCGCGGCTCGTCGCCCTTCTCGGCAAGACACACCTGGGCAAGGGAGATCTCGCCACCGCGAAGCGCGTCCTCGAGCAGGGACTGAGCTCCAACCCGACCGATCCGTCGCTTCGCGAGAACCTCGCCGAGCTCGCCTTGCGCGAAGGATCCCCGGACGAAGCGCTCAACGTGCTCGGCCCGCTCGCCGACTCTCTCGCTGCGCGCGGGGATGCCACGGCCGCCGACTTCCTGAACAAGATCATCCGGATCGAGCCGCTCCATACGCCGACGCTCGCGCGTCTCGTCGACATCAACAAGCAGCTCCGCCGCGAGACGCACGTCATCTCCGCGCTGACGAGCCTCGCCGAAGCGCACATCGCGGTCAGCGAACTGCACGATGCCATTTCCGTGCTCGAGGAGCTGGTCCGCAAGGAGCCGCAGAACTCGCAGCACCAGGAGAAGCTCGGCTTCGTTCGCCGCAAGCTCGGGATCGACACTCCGGTCGCACCATCGCCCGCGAAGACCGCACCCGTTGCCGCGATTCCCGAGCCGGAAGAAGTCGAGGAAGCCGTCGAGGAAATTTCGTTCGGCGAGCCCGAAGCGCCCGAAGTCGAGATCGAACTGGGGGAGCCCGAGGAAATTTCGATCGACATGGAAGGGCCCGGGGATCTCGACTTCGGAATCCCTGTCGAGTCGGAGCTCGGCATGCCGGAGATCGAGCCGGTTCCCGAGCCTGCGCCCGAAGTCGACGAGGACCTGGACTTCATCACCGAGCACATGACAGAGGCCGAGGTGTTCGCCAAGTACGGCCTCGCCGAGAAGGCGATCGAGCATCTGTCGCTCGTGCTGAACAGGAACCCTCGCCACGCAGAAGCGAACGAGCGCCTCCTCAGAATTTATCTGGACGAGAGTCAGAAGCCGCAGGCGACTGACATTGCCATGCAACTGCTGTCGATCCATCAGGAAGACGGAAACGACGAAGCATTCGATCGGATTTTCAACGATCTCGTCGCGCGCGGGTTCATGGTCGATCCCGGGCCGCCGGTGCTGGTCGAGCAGGGGCCGGATGTTCCCGCTGGCACCGCGATCTCGAGGCCCGCGCCGGTGGCGAGAGCGAAACCGGCTTCCGCACCTCCGCCGGTGGCCGCGCCCGAGCCGGTGGTTGCCGAGCCTGAAGAGATCACTCTCGATTTCGAAGAGGCGACGGAAGCTCCGTCACTCGACTTCGGCGCTGCCGAGGAAGACACGACGATCGACTTCGAAGTCGAGGCCCCGGCTGAAGAGTTGGTGGAAGAGGTCTCGCTCGCGGAAGAGCCGGCGGCGATCGACGAAATCTCGTTCGACCTGACGCCCCCTGTCGAGGAGAGCGCCGTCGAGCTTCCGCCGTTGGCCGAGGAGCCCGTTCTCGAGATGCCGGATTTCGGTTCCGAGGAGCCCGTTCTCGAGATGGCGATTCCCGAGGAGCCCGTCGAGACGATCTCGTTCGACGAGCCGTCGGCAGGGCTCGGATTCGAGGATCTGGCCGCCGAGCCACCAGCGACGGAAGAGCCGGCGATTGAGTTCCCGTCCGCGGAAGAGCCAGCGATTGAACTCCCGCCTTTGGAAGAGCCGGCGATTGAAATCCCTCCGGCGGAAGAGCCGACGTTTGAAATCCCCCCGATCGAAGCCGAAGCCCTGCTCGAAGACGCCGCGCTCGAACAGCCGGCGCTCGAGGAAATCTCGTTCGACGAGGAGCCTGCAGCTGCCGCCTCCGAACTCGAACTCGAGCTACCGGTGGCCGCCGAGACCGAGGTTGGAACGCCGGCGGTCGAAGAGCTCGGTGAGGTCGACTTCTACATCGAGCAGGAGCTCTTCGACGAAGCTCGCACGAAGCTCGACGCTCTGATGGCGCAGTATCCCGACAACGATGAGCTGCTCGATCGCAAGGGGCGGCTGGACGCGGCGACGGCGCCGCCGGAAGCGATGGCTCCGCCTCCGAAGCTCGCGCCGCAGTTTTCCGCCAAGGACATCGAGGACGAGCTTCTCTCCGCGATCCCCGACGACGACGAGGACATCGAGATCTATCCGCCGGCCGCAGCGGCAGCCGCGCCGCCCCCTCCGATCGACGAGGGGGACCTCTTCGCCGAGGAGGACGACTTTTTCGACCTCGCCTCCGAGCTCGAGAACGAGTTGCTTGCCGATGACGAGCAAGTCTCGCTCGCGGACGAGGAGCAGTCGCTCGAGGACATCTTCCGCGAGTTCAAGAAGGGGGTCGAGCAGCAGCTCGACAGCGAAGACTACGACACGCACTACAACCTCGGGATCGCCTACAAGGAAATGGGGCTGATCGACGAGGCGATCGGCGAGTTCCAGCTCGCGTCGAAGGATCCGAAGCGGATGATCGAGTGCTGCTCGATGCTCGGGCTCTGTTTCCTCGAGAAGGGGATGCCGCAGCTCGCGGTCAAGTGGTACAAGAAAGGGCTCGAGTCTCCGGAGATCACCGAAGACGAGCACCTCGGCCTGCTCTACGACCTCGGGAGCGCGCACCTCGAGATCGGTGACATCGCGAACGCGCAGAAGGCGTTCCTCGAAGTCTACGGGGTGAACACCGGCTACCGCGACGTGATCAACAAGATCAAACAGATCGAAGAAGCGAAGAAGTAGGAGCGGGGATGTCGCTCGACGCGGTCCTCGTCGTCTTCGCGGTCGGGGCGGTCGCGGGTTTCATCGGCGCGCTCTTCGGAGTCGGCGGCGGAATTCTCATCGTCCCGGTGCTGGCGTCTGGCTTCGGCGTGCCGATGCACACGGCAATCGGAACATCGCTCCTTTGCGTGGTTGCCACCTCGAGCGCGGCCGCATCGCGGAACATCCGGTCGGGAATGGCGAACGTGAGGCTTGCGAGCCTGCTCGAGCCTTGCACCGTCGTCGGCGCGATCTCCGGCGCGTTCGTCGCCGGATTCCTGCGCGGCGAGACACTGATGACGATTTTCGGCGTGACGCTGATCCTGATGGCGATGCCGATGTCGCGCCGTCAGGCCGAGCTCAGCGTGCCCGCGGGGATGGGAGCTCCACCGCACGGGAGGCTTCAACTTCAGGGACGTTACCGCGACGAGGCGAAGGGCACGGAGATCGAGTACGAAGTGGAGCGCGCTCCGACGTTGATGGGAATCTCAGTGGGTGCTGGCGTGCTCAGTGGCCTGCTCGGCGTGGGGGGCGGGATCGTCCAGGTTCCACTCATGACGCTGCTCGGCCGTGTGCCGATGAAGGCGGCGGCGGCGACGTCTAACATGATGATCGGCGTGACGGCGGTGGCGAGCGCGCTCGTCTACTACGGGCGGGGCGATCTGGCTCCTGCGCTCGCTGCGGCATCGGTCACGGGGGTGTTTCTCGGCTCGAAGACCGGGGTGACCGTCGCGGCGAGGATTCGCGGCTCGAGTCTGAGGCGCGGATTCGCCGCATTCATGGTTCTGATCGGGATTCAATTGCTCTTGAAGGCCAATGGACTCTGGTTCTAGTCGCAACCCGCTCGCGTCGACGGTCCTCCGATGGGGGATGGTCGTCAGCTTCGCGCTGCTGATCGGAGGCGTGATCGCGATGCTTCGGAGCGGGGTGACGCCGCAGCATGTGGCGTTCGAAGATCTTCGTGGACTGCCCGCCGGGCTCGCGAGGCTCGAGGGGGGCGCGCTGATTCACGCGGGAATTCTCGTGCTGCTGGCGACACCGGTGGCGCGGGTCGTGGCGCTCATGCTCGACGCGGTCCGGAGACGCGAGAGTCTTTTTGCAATGCTTTCGTTGGGTATACTGTTATTGCTTGCCGCGAGCCTGCTGATCGGCCTGCGGTGAAGACGAACGCGACGGGCGGTGCCGGAAAGGGCATTCGGGACCGCACAGAGGGGAACAGATGAACCGGTCTATCGAGTCGGTCTTGAGATTCGTCAACCTGACGTCGGCGGGGCTGCTCGCGGGCTCTCTCGGCTTCGGTGACTCGGCGCTCACTCCGGGAGCGGAGAACGAGCGGCCTAACGACTACCCGGGCGAGGAAGAGTCCGAGTCGTTTGCGCCGTACTTCAGCGCGATCGGACCGATCGCGCTGGTGAGCGCGATGGCGCTCGCCGTCGGCGCGGGCAATCGCGGACGCGGCGGCAAGCTTCTCGACACGGTGTCGGCGCTCGGCCAGGCCGGCGTTCTTGCCACGACGACGTTCCTCACCGTCCCGCTGAACAAGAAGTTCGAGACACTCGCGCCCGTCGACTATCCCCGCTCCGTTTCGCACCAGCAGCTCGCGCGGACGTTCAATCGCGCGCACGCCACGCGCACGGCGCTCGGCATCGCGGCATTCGTATGCGCGGTAGCCGCGAGCGCTCTCCGCAAGAACAGCCAGCACCAGTAACGCCACCCGATTCCTGACCAGCGACGGCCGGCCCCCGGGGGCCGGCCGTTCGTGTTAGGGTCGGGTCGTTCGGGGGTATACTCATGGTGGCGCAGCAGGAGGCGCCGCAAAAAATGCGCAAGAAGGAGAAACTTCCGTCGATGCCGGCTACGAAAAAGGCGCTCTGCCAGAAGAAGAAACATCGGATGAATGCGGCAAACACTTACGAGCACCCGACGAAGGGCAAGCTCTGCCGCGCATGTCTTCGCGACTACCAGCGCGACTTCATGGCGAAATGGCGCGCGAAGAAGAAACGTGCCGAACGCGCTGCCGAACGGAAGAAAGCGGCTGCGAAGGGCAAGCCCGCCGCCAAGCGGAGCGCCCGTCCTGTCGCGCGACCGAAGGCACGCAAGCGTCCGGTTGCCCGCAAGAAGTAGGCCCCTTGCCGAGGGGTAGCGACTCGAGGCGGCCGGTCAGGCCGCCATGCCCTCTCCTCGCCAGGCCATCGCGCGGAGTCGCGAGATGCGCTCCGCCATCGGCGGGTGCGTGGAGAAGAGCTCCATCAGGCCGCCCGCCCCGGCGAGCGGGTTGACGATGAACAGGCTGGCCGTGGCGGGTCGAGGGTTGGCGGGCGCAATCGCCATGGCGCCAGCCTGCAGCTTCTCGAGCGCCGAGGCGAGAGCGGAAGGGTCGCCGCTGATGCGTGCGCCTGTCTCGTCGGCCATGTACTCGCGCGAGCGCGAAATGCCGAGCTGAACCAGCGTCACCGCGATTGGCGCGACGAAGGCGAGAGCGATCATCGCGAGTGGCGAGGGGGCATCCTCGTCGTCCGAGCCTCCGAATATCGCGCTCCACTGCAGCACGTTCGCGATCAGAGTGACCGCTCCCGCGATCGCGGCGGCGATCGTCGCGACCAGCACGTCGCGGTTCCTGATGTGCGCGAGCTCGTGCGCGATGACGCCGCGGAGCTCCCGCTCCGTGAGGGTACCGACGATTCCCGTGGTGACTGCCACCGCGCCGTTCTCCGGATTGCGCCCGGTGGCAAAGGCATTCGGCTGCGGCGAGTCGACGACCAGCACCCGCGGCATGGGGATTCCGGCGGCGACCGAAAGTTCGCTCACAAGCCGGTGGAGCGCGGGCGCTTCCGCCTCGCTCACTTCGCGTGCGCCGTGCATCTTCTGCACGAGCTTGTCGGAGAAGAAATACGCGCCGAAATTCAGGGCGATCGCGATGAGCGTGAAGAGGGCAACGTAGCCCTTGCCCATCACGGCGCCAATACCGATCAGGATCGCTGAGAGCGCGCCCATCAGCACGATGGTCTTGATCTGATTGTTGATGCCGCTCATGGCTTCCTCCGCTTCGCGTTCGCCGCATCGACTGCGGCGACCATGAATTTAGGGCGGGCGCTGCCATAGATCCAATTGATTGTTTAGAATATTCAAATCGATCAGATCTAACGATATGAGGTGCCGAATGGAGTGGCTCAATTATCACCATCTCCTCTATTTCTGGGTCGTGGCGCGCGAAGGGAGCATCGTCAAGGCGACCGAGGTGCTGAACCTGACGCAGCCGACGATCAGCGCGCAGATCCAGTCGCTCGAGGAGTCGCTCGGCGAGAAGCTGTTCGACCGCGTCGGACGCCGGCTCGTCCTCACCGAGGCGGGGCGTACCGCGTACCGCTACGCGGAGGAGATCTTCGGACTTGGGCGCGAGCTGCGCGACACGCTCAGGGGACGTCCCACTGGAAGGCCGTCACGATTTCGCGTCGGCGTCGCCGACGTCGTGTCGAAGCTGATCGCGTACCGGATTCTCCGGCCGGCGTTCGAGCTCGCCGAACCGGTCGAGATCGTGCTGCGGGAGGACCATCCGCAGCATCTTCTCGCGCAGCTTGCGGTCCACGAGCTCGACCTCGTCATCGCCGACGCGCCGATCGCGGCGGGACTCAAAGTGCGTGCCTTCCATCACCTGCTCGGGGAGAGCGGCGTGAGCTTCTTCGCGGTGCCGAAGCTCGCGGCGACGCTGAAGAAGGACTTCCCGCGCTCGCTCGAGGGTGCCCCCGTACTGCTGCCGGCGGTAGCGACCGAGCTCCGGCGCGGGCTCGACCTCTGGCTCGACCGTCTCGACCTGCGCCCTCGCGTCGTCGGCGAGTTCGATGACAGCGCGCTGATGAAGGTCTTCGGCCACGCCGGGATCGGCGCGTTTCCCGCCTCGACGGTGATCGAGAAGGAGATCTGCGAGCAGCACGGCGTGAAGGTCGTCGGCCGCGTCGAGGAGATCCGCGAACGCTACTACGCCATCTCCTCCGAGCGAAAGCTGACGCACCCGGCGGTGGTCGCAATCACCGAAGGGGCGCGAAGCAGCGTGTTCGCGGAGGTGTAAGGCGAAAGGAGAGAGGCGATAAGGCGAGAGGCGATGAGGCGATGAGGCGCGAGGCGATGAGCGAGCAGTCGTCATGAGGCACACGAGTGCAACGTGCGAAACGGTGTGTTCGAGGCTCAGCCTCGCCAACCGTTCGCGAGCCCGCCGACACTCCGGACCTGTCGCACTCCTCCCATTGCTACCTCGCTGCTCTCCCTCTCGGCCGCTCGCCTCATCGCCTTTGGCCTCCCGCCTTTCGTGTCGCGATCGTCTTGCGCGGCCGGCCCGACCGAAGGCACACTGAAGAATGCTTTTCCCCCGCCAACTCGGAGCGACGGGTCTCGACGTGCCGATCCTCGGGCTCGGCGCAGGGATGCTCGGCGAACCGGCGCTCGACGAGGCCCTTGCGGGACGGTTGCTGAACGAGGCGATCGATCTCGGACTCACCCTCGTCGATGCCGCGCCCGGTTACGGAATTGCGGAGCAGCGAATCGGGCATCATCTCGCGCACCGGCGTCAGGAGTTCGTGCTATCAACCAAACTGGGTTATGGCATCGACGGCGTCGCCGACTGGACGGGCGAAACGATCACGCGCGGGATCGACCGGGCTCTCACCGTGATGAAGACCGAGCGACTCGACATCGCGCTGCTGCACTCGTGCCCGGTCGAAACGCTTCGCCGCGACGATATTGCCGCCGCGCTCGCCGACGCCGTCGCGTCGGGAAAAGTAGGTGTCGCCGGATACTCGGGAGAGAATGAGGCGCTCGACCTGGCGCTCGAATCGCGACGTTACGGCACGCTCATGGCGTCAGTGAACGTCTTCGACCAGGGTGCGCTCGAGCGCGTCGCGCCCGAGGCCGAGCGTCAGGGGATCGGGTTGATCGCGAAGCGACCGGTCGCGAACGCACCGTGGCGATTCGCCGCGCGCCCGGTCGGTGACTACGCGGAGACCTACTGGGTCCGGATGAAGGAGATGGGGCTAGACTTCGGCGAGCACGGGTTCGAAACTGCGCTCCGTTTCGCCGCCTGGGCTCCGGGCGTCGGCTGCTCGGTGCTCGGAACCTCGCGTCCGGAGCGCCTTCGCGAGGCGGTCGACGCCGTGTCACTCGGCCCGCTCGATGCCGAGACGCTCGCCAGGTTCCGCGACGCGTTCCGCGCGCGTGGAAGCGGCTGGCGTGGCGAGATCTAAGCCTCCGCGCTGCGGCTGTGATGTTAGGGGGCACAGGCGAACCTGTGCCCCCGTTCGATTCTTCGCTCGCGTCTAGTTCGTCGTGGGCGGTACCGCGTCCGGCGCTGGAGTTGCGACGGGCGGGACCGGCGGAGAGAGCTTCAGCACGAGCGCCTCGAGAAGCGCTCGTCCCGCGGCCTGCTGCTCCACCGTGCCGGAGAGGAGCTTGTTTGCCTCGGCAATCTCATGCACGACGTCTGGAGTTGCGTCGCCGAGAGCGACCGTTCCGGCCTTCTCGCCCGTTTCTGCGAGCTTTTTCATGAGAGCGATCTTCGCGTCGCGGGCCGCGGTGAACTTGTCCATCTCGCCCGGGATCTCGAGATAGGCTTCCTGCGCGACGGTCTTGAGCTGGCCGCGGCTCGGGTTCTTCTCGTTCGCAATCGCCGCGATCGCGTTGAAGCGCTTCACGGCCGGGTAGTACGGATTCAGCGGGTCGTCGACGAGCCCCGCCTGAAGTAGCGCCGCTGAGGCAACGGCCTTCGTTCCCCCAGCCGCGACACCGACATGGACCTTGACTCTCGTGGATGAAGAGATCTCGTCGAGAGGCACGGTGTGTGAGTCGCCCGGGTCGACCCAGACGCCGACGGGAATCTCCTTGGAGGTTGTGGTCCCATTTGCGGAGGTCTGTTCGACGGTGATGCCACGAACGAAGACCTTGCTGTTCGCCAGAAAGATACCCCGCTTCCGCGGCACTGACACGACCACGCTGTAGGCGCGCGTTCCGGTCACTTCGATCACGTCGAGGTCCTGCTCGCTCTGGACACGATTGATGTCGATCTCGTTCTCGGAGCGGCGCGCTTCGACGCGTTGAAAACTCGCCCAGCGATAACTGCCGTCGTTGCGTGCCTCGCGCAGCATCTCGAGATTCTGTTCGGTGATCTTCTGGATCACCGGATTGCAGGCCTCGAAGTTCTCGCACAGATCGGCGATCCGTTCGATCGCCTTGAAGTCGACGGCGATGCTGTCTTGTCTTGCCTGATCGATAGCGGGCGGCTCGTTGCTGACGGACGCGGCTTCCTGAGCCATGGTGAAAGGCGCGATCGCGAAGAAAAGCGCGACAGCCAGGACGCTCGCACTACGGACGGAAATGCTCATAGATACCTCCGGAATCAGGGTTGAGTTCATTGCAGCCAAGAGCCTACCACCGCGGGCGGCGAGGATCGAGATCGCGAATCGCGCCATCATAAATCTGACCGAAGGGGGGATCGTCGCGCCAAAACGAATCTGACCGAAGCAAGTTGTGGTCAGGAGGCGGCGATGACGCCTGAAGACCGCCATGAACAGGCTCGCCGGTTGAGCG
>JBPPMG010000056.1:0-3670 GCA_051305935.1 Thermoanaerobaculia bacterium
TTGAAATTGGCGACCCGCTCCCGCGTTTTCGCAAGGTCGGTCAGCTCGTGGTAGTGCGTCGCGAAGAGGGTGATGGCGTTTCGCTCGGGAATGTCGTGGAGGTACTCGATGATGGCCCAGGCGAGCGAGAGCCCGTCGAAGGTCGCCGTCCCCCGCCCTACCTCGTCCAGCACGATCAGCGAGCGAGGGGAGGCGTTGTGGAGGATGTTGGCGGTCTCGTGCATCTCGACCATGAAGGTCGACTCGCCTCTTGCGAGGTTGTCGGAGGCGCCCACCCGGGTGAAGATCCGGTCGAAGATCCCCAGGGAAGCCTTCGCCGCCGGCACGAAAGATCCGACCTGGTTCATCAGGACGATCAGGGCGACCTGGCGGAGGTAAGTCGACTTTCCTCCCATGTTCGGGCCGGTGATGAGCTGGATCCCGTTGTCGTCCCTCCGGATGGAGGAATCGTTCGGGATGAATCGTTCGGTGAGGGTCTCGATGACGGGATGGCGTCCCTGCTCGATCTCGATCTCCTGGGTATCGATGATCCGCGCGCGAACGTATCGCCGCTTTCGCGCCAGGGTCGCGAGAGAAGCGATCGAGTCGACCTCCCCCACCGCCCGCGCGGTCGCGAGGATCTTCTGGCAGCTCTCGCCGAGCCGGGCTAGCAGCGCCTCGTATATCCGCAGCTCGATCGCGAGACTCTTCTCCTCGGCGCCGACGATCTTCTCCTCGAGCTCCTTCAGCTCGGGCGTGATGTAGCGCTCGGCGTTCACCAGCGTCTGCTTCCGGATGTAGCGATCGGGAACCTTCGCCAGGTTCGCCTTCGAGATCTCGATGTAGTAGCCGAAGACCGAGTTGAAGCGCACCTTCAGCGAGGGGATGGAAGTCTTTTCGCGCTCCTCCAGCTCGATGCGGAGCAGGATCGATTTCGAGTCGCGGGCGATCTCGCGGAGCGAGTCGAGCTCGGAGTCGACGCCCGCGCGGATCGCGCCTCCCTCGCGAAGGTTGGCGGGAGGCTCCGGGACGATCGCGTCGCGGACCGCGGTGCGCACGTCGTCGAGCGGATCGAGCCGCGCGCGGAGTCCTGCGAGCAGCGGCCCCTGCGCGGCCTCGAGAGCGCGCGCGGCCTCCTCGACCGACCCCAGCGACGAGTCGAGGCTGAGCAACTCGCGCGGCATGGCGCTCCCGATGTTGATCCGCGAGGCGAGCCGCTCGAGATCGCCGATTCTCCCGAGCGCGGTGCAGATCTCCTGCAGTAGAAGCGGCGACCTCGTCAGCTCTTCGACGGCGTCGTGCCGCGCGAAGATCGCATCGCGGTCGCGGAGCGGCCGGCTCACCCACCGCCGGAGCATGCGGGTTCCCATCGCCGTGGACGTCTCGTCGAGAATGCTCCAGAGGGCCGAGGCGCGACCACCGTCTCTCGCATCGAAGATCTCGAGGTTCTCGAGTGTCGACGCGTCGAGAATCAGGTAGTCGGCATCGTCGTCGATCCGCAGATCGGCGATGTGATCGAGATCGCGCTTGTGACTCGTCTGCGCATAGCGAAGCGCTGCGCCCGCGGCGGCGATGCGAGGGTCGCCCTTTTCGAGGCCGAACCCCCGCAAGGACTGCGTGCGGAAGTGACGCGTCAGAAGCTCGAACGCTCCGGAGGAATCGAAGTGGGACTCTTCGAGCTCGCGCGAGGCGACCTCGCCCCGGCGCGCGACGAGCGCCTTCGAGTCGGTCCCCTGCGGGTGGATGATCTCGCGCGGGGCGAACCGCACGAGGTCGTCCATCAGCCGCGGATCGCCGCTCCCCGTGTAGCGGGTGACGAAGAAGTCTCCCGTCGAGACGTCGAGGTACGCCGCCCCGAGAAGCTCGGACCCCGGCGCGACGGCGAGCAGATAGCATCCCTCGCGCTCGAGCAGGTAGCTCTCGACCGCGGTGCCGGGCGTGATGATCCGGACGATCTCGCGCGTCGCCAGCCCCTTGCCGGCGGGCGCCTCTCCCACCTGCTCGCAGATCGCCACCCGGTACCCGTTGCGCACCAGCTTCGCGACGTGCTGCTCGGCCGAGTGGTGCGGCACCCCGCACATCGGAGCCTCGTTCTCGCTTCCCTTTCCGCGGGCGGTGAGAACGAGGTCGAGAAGCGGCGCCACGGTCTCGGCGTCCTCGAAGAACATTTCGTAGAAGTCGCCCATGCGATAGAAGAGGATCGCATCAGGCGCCTGGCGCTTGATCTCGAAGTACTGCTCGAGCATGGGGGTGAGTTTCATAGCGGTTTTCGCCGGGGGGCCCGGGGTCTCGAATCGACGATTGTAGAGTGCCGCGGCGAACTCGGAAACCGGCGCAGGACCCGGGTTCTTCTCGCCCGCATCAATGGTGCGCTTCGCGAATTCGGATCAGGGCGCCCGTGGCGGGCTCGAGCTCTACCACCACCGCCTCCTCCAGCCCGCTCCGCGGCTGGCGGTCGAGCAGGACGATCCAGCGCGCTTCCGGCCCGGCCTCCCCCTCCCGCGAATAGGAGACGTTCACCACGTCGTGCCCTCCCCACCGCTCCGGGTTGCTCTTCCGGACGATCTGCTGGGCGATCTCCCCGGCCGTCTTGCTGGGGAGACGGGTCGACCGCGCCGCCGCCTCCTCCGTCGGCTGGAGGATGAGAAACAGCGCGCCGCAGAAAAGGATCCACAAGACGTAGAGCACCCAGAAGTGCCGGTTCATAAATGATGTCAGCTTCGACACGCCGGGTATAATACGGCAATGTCCCGAAGCGATCTGCAGGAGAGAATCCTCGCCGTCGTCCGCGAGGAAAAGACGCTGCCGGACGTCCCCCTCGCGAGCGACACGGCGCTGGCCGACCTCGGGATCGACTCGCTCGACGCCCTCAACATTCTCTTCGCGCTCGAGGAAGCGTTCTCCGTCTCGATCCCCGAGGAGGATTCGCGGGCGATTCGCACGGTCGGCGACCTCGTCGACGCCATCGAGAAGGCGCAGGGCGCCACGGCCGGATAGCCGCGCGATGAGACGCGTCGCGGTCACCGGGATCGGCATCCTCTCGTCTCTGGGTCGCGGTACCGAGCGTCACCTCGAAGCCGTCATCGGCGGAGAGAGCGGTATCCGCACGATCTCGCTCTTCGATTCCTCCTCCCTGCAGTGCCGCATCGCCGGCGAGCTTCCGCCCGGTGCCACCCCGGAGCTCGAGCGGGGGCTGGACCGCTTCGCCGGGCTCGGGCTCCTGGCCGCCCGCGATGCCGCCGCCTCCGCCTCCTTCGAGCAGGGTGCGATTCCTCCCGAGCGCCTCGCAACGGTCATCGGGACGGGGCTCGGCGGAAGCGAAACGATCGACTCGGCCTACGAGCGGCTCTATCGAGAGGAGAACTCGCGCCTTCACCCGATGAGCATCCCGCGGATCATGTACAACGCGGCGACGAGCGCGGTGAGTGCGGCGTTCGGAGCGCGCGGGCCTTCGCTCGCCCCGGTGTCGGCCTGCTCCTCGGCCGCTCACGCGATCGGGCTCGCCTCGCAGTGGATCCGATGGGGAACGGCCGACGCGGCCTTCGCCGGTGGCGCGGACGCTCCGTTGACCTACGGGATCCTCCGCGCCTGGGAAGCGCTGCGCGTTCTCGCGATCGACAACGAACATCCGGAGCGGGCGTGCCGCCCGTTCAGCGCCGATCGGAAGGGGCTCGTTCTCGCCGAAGGAGCC
>JBPPMG010000068.1:0-21791 GCA_051305935.1 Thermoanaerobaculia bacterium
CGACCGTGATCGCCAGCTTCTTCTCCGCGCGCAGAATTTCGGCCGCTTCGGTCGCCACCGGATTCACCGTCGTCGACCCGTTCACGCGCAGGGTGGCGGCGAAGGTGAGGGGGGAGAGGAGGAGCATCAGCGACGCTAACATCACAGTACGCAACGTCGTCGAGGCGTCGCCAACCGATGTGGCGCAGACACTCCTGTCTGCGCGTCGCCGAAGGCGACCCGTTCCATTGAGTTCATCGTTCGACGTGCGGCGCGTCGCGCCGCGCGCAGGCAGGAGTGCCTGCGCCACATTGAGTTTCCTCATCGGGTTGATCTCCTTAACAACACGCGGCCCCGTCCGGCCCGCAGCACGCGTAACCCGAGCGCTCCTCGCCCGGCTCGATGATCGCGAAGAAACCGTTGTACGGGGAGCGCGAGAGCTTGGCGACGGTGTCGGTGCAGATCTCGTACTCCTCGTTGCGCGGGAACTGGTGCCCTTCCTCGTCGACGAACATCTTTCCGGGTCCGAGGTAAACCGCCTTGTGTCCCTTGAAGACGCAACCAGCCGTCTTCTCGAACTTCCAGCCGCGGACGGTGACCGAGTAGAAGGGATAGCCTTCGACGTCTTTCCAGTAGCTCTTCTTGAGAACCTCGATGCCGTAGAAGCCGGCGCGCTCGAGGCCTGCGACGAACTCCTCCTGCGTGAGCGCGCCGACGAGACACTCGCCCCAGAGCTGCTCGTTGACCTTCAGGTGCGGCGGAACGTCGGTCTCCGAGACGATGTCGGAGATCAGGATCCGGCCGTGGTCCCTGAGCACGCGCCACATCTCCTCGAAGACGCGCGGCTTGTCGGGCGAGAGGTTGATGACGCAGTTCGACGTGACGAGGTCGACCGAGCGGTCTTCGACGGGGATCTTCTCGAGGTAGCCCTTGCGGAAGTCGACGACGTCGTAGCCTAACGTCGTGGCGACCTTCGGCTTGTTTTCATGGGCGACTTTGAGCATCTCGTCGGTCATGTCGACGCCGATTGCCTGGCCGGTCGCGCCGACGAACTTCGCGGCGATGAAGACGTCGATGCCCGCGCCGGAGCCGAGATCGACGACGGTCTCGCCTTCCTTGATGCCGGCGCTCGTCATCGGCGAGCCGCAGCCGTAGAAGCGGTCGATCACGTCCTGTGGGATGTGGTCGATCGCCGAGGTGTCGTACTTCGTCGGGCAGCAGAGCTCCGCCTGGGGCCGCTCGGCCGCTTCGCCGTAGAACTCGCGCACCTTCGCGCGCGGCTTGTCGACGTCGAACGAGAGGACGCAGTTCGAGTGCAGCGTGAGCACCGGCTGCTCGGCCGCGGCGCCGTCGGCGACGCCGCAGGCGATCGCACCCTGGCCCATCGCGTGCAACACGAGCGGCGCGTCGTAGCCGGAGCGGCGGTTCCTGCGGTCACGCTTCTCTTCGCCGAGCTCGGTCATGACCTTGCGCGTTAGGGCGACGGAGATCGGGTAGTACGGGTCGATTCCGAGGAAGTCGCCGGAGAAGCAGAAGGCGTGCTCGAGATCGCCGCCGCCGGTGAAGAAGCGGAAGGGATCGTTCTGGACCGAAGGCTTCTTCGCGAGCGTCGCCTCGCGCAGACGCTTCACCGTCGCGGACTTTTCGAGGATTTCCTCGAGATCGTGCGTGCGGACGTCGCCGCAGAGGAGCGCCGCTTCGTTCGCGAGGGCGGCGGAAGGGTAGACCTTGCCGTCGGCGTAGACGCAGACCGAATCCCAGCCTGCGTTGCCGAGGTCGTACTTCACGCCCGGAACTCCGTTGACGCGGCGCTTGACCGCTTCGAGGTTGTCGAGCGTCGTCCCCTCGTTTTTCGCCGCGTCGATCACTTTCATTACGGCGGTTAGCAGTTCCATGTGCTCGGGGAAGAAGCCGTTGTTCGCCTCGACGGCGCGGCCGCGCTTGTGGCTCCACATCAGATGTTGCGAGCGAGCGCCGACACTGCGCACGATCGCCGGGATCTCGGCGAGCTCGCCGAGATTCTCTTCGGTCGTCACTGTCGTCAGCGAGACGTCGAAGCCGAGGTCGGAGAGGATCTTCGCGCCGTCGAGCGCCTTGACGAAGGTGCCCGCGCCGCGGATCGGATCGTTCGTCTCGGGGCGCGCGCCGTCGATCGACACCTGGAAGCGCACCTTCTGTCGGTCGAGCGAACCGAGTCCTTCGCGGATGCGGCCGGCGAAGAGCGTCGCGTTGGTGAGGACGATGAACTCCAGCCCGTGATGGTCGGTGACGTGGTGGATGATGTCGAAGATGTCCTTGCGGAGGAACGGCTCGCCGCCGGTCATGTAGATCCGCTCGACGCCGAGCGCCTTGCCGCGGTCGATCAGCCGGAGAATCTCTTCGGTCGGCATGCCGGGGATGCCGCCGGGGCCCGACGAGACGAGGCAGTGCGTGCAGGTAAGGTTGCAGGCGTTGTTGACCTGGATCCAGAGCTCGCGGAGGCCATCCGGCTGGATGAGCGCGGGGCGGCCGGCGTAGGTCGCATGGGAGTGCGGCTCGCTGAAGAGCATCTGCGCGCGCTGGAGCGACGTGAGGAAATCGTGGACGTGAACCCACGCCTTCGCGGCCTCCAGCTTCTGCTCGGAAGCCCAGTGGGATACGAGGCCGCCAAAGCTCAGCGGGCCGCCGTTCGACTGCGCGTGCGCGATCGCCGACAGCAGGTGCGCGCCGTTCGGCTCGAGCGCGATCCAGTTCGGCGCGGCCGCATCGACTGCGTAGGTGATGCCGTTCTCCTCGAACGTGTGAAGCGCAGGAACGTGAAGCGGGGTGCGCTCGGTGAGCTCTGCCATGGATGCCTCCGTGCCGGCCGCATTCCGGGCCGGACTCATGTTGTATTTCGGGGGTCTGAACTGAAGCGAAAGCGCGTCAGGCTGCGGGCGGCGCGCGAAGCTGCCTCGCCATGCCGCGATTGCATCGTTCGATGCGCGGCCTGGCGGGGATTGCATGAAGCCGGACGGAAAGCAGCGACCGCAGGGCGCGGCGCAGCTCGTGGAACGCGGGGCGAAGTGCTTCAGTGAGGCGGATAGCGTCGGCGAGCGAGTCGACGTCGTCGAGCCGCTCGACGATCCTGACCACGAGCCCCGCCTCGACCGCGCTCGCGCAGAAGGCGATCGCCGCGCCGCGCGAGCTCCAGGGAATCGACGACCAGTCGAACGCCGTGCCGCGACGCAGGCCGGCGAGATAGAAGCCGCCGTCGCCACTGGGCCCGAGGACGCAGGCGCCATCGGCTTCTTCCAGACGCTCGAAACTCGACTCGAGCGTTTCGCGCCGAAGCCCGAGAATGTCTCCCGCGAGAACGACCACCGAGTCGTACCCCGCGGCGAACGCCGAGTCGAAGGCAATTTGAACGCGGGCCGCGAGGCCACCCTCGGCGAGGCGCACAGTCGTCTCGCCGCAGTCGACACGGAAACCTGCCGAATCCTCGGAGGCGACGACCAGATCCACGCCCGCCATCCGCGCGACGATCGAGCGAAGCTCGCAATGGAGCGTCGACAGGAAGCGTGCCGGAAGCTGCTTCTGGCGCTCCTCGGCACGGGGATTACCCGTGAACAGGACGACTGCTCGTCTTACACGTTCGCTGAACGCCATCGGTTCGCTCTCGGATCGGAAGGCAAGATGATAACGGATCGACGATCGAAATTGACAACTGATTGCGCGGGGGGCTCGTAGCGGCGGATTCCGATCCGCCGCGGTCGCCTGGCTCGTGCACAACGCGGACGGTCGGGCGGCGGGTCGCGCCGCCACGGCGCATCGAAATACGCCGCTACGAAAGGGGACGCTTCCGTCGCAGGACCGGTCGATGTACGCCCCGTCGCGCGAGCCCTCTCTTCTCTTATACTGCCGCCGACAATTCGTCCGGGGGGACCTCTGATGACAGCGATTAGCCAGGTTGAAGAGAAACATCCCAAGGGGCTCTACGTCCTGTTCATGACCGAGATGTGGGAGCGCTTCGGCTTCTACACGCTCAACGCGATGCTCGTGCTGTACATGAAGAACAACGTGCAGGGGTTCGGCTGGAGCGCGGCGCACGCTGCCTCGATCAACGCCTACTACCTCTTCTTCGTCTACCTTACGCCTCTGCTCGGCGGGTTCATCGCCGACAGGCTGATCGGGTTCCGCAAGTCGGTCACGCTCGGCGCGATCTTCTTCATGATCGGCTACGGGCTGCTCGCCGTCCCGAACAACATTCCGCTCTTCTTCGTCGCCCTGGTCTTCATCGTCACCGGCAACGGCTTCTTCAAGCCGAACATCTCGTCGATGGTCGGCAACCTCTACAAAGAGGGGAGCCACCTCAAGGACAAGGCGTATCTGATCTTCTACATGGGGATCAACATCGGCGCACTGCTGGCGCCGATCATCGCGGAGTTCGTCCGGAAGTTCTACGGCTTCAATCCCGGTTTCGCGGTCGCTTCGTTCGGCATGGTCATCAGCCTCATCGTCTTCTGGGGGGGCCGCAAGCACATCGAGCACGCGGATCCCATGTTCTCCAAGGCCACTCAGGCGGCCGCCGATGTGCGCAGCGCGACTGAATCAGCCTCACCGACAAACGCCGCCCAGGCGGCGGTCGAGGCGGTCCCGGAGTGGAAGCGCGTGGTCGCGCTCATCGTCATCTTCATCGTAGTCATCGTCTTCTGGATGGTGTTCCACCAGAACTCCTCGACGCTCACGCTCTGGGCCGACGAGAACACCGCCTGGAACGTGACGGGCATCCTGTCGAACGCGATCAACCCGCTCTGGATCATCGTCCTCGCGCCGATCCTCGCCTGGTTCTGGGGCGTTCTCGACCGCCGCGGCCTCGAGCCTTCGACGCCGACGAAGATCGCGATCGGGATGTTCCTGACCGCCGGGTCGTTCTTCTTCCTCTACTTTGCCGCCCTTTCCGGTGGCTTCACGAAACCCGCGGCGAAGGTCGCGGCCGTGACGGCGAGCGCGCCGCACCTCGAGCTCTCGCCCGAGACGCGCGAAGCGCTCGGAATCGGCTGGAAGGGCAAAGAGATCGAGCTCACCTTCAACGATCCGAGCGGCCAGACGAAGACGACGATGACCGAGCTCTGGCCGGCCGAGCCGATGGCGGGCGAGTCGATCGAGACGGGCGATCTCGTCCGTATCGAGAGCGTCGAGGGCTCGAAGATCGTCATCGCCGAGGCACATAAAGTCTCAGCGTGGTGGCTGATCATCGGCTACTTCATCCTCTCGCTCGGCGAGCTCTGCCTCTCGCCGATGGGTCTCTCTCTCGTTTCGAAGGTCGCACCGGTCCGGATGCGCGGCCTGATGATGGGTGGCTGGTTCGTCGCGACGGCGATCGGAAACAAGCTCACCGCGATCGGCGTCTATTGGGAGATCTGGAGCCACGCGAAGTTTTTCCTCGTCCTCGCGATGATGGCCCTCGCCATGGCGATCCTCCTGCTCTTCCTCCTCAAGCCGCTGAAGAAGGCGATGCCGGGCGTGTAAAGGCAGGCGAAAGGCGACAGGCGAAAGCAGGTCGAGAGGCAGGTATGTGGAGTGCGAAAGCGAAGCTTTCGCAGCGGCGCAGAGCGCCGCATTGGTCATCCCGCAGGTGAACGCCTGAGGACGTATCCCGCGTCGCGTAGCGACGGCCGAGCTTAGCCCCCGGTCCCGCGGAGCGGGACCGGGGGACGCGCCGCGTCGCATGGCGACGCCGGAACCGCCTGGCCGGCGTTATATTGAAGAGGCATCCGGAAGGTAACCTCTGGCATGAACTCGACGATCGAGATCACACTGGTAGAGTCGAGAAACGACGTGGACATCACGCGCGAGCTCTTCCGCGAGTACGAGACCGCGATCGGCATCGACCTCTGTTTCCAGAGCTTCGAGAAGGAGCTTTCGGATCTGCCCGGAAAGTACGCGTCGCCGAAGGGCCGGCTCTACCTGCTCCGGATCGATGGTGAGGTCGAGGGATGCATCGCGCTGCGACCCGGGGGCGAGCACGACTGCGAGATGAAGCGGCTCTACGTCCGGCCGGCGCGCCGCGGCACCGGTGCCGGGCGCAAGCTCGCGGAGCGCGTGATCGCCGACGCGCGGGCGATCGGCTACGAGCGTATGCTATTGGACACACTCGACTCGATGCAGGCCGCGCAGCGGCTTTACGAGTCGCTCGGATTCGTCGATGCGGAGCCGTACACGCACAATCCGCTCGCCGGGGTTCGCTACATGCAGCTCGATCTGCGCTCGCAGCGCTGATCCGAATCGTGCGATGTCCAGCGGCGCGGCTCCTCGGCATCGCGACCGGACGACGGAAGTCGCTCCGCGGCGGGAACAAGGGAGGACGACATGGAGCAGGAGAGCCAGCGCTCGACATCGGTCTCGATCTTCACTCGTGCCGGTTGGGTCACCGGCTCGGTCCACTTCGCCGCCGAACGCGACCTGGGGTGGTACCTCGCCGGTGATGACCGGTTCTTCCGGCTAACGAATGTCCAGTTGCCCGCGGAAGAGGGGGAGCGGGAGTTCTTCGCGATGTATGCCGACGAAGCGCTCATGGTCGTGCCACTCGAGATCAAGGAGCAGTATCGACCGGCGCCGGAAGGATCGAAGAGACGCGACATCGCCTGTCTTCTCGGAGAGGGAACGCTCTTCGGCGCGCTCGACGTGCCGCCGGACGCCCGGGTTTCCGACTACCTGATGAGCGGCCAGGGATTCATCCCCGTGCGTCGTTGCCGGACGCCGCTGATGGAGCTCCCGGTCGGGATCGCCGAGCCGATCGAGCTGATCTATCTCAACACGCGGAAGGTCATCGGCGTCGCGGAGTCGAATCCCGTCGAGGTCGAGTCGCGCCCGCAGGGAAGACCGTTCTCGGAGGCCTGACGCTTCGAGCGGCGACGAAGAGGATCATCGCTCACCGAGGCTCGTGACGATTCGCCTCTCGCCGAGGCGGACGTCGTGGTGAGATCGTCGCAAACGAGCCACAGGAGGTCGACATGCAGCATGCGTCGCATCGCACGGTTCCCGTCGCGATCCGCTCGAGCGCCGGATGGGTTACCGGGCGCATCCACCTCGACGGAGAAACGAGCCTTCTCCGGCACCTGAACGAATCGGGCGCCTTCTTCCGCCTGACCGACGTGCAGCTGCCCGGAGAGAAGCGGCTGCGGCAGTTCTTCGCGATTCATGTCCGTGAGGCCGCCTTCGTCGTGCCGCTCGATTGCGAAGAGGTGAAGAGCGCGAAGGAGTTCCCGAACGAGACACTTCGGCACGAGGTAGCGTGTCTCCTGCCGGAAGGGCCGATGTTCTGCAGCTTCGACGTGCTCGCCGGAATCCGGGTCTCCGACTACCTGATGAATCACACGAACTTCATCCCGGTGCACCGTTGCTGGACGCCGTTCCGCGATCTCCCCGAGTCGCTCGCCGATCCGGTGGAGTTCGGGTTCCTCAACGCTGCGCGAGTGGTCGGCGTCTCGGAAGCCGAGCCGGCGACCGCGGGAGTGAGGGCCGAAGGGCCGGTCGCGACGTAGGTGGAGAATGTGGCGCAGGCACTCCTGCCTGCGCGTCGCCGAAAGCGACCGCTCGTCGCAGCACATTCCGATGTGCCGCTCCTCGATCCCCACACCGGAGAGCCGAGCATCGGAATGCTCGGCTACGGGGCGTCGCGGCGCGCCACCGGCCTCCACCCGTTGCAGAAGTCGATTCTGTCTCCAAGGGGCGGATGGCTCGACCGGAAGATCCTGTACACGCGCGACGGTCGCGCGAGCGCCAGGTTCTCGTCGTGAAGACGGACGAACGCGCGGGCTGCCGCGACGCGGTCGCCCGTGAGCTCGAGCCCGAACACGTCGGATTCGTGCTCGACGTGCCGGCTGTAGGCCAGGAGCGCCGGGCTCACCAGGAAGGTGCCGAGCGTGAAGAGGAAGACCATGAGCGGCAGCGACGCGACGTCCGAGAGCTCGCTGAATCGCAGCCGCGATCCCCAGCGCGCGATCAGTCGTCGCGCAACCCGATCGGTGACGAACAGCCCTAACGTGAGGCACGGCGGAACGAGGATCACCGCGCGCGAGACGTGTCCGAGGACGTAGTGCCCCATCTCGTGTGCCATCACGAAGAGAAGCTCGTCCCCGGAGAGCTTCTCGATGATCGTGTCCCACAGGACGATCCGCTTCGTAGTTGCGAACCCGGTCACGTAGGCGTTGACCGTCTTCGTCTCCGAGCTCATGTCGACTTCGAAGACACGGCCGCCTTCGATGCCCGCGCGTGACGCGAGAGCCAGCAGCTCGCCTTCGAGCGCCTTGTCTTTCACCGGGCCGAACCGATTGAAGAGCGGGTCGATCCAGACGGGCGCGACGACGAGAAGCAGCGCGGTGAGCGGCAGCGACGCGATCCCGGTCCAGAGCCACCATCGCTTCGGCGAGCGGCGAAGGAGCAGGTACGGAATCCAGGTCACCAGGGCGGCCAGGACGCACGAGACGGCGACGGAGATTGCTTCGTCCGACGCCCACTTCGCGAGCGGCTGTGTCGACAGGCCGTACGCATGCTGCCTCAGGTAGCCGGCGTAGTACGCGAGAGGGAGATTCACCAACGTGACGAGCGCCGTCCAGACCACCGCGTAGAGCGTCACCGTCGCGAACCACCTTCCTCCCGTCACTCGATTGACGAGGTCGCGAAGCCGCGCTCCTACGCCGGAGAACGCCACGACGAACGGAACCGCGATCGTCCAGAGCACCGCGACGCCCCAGAGAACATTACCGGTGCGGTGGTATCGCAGCGCCTTCTCTCCCGGCTCCGGAATGGCGACCGCGGTGCCGTCCGGCCGCGCGCTCTCGGGGGTGGGTGCCGGGGCCTCGGCCGCGCGCGCGGAATGCACGATCACGAATGTCGCGCCCGCCAGGAGCGCGGCGGCGGCGAGGAGCCTCCCGAGCCTCATTCCACGATCCTCGTCGCGAGCAGTCTGCCGTCGTCGTTCACCCACTCGACCTTTATGAGTTCTCGGGCCTGCACCGCGATCACGGCGAAGGGCGCGGTGATCGCTTCGGTCACCATGGAGTCGTCCATCGGCTGGACGAGGCGCGCGTGAACGCGGACGACGCCGTCTTTCGGTGGCTCGACCGAGATCGGCTCAATCGCGTAGCCTCCCGTCGACTGGACTCCGAGTAGCAGGAAGATCGCCGTCTCGTTCTCGAAGTCGACGTCTCCCGGACGGCCCGGAACTTCCCGTTTCCAGAGCTCTTCGAAGCTCGCCTGGTCGGCAGCGAGCTCGATCCACGGCGCGCGCCGGCGACCTCCCTCACCACCAGCCCGCGCCGGAACCCCGTCGGTTCCCTTCTTCAGGAGCCGCCAGCTCTTCGGCGACGGGGAGCCGCCACCGAGGACGGGGATGGCGAGCAGGAGCGTAAAGAGAACTGCGAAGGAACGGCGAAAGAACATGGGCAAGCCTCCGCCGAGAAGGATACCCCTCGGGAGGGCCGTCCGCCCCTCCGTCATTCCGAACGAAGTGAGGAATCTGCTGAAGGCGGGGAGTGACCGCTTCCTTATCCGAGGCCTTTTCGGGCGAAGGCGCAGTCCTCCTCTGACGAAGCGGTCGGTTGGTCGTCTTTAGCAGATTCCTCACTTCGTTCGGAATGACAGGGCGCCGTCCCTGCCCCGCGCCCCCAAACCTCTGCCGCGGATCCCCGTACAATCATTCGGGATGGCAAAGATCAGCGACTGGTTCAACCTCGCCGACGACACCGTTCGCAAAGTGCGTACGCGTGAGATGTCGAACCTCTACACGGTCGAGTGGATGGAGGCGCAGCGGATGCTCACCTCCGACTCCAACGACTCACTCGACAAAGAGAAGGGGAGAGCCAAACGCTTCGTCTACACGATCAACGCGGTGCTCTTCGGCATGGCGAAGCGGCTCGCTCCGCAACGCCGCCTGATCTTCGTCATCGCGCAGGTGTTGTTCCTCTGGTCGTTCTTCTCGATGATGACGAGCGACGACCCGACGGCGATCGCAAACGTCCTCGGGATCTTCGGCACGTTCGTCCTGATCACGCTCCTGCTCGGGCTCGAGCTGATCGACAAACTTAAGATCCGCAACGAGCTCGAGCTCGCGCGCGACCTCCAGGCGAGCCTGATCCCGGAAAAGCTGCCGCGAGTCCCCGGCTACGAGCTCGACGCATTCAACCGGATCGCGAACACCGTCGGCGGCGACATCTACGACTTCGTGCCGCTCAAGGACGGGCGCCTCGCGGTGCTGTTCGGCGACGCGTCGGGGCACGGGATGGCGGCGGGGCTGGTGATGGCCGTCGCGCAGGCCGCGTTCCGCACGCAGCTGGAAATCGATCCGTCGCCGCTGGCGATTTTCTCGTCGCTCAACAGGATCCTGCTCCGTGTCGGCGGGAGCCGGTCGTTCTTCTCTGCCTGCTATCTCGTGCTTTCCCCGGAGGGGGGTTACGAGCTCGTCCTCGGCGGGCATCCGGAGCTCCTGAAGGTGGACGGTACCGGTCGTGTCGTCGAGAGGATCGGCCGCGGCGCCTACCCGCTCGGAATCAAGGAGCAGGAGAGCTGGGAGATTCTCGAAGGATCGCTCGGCTACGGCGAGTCGCTGGTGCTCCACTCCGACGGCCTCACCGAGTCGCGCAACCCGGAAGGGAAAGAGCTGGGCGACGCCTATCTCGAGACCGTGATCGGGTGGCACGCGGGCGCGAGGGCTGCGGAGATGCTCGAAGAGATCGTCGCGGAGTGGAAGTCGTTCTGCGCCGGGGCTCCGGTCGAGGACGACGTCACGGTTGCCGTAATTCGCCGTCGGATGGACTGATCGCGCGCGCGTGACAAGCGTCCGGCATCTGCGCATCATGTTGCGATGCGAATCTCCACGCCACTCCTCATCGTCCTCTTCGCCTGCGTCGCGCTGCCGCTGACCGCGGGGCCGCGTGTCGCGATGACGACGCCACTCGGCGAAATCGTCGTCGAGCTCGACGCCGAGAGCGCACCGATCACAGCCGGGAGCTTCCTGCTGAACTTCGTCGACCGCGGTGAGCTCGATGACTCGACGTTCTACCGCGTCGTCACGAAGCAAAATCAGCCTAACAACGACGTGAAGATCGAAGTGGTTCAGGGAGGGCTCGGAGCAAATTCCAGGCCTCCCGAGCTCGAGCTGATCGAGCACGAGACGACGATCACCACGGGCCTTCGGCATCTCGACGGAACGATCTCCATGGCGCGTCGCGAGCCGGGAACGGCGAGCTCCGAGTTCTTCATCTGCGTCGGCGACCAGCCGGAGCTCGACTTCGGAGGAAAGCGCAACCCCGACGGGCAGGGTTTTGCCGCGTTCGGCAAAGTAATCCGCGGAATGGACATCGTACGCGCGATTCACGAGCTTCCAAATGAGAAGCAGATGCTCGCGGAGCCGGTGAAGATCACGTCGATTCGCAGGGTCGACGAGTAGTCCTGATAGCCGCGTTCGTGGCGGAGGCTTCCGGCCTCCGCGCAACGGCCGGCGGCCTTTGCCACTACGTCTCCGTCGCCGGCTTGAGCCTTCTCAACAGCGCGTAACCGATCACTCCCGAGAGCAGAGACGCGGCGAGGATCGACAGCTTCGCTTCCTCGAAGAGCGGGCCTTGCGTGAACGACAGCCCCGCGACGAAGAGCGACATCGTGAAGCCGATTCCGGCGACGAGCGAGAGGCCGTGAATCAGGCGCAGGTTCTCCCGGCTCAGCGGCTGCGACGAGAAGCCGAGCTTCGCGAGAATCACGAACGACAGCACGATGCCGATCTGCTTTCCGAAGAAGAGACCGAGGACGATTCCTGGAGCCATCGGCGACCGGGCCGCCTCGCCGAGCAGGGAAGGGTCGATCACGACTCCCGCGTTTGCGAAGGCGAAGATCGGCATGATGCCGAACGCCACGAAGGGATGGAGGAGGTGCTCGAGCCGATGGAGGGGCGAATCGTGCACGATCATCGACGCGAGCCTGTTGAGCCGCGCCTGTTCGAGCTCGGTGCCGTCCTCCGCGGCCTGTGCCTCGACCGCATCTTCGAACGCCTCTTCGAGCTCTTCATCCTCATCCTTGCTGCGCGCAGCGGGAATGGTCAGGCCGAGGACGACTCCCGCGATCGTCGCGTGGACTCCCGAGCCGAGCGTCGCCGCCCAGAGCCCGAACCCGACGATCAGGTAGAAGATCAGCCTCCGGACGCCGAAGTAGTTCATGAACAGCAGCATGACGAGGAACAGCGCCGCCCAGAGCAGCGCAAGCCCGTTCAGCTTCGAGGTGTAGAAAATCGCGATGACGAGCACCGCGATCAGGTCGTCGACGACGGCGAGCGCCATCAGGAAGACCTTGCCCCAGGGCGGAATGCGCGATCCGAGCACCGCCACGACGCCGAGGGCGAACGCGATGTCGGTCGCCATCGGAATCGCCCAGCCGCGTTGCATCTCGGTGCCGTAGCAGAACGCCAGGTAGATGGCTGCGGGCACCACCGCGCCGCCCGTCGCGGCGACGATCGGAAGCGCCGCGGACTTCGAGTCGGAAAGCTCGCCGAGCTTGAGCTCGCGCTTGATCTCGAGGCCGACAAGGAGGAAGAAAATCGCCATCAGACCGTCGTTGATCCAGTGGCTCATCCCCTTCTCGATGTCGAACGCGCCGATGCCGAAGCTCATCGGCAGGTGGAGCAGGTGCTCGTACGCGTCATGGAACGGCGAGTTCGCGATGACGAGAGCCGCGATCGTTGCAAAACCGAGGATGAACCCCGACGCCGCTTCCGTGCGCATGAACTGCTGGATCGGGGTCAGAATCTTCTCTGTCGTGCTCTTCAGCATCGAACCGGTTCTCCTGCCTGATTCGTGATCGTGTTCGCGCTCCGCGGAGCCGTCAGTCGCCGAGCGCCTCGTACGTCATCAGCGTGTAGCGGAACTTCTGCGATGCGCGAATCCGCTGCGCGACCGCCTCATGCAACTCCGGAGTCCATGTCGTCCATTTTACGATGAACGCGTCGGCCGCCTTCGCGTTACCGGCCCGCTGGATCGCGAGCACTTCCTTCAGCAGCGACGTCACGGTTTCGTGGTAGCGATCGTACCTGATCGTGAGCCGCTTCGTCTTCGAATCGGCGGCGAGGAGGCCCTTGTCGACGAACCAGTTGAACTGGATGAGCATCATCGTCTGGTACGGCTGGTCGCGTCGCGGCTTCACGCTCTGGAGCACGCGGTTGATGCCGCTGGCGTAGACGCTGCGCGCCGTCGCGTCGTCGTAGTAGCCCGACTTGAGCAGCGCGGGAACGGCGTAGAGCGAAACGAGGTCGGACTTCATCTCCTCGATCGAATCGGCAGAGCCCTCGAGCGCGATGTCGAGCGAGCGGCCCTTCTCGTCGCGGTCGACCCCGAGGTAGTGCCCGATCTCGTGCCACAGAGTGCGGTGGAAGTTGCCATCGGGAGCCAGGTGTGACGCGAGCTCGGGCGCGACCGCCGCGTCCCACGCCGCCTTCGAGTTCGCGAAGAGAGCGTCGTTCTTCATGATATTGCCGCGAAGGAGGATCGTTCGTCCGTAGCGGCTCGTCATGAGCGGGTCGTTAGGCAGGATCGTCGCGGTGTTGCCGCCGCGCGACTGGCCGAAGTCGGCGACGACCTCGTAGACGCCAACCGGGATCTCCTCTCGGACGCGCCTGTGATGCTCGTACGGAAGCGAATCCTCGATCGCCTGCAGGCCGGCGGTCGCCTTCGCGACGCGCGCGCTCGCCTCCTCGTCGCGAACGAGGATGCTCAGCGAGTGGAACGCCTTGACGCCGTAGATCGCGTCGTCGTAGGTCTCGTACGAGCCGATCTGCGCATTGAGGCGTTTGAACCGGCCGGTGATCCACGACGCGTCGCCGCTCTCGTAGTCGTCGCTGAGAATGTCGCGCCCGCGGTTGCGCAGGTAGCGCGCGAATTCCGCGTCGTCTCCTTCGACCGCGTCGGCCGCGAGATGGAGCAGCTTGTAGATCGCCACCGACTCGGCGGCCCACGCGAGCGACTGCGGCACGGCGTAGAAACCGCTCTCGTCGCCTGCGTCGAGCAGCGCGAGGAGTCGCGCCGAAAGCCCGGGATGCATCGCGTCGATGAGCGGCACGCGCGCGAGCGTCGTAAGGTCGGCCCTGAGGCTCGCCTTCGTCGACCGGCGGACCACTGTGCGATCACCGAGGATCGACGCGCGCGCCTCCGGGTGCGTCGCGAGGAACGCGTCGATCTCTTCGCTCATAGCGCCCTCTGGATAGACGTTGCGCGCGGGAGTCTGCGGGCGGACGGGGAGGAACGCTTCGCGCTTGTTGTCGAGCGTCGCGGCGATCGGTCCCTGGTTGAGCCTGTAGAGCTTGAGCAGATCCGCGGTGCGCTTACCGCTGCCCGACGCCTCGTCGAGCTCGCCGAGCGCCTCGAGCGACCTCACCGCGTCGGGATGCCGCGCATCCTCGTAGATCCGCTGGATGATCTTCCCGGCGGCGAGGAGGTGCTTCACGCACTCGCGCTCACCCTCGGTGAGCTTCGAAAGGTCGGGCGCGAGGCGCACGGTCTGCGTCTTCGCGAGAATCTCCGCGACCTTCTGCGGCGGCCAGTAGCCGGCGGGAAGATCGGCCGCGGCGAGAGGAAGCGCGATAAGGACGAGAGCGGCAAGGAGCGCGAGTCGCAGTTTCATGCGCGGAATGGTAGCAGGGGGGAGGAAAGGAGCGCTGGCCTCTGGCCGGCTGGTCCGCCGGCATCCTGCCGGCAGGTGCTCCCGTACGTATACGTGAATCGGACTCTACGCCAGCGGATTGACCCAGCGAAGCCCGGGAAAGCGAGCGAAGTCCGAGTCGTTCGAATGCAGCTCGGCCTGGTGCTCGATGGCGAGCGCGGCCAGGTGAAGGTCGGTGGTCAACTCGCTTGTGCTTCGTGCGGAAGCCGAGAGTGACTCGAGGAGGTCGAGGTGGCGCGGCCCCGGGTGAATCGTCTGCGCCTGCGGCCTCTCGAGCCACGAGCAGACGTGCGCGATGGCTTCGGCGGTCGCCATCGGCTTCTCCATGATTCGCCGGCTCGTCATGAGGCGCTGGAATCCGAGCAGGACGACCCACGGGAGACCGACGGTATCGGTGCCCGAGAGCGAAGCCTCCCACCATGCGCGCGCAGCGCGATGGTCGGGGGCGTCGGTGTTGTACGCGTACACGAGGAGGTTGACGTCGGGAATCCGCAAGGGGTCACCTGTCTCGAATCACGACGACGCCGGCGTGATCCACTTCGAGCTCGTCGAGCAGTTGGTTCAGCTTCATCAGGTCGATTCCCGGCCGGAAGCCGCAGGCCTTCGGCTTCACCCGGAACTTCGCCTGTCGCGAAGCGGGAGCGCTGCCGGTCGTCAGGCCTTTTCGGATCGCTTCGTTGACCACGTCCTTGAAGCTCGCGCCGGTTCGCCGGGTCTCCTCGCGGATGAGTTTCGCGACGTCTTCCTCGAGCGTGATCGTGGTGCGCATGCGAGCATCATGATGCTCGATTGAACGAGCGTCAAGATGCTGAGATGTAGCGAAGACCTCCGGCCTTTGCCGCCACGCGCGAGACGCGGGTTCTGCGCAATTCGGGCAAGGCGAGACGCCTTGCCTACGTCCCGCTCGCATCGTCTGCTACCCATCCGTCTGGTATCTTCCCGTCCAGGCGTGGCCAACCCCGATCGCCACACCACCGCAGGAGGCACCCGCAATGAACATCGACCTGACCAACCGCGTCGTCCTGATCACCGGCGGCTCCCGCGGCATCGGGCGCCGGACCGCGATACTCATGGCCGAATGTGGCGCGCGCGTCGCGTTCACGTTCGCCACCCGGCAAGACGCTGCGTACGAAGTCGTCGCGACGATCGGTCCCGAGCACGCGCTCGCGATACGCGCCGACGCTGGAAACCCCGCAGATGTCGCGCGGATGGTCGACGAGACGATCGCGCGCTTCGGTCGCATCGACGTCCTCGTCAACAACACTGCGGTTCACGCGATCAACCCGTTCGACGGCGACGACTACGAGGCCTGGCAGAGCGGCTGGCGCCGCACCATCGAGGTGAACCTCTTCGGCGCGGCAAACGCAGCGTTCCTCGTGATCCCGCACATGAAGAAACAGGGAGGCGGGAAGATCATCAACGTCGCGTCGCGCTCCGGCTTCCGCGGCGAGCTCGAGTTTCCCGACTACGGCGCGTCGAAGGCGGGGATGATGAATCTCACGAAGTCGCTCGCGCGAACGCACGCGAAGCAGGGAATCATCGCAACCTGCGTCGCGCCGGGGTACGTGGAGACCGACATCGCGGCCGAAGACCTGCGCCGCTTCCGCGATCGCATTGAAGCGGAGATCCCGATCGGCCGCGTCGCGCAGCCCGACGACGTCGCGAAGACGATCCTCTTCCTCGCGTCACCGCTCTCCGACTACCTCGCCGGCGTGACGATCGACGTGAATGGCGGGTCGTATTTGCGGTGAGGGGTCTGCCTGCATGACGCCAGCGTTCTATGTGGCGCAGGCACTCCAGCCGGCGCGCGGCGCGAAGCGCCGGCGATGTTGTACGCGAACTGAGCCGGAAACCTGTCGCCTTCGGCGACGCGCAGGCAGGAGTGCCTGCGCCACATTGTTCGCGCCGCCTTGTCGAACGTGCCTGACACTCCCCTACTCCACCGTCACGCTCTTCGCGAGATTCCTCGGTTGGTCCACGTCGCAGCCGCGCCTTAACGCGATGTAGTAGGCGAGCAGCTGCATCGGGACGACCGTCAGGATCGGCTGCAGCGCTTCGATCGTGTGCGGGATCTCGATGACATCGTCAGCCAGCGCGCGCATCGCCTCGTCGCCCTCGTCGCAGATGACGATCAGCTTGCCGTCGCGTGCGCGCGCCTCCTGGAAGTTCGAGACGACCTTCTCGTAGAAAGGTGTCTTCGTCGCGATGCCGACGATCGGCATGTTCTCGTCGATCAGCGCGATCGGGCCGTGCTTCATCTCGCCCGCCGGATAGCCTTCCGCGTGGATGTAGGAGATCTCCTTGAGCTTGAGCGCCCCTTCGAGCGCGATCGGGTAGTGCAGACCGCGGCCGAGGAAGAGGAAATCCTGCGCCTTGGAGTACTTGTAGGCGAGCTCCTCGATCTCTTTTTCCTTCTCGAGGATGTCCTCGAGCTTGTGCGGGATCGTCGCGAGCTCGTGCATCGCGGCGCGGATCGAATCGCGGCTCTCGCCCTGCAGCTGACGCACGTAGAGCGAGAGCAGGTAGAACGCGGTCAGCTGCGTGGTGAACGCCTTCGTCGACGCGACGCCGATCTCGGGCCCCGCGTTCGTGTAGATGACGCCGTGCGCGAGGCGCGTCGCTGCCGAGCCGATCGCGTTGCAGATCGTCAGCAGCTTCGCTCCCTTCGACTTCGCTTCCTGCATGCCAGCGATCGTGTCGGCCGTCTCGCCCGACTGTGTCACGCCGATGACCAGCGTCGTCGCGTCGACGATCGGATCCCGGTAGCGATACTCCGAGCCGTAGTCGACCTCGACCGGAATGCGCGCCGCCTGCTCGAGCAGGAACTTGCCGACGAGCCCCGCGTGCCACGACGTTCCGCACGCGACGATGTGGATCCTGCGGATCTTCGACCACTCCTCGGGCGTCATCGCGAGATCGTTGAAGAAGACCTCGCCCGACTCCTCGAACATCCTTCCGGTGAAGGTGTCACGCACCGCGCGCGGCTGCTCGTGGATCTCCTTGAGCATGTAGTGGCGATAGCCTTCCTTCTCGGCCATCACCGCGTCCCAGGTGATCCGCTTCGCCTCGCGCTCGACCGGCTTGTCGTCGCGGTCGAAGAGCTCGACCTTGTCTTTCGTCACGACGGCGTACTCGCCGTCCTCGAAGTAGATGATGTCGCGCGTGTACTGGAGCAGCGGCGTGACGTCCGAGGCGATGATGTTCTCGCCGACACCCTTGCCGATGACCAGCGGCGGGCCGTTGCGCGCGGCGACGATGGTTCCCGGCTCGTCGGCGTCGATGATGACGAGCGCGTAGTGCCCTTCGATCTCTCGCAGAGTCGCGCGCACTGCATCGACGAAACCGAGCGACGCGAGATGCGATTCGACCAGGTGCGCGACCACTTCGGTGTCGGTGTCGGTGCGGAACGTGTGCCCCGCGTTTGCGAGTCGCATTTTCAGCGCGATGAAGTTCTCGATGATGCCGTTGTGGATCACGACGATCCGTCCCGAGCAGTCGCGGTGCGGATGCGCGTTGTTCTCGCTCGGCTTGCCGTGCGTCGCCCAGCGCGTGTGGCCGATGCCGAAGGTGCCCTCGACCGGTTCGGTCAGAAGGCGCGTCTCCAGGTTCGCAAGCTTTCCTTCCGCGCGGCGGATCTCCAGCCCGTTGTTCGTGACCACCGCGATCCCCGCGCTGTCGTAGCCGCGGTACTCGAGCTTCCGCAGCCCTTCGATCAGCAGCGGCACGACGTCCCGCTCACCCGCGTATCCGATGATTCCGCACATCGTTCGTCCTCGTCCCTTCGTTCCCTGTCCCGGATGCCCCGTGTGGCTCCGGCGCGACGCCCCTGTTGTTCCACGACCTCACGGCCCCGGGGATGCGTCGCATGTCGCCGAGCGCGCGCAAGTGCCGCGCGCCGAGTTAGTTTCGCCTGAATCGTACCGCCCGCGCGATCCGCTACAATGCGCCCAGTTCGCCAGCGGAGAATCCAATGAGCAAGAAGCTCGCCTGTTTCCTTCTCGTCCTCGCGACAGCCTGCGGCAAGGCTGGGCTGCCCCATCCGCCGATCCCTGAGATCCCCGCTGCCACGACCGATCTGGTTGTATCACAGCGGGCTTCGAAGGTTCTGCTCCGCTGGAGCTATCCGTCCCTGTCTACCGCGGGAAAGACGTTGTCGGGCCTTCGAAAGATCGTCGTCTACCGCTACGTCGATCCGCTGCCGCAATCGCTCGCCGCGCAACTGACGGGAGACGAGGCGAAGTCGGCGAGCGAGCTCTTCGAGCAGGTCGCGCTGCCGCTGCTACCGCAGTACCTGAAGGCAGCCGAGCCGGTGGCGGAAGTCTCGAAAGACGAGCTGCCCGATTTCGCCGTCGGGGCGAAGATCGAGTTCGAGGACGTTCCCGTGCTCGCCGGGGAAGGAGGAGTCCCTCTTCGCTACGTCTATGCTGTCGTGACCGAAGGGCTCGAGAAGGCGAGCGGGTTCTCGAATCTCTCCGCGGTGGTGGTCTACGACGTGCCGGAGCCTCCGGGAGCGTTCGGCGCGCAGCTCACTCCCGAGGCCGTCGTGCTGAGTTGGGAGAAACCGGGGAAGAGCACCACGGGAGCGGAAAACCCGCAGGTGCGCGGCTACACGATCTACCGTTCGACGACGGGCGAGGTACCGGGCGACGCGGTTGCGACGATCGACGCCACGGCGACTCGTTACGAGGACAAACCTCCCTACGCGCGCTACAGCTATCGCGTGACGGCAGTGGCTGCGAAGGAGCCTGCCATCGCGGAGAGCGCGCCGTCGCTGCCCGCCGAGGTCGACTTCCGCGACCTCCTCGCGCCGCCTGTGCCGAAGAATGTCGCGGCACTCGCGGAGGAGACGTCGGTGCGGTTGATCTGGGATCCGGTGAGCGCGTCCGACCTTGCGGGCTACATCGTCTACCGCGAAGCGGGAGGAGCGAAGACGCGTCTCAACCCGACGCTTCTGTCCGAAGCGAGCTTCCACGACGAGGCGCCGCCGCTGAACGTCTCGATCGTCTACGCCGTGACGTCGGTCGATCGCACAGGAAACGAGAGTGCGCCGGCGAGAGCCGCGGAAGTGGTGATCGCCAAGTAAGGCGGGAGGCGAGAGGCGAAGGGCGATAGCAGGCAGGAAGCTAAGGATGCCTGGCAAACGCCCCGCCTGTGTGGCGCAGACACTCCTGTCTGCGCACGGCGCGAAGCGCCGCAGGATCGGGCGGGAGGCGAAGGGCGACGCGCGGGCAGGAGTGCCTGCGCCACACGGTCTTCCGATCACCCAAAAACACGAAAACGCCGCATCTCTGCGACGTGTCTGCTCCTGCGGAGGAAGTGGCGGAGAGAGGGGGATTCGAACCCCCGGTACAGTTTAACCCGTACGACGGTTTAGCAAACCGTTGGATTAAGCCACTCTCCCATCTCTCCGCACATGTTCTCCCCGCGAGGTGGCTCGACCGGCGGGGACTGCCGCATTGTCAAAAAACCGGTTCCCGCGGGGGAACAGGTTCCAGCGCTAACTGCGATTCCGGCTGGTTGATTCCTTTTAACACAACGAAGGAGAAATGCGACGGGGAAAGGGCGAGGGCGTGTTAAGGCATGATGTTATTGTTGTTCTTATGGCTGAGCCGATTAATAGTAATACAAACGATGGCTTTCTGCGTCGGCAGGCTCGTGGCATCGATCGCAGAAAGCGAAATGTCGAATGAGGAATGGAGAATGAAGAAAGACGTCTCGCGTCACTTTCTACATTCTCCATTCCTCATTCTTCATTCGACATTCGCCGTTCGAAGTTTCGTTTGGCGGAGGGGGTGGGATTCGAACCCACGGTACCGTCTCCGGTACGGCGGTTTTCAAGACCGCTGCCTTAAACCACTCGACCACCCCTCCGGCCTTCGGAACGAAGTACCGGCTACGCGACGGGTCAACGCCGCTCCGGCTGGATAGATTTCTCGCCGAACGACTCGGGCAGAACGGCGCGACGCTACGCGGCGATTCTAGGGGAGGATGTTGACGTCGAGCGTGATCCGGAGCCGCAGCTTCTTGTGCCCCTTCAGCTCTGTGAGCGAGAGGTTCAGCGGGATCGTCACTTCCTTGACCAACCCGTCGGCGGATCGTCGCTCCCCGTCGGGCTGCGCCAACGGGATCGGGGCGGCGGCGGGAGCTGCGGACGCTCCGCCCTGTGTGATCTTCGGGAGGGAGTTCAGGAGCCCCTCGGGAAGCTGCATCTCGACCGAGGCGAAAGGAACCTCGGCGTCCTCCTCGGCGGCGAAGCTCGGGAGATCGCCGAACGGGTTCTTCTCGGGCACGAAGCCTCCCGGCGGCGGCGGGGGAGACGGTGGGGAGATGAGCTCGGTACCGACCATTGGCGCGCTCACGTCGTCGTCATCGTCGTCCTCGACGAAGACCTGATCCGCTGCCGCAGCAGCAGGAACTGCCGCAGCGGGCGGAGTCGGCATCGGCTCCTCGTCGTCGTCGGCCCAGACCGAATCGCTCGCAGGCGCGGCCGCCGGCGCCGCGGCAACCGGCTCCGCGGGCGAGAGGTTCAATACCTGGATCTGATCCTTGTCGAGAGGATCGGCGCCCTCGAGCCCGTACTTCTTGATCAGGTGCGAGAGGACGTGATGTGCGATGCCCCGCAGCGACTCTTCGACACCGAGGCCCGTGATTGCGACCGACTCGTAGTGCGGAGCCTTCAACTTTGCGTTCAGCGTCGCCTCGAGCTCCGCGATCGGCATCGCGTTCGGCAGGTCGCGCTTGTTGTACTGCATGATCACCGGGATGTCGGCGATCCGGATTCCCTGGCGCTTGAGATTGTCCTCGAGATTCTGGAGCGACTCCTGGTTTGCGTCGAGCGCGAAGTCCTGGCTGTCTGCCACGAAGACCACGCCGTCCGCCCCCTTGAGCACGAGCTGGCGCGTGGAGTTGTAGTAGACCTGGCCGGGGACGGTGTAGAGCTGCAGCTTGGTCCGCATGCCGCGGATCTTGCCGAGGTCGAGCGGAAGGAAGTCGAAGAAAAGCGTGCGGTCCGTCTTCGTCGCGAGCGAGAGCATCTTGCTCCGGTTGTTCGACGGGAGCGAGTCGTAGATGAACTGAAGGTTCGTCGTTTTCCCGCAGAGACCGGGGCCGTAATAGACGATCTTGGCCGTGATCTCTTTCGTCGCGTAGTT
>JBPPMG010000123.1:0-11187 GCA_051305935.1 Thermoanaerobaculia bacterium
GCAACAAGGAAATCGCCGAAAAGCTCACGATCACCGAAGGCACGGTCAAGTCCTACCTGCACTCGATCTACGAGAAACTCGGCGTCAAGGGCCGCGTCGAGCTGACGCTCCTCGCGCAAGAGAAAGGGCTGGTGTGAGGGGGGGTTGTTAGTTGTTAGTTGTTAGTTGTTAGTTGTTAGTTGTTAGTTGTTAGTTGTTAGTTGTTAGTTGTTAGTTGTTAGTTGTTAGACGATTTTGGATGGCCGTTCCTGCTTCGAAGCTGCCAGCGGGTTGTCGGTCGGATGCAGATGCTGAAGCTCTCACCGCGCGCGAAGGCATCCGAACCTGCCTAACAACTAACAACTAACAACTCTCACCCCTCCGCGAGGAAAGCCATGAAACGTGTTACCGGCATCGGTGGAATCTTCATCAAGTCCCGCGACCCGAAGATGCTCGGCGAGTGGTATCGCACCCATCTCGGAATCGACGTGCAGGACTGGGGTGGCACCGCGTTTCGATGGAACGAGCCTGAAGCCCAGCCCGAGGGCCTGACCGTCTGGAGCCTCTTCCCGGAATCGACCAACTACTTCGAGCCGAGCACTGCGCCGTTCATGGTCAACTACCGCGTCGAGAATCTCATGGAGCTTCTCGACACGCTGCGTGCGGAAGGCTGCACGGTCGACGACAAGACCGAGGTTTCGGAGTTCGGCAAATTCGGCTGGGTCATGGATCCCGAGGGAAACCGGGTGGAGCTGTGGGAACCGCCGCCGGGACGTTTTCCGGGCTAGCCGACACCGAGTCCGGCCGGGAAGCGAACCGCGGCAACGACTGATCCGGCACTTAACAGGATTTGCCTCGCGCCAATCGGACGCCAATTCTTCCGCGCCCGATCCCGAGCCCGCGCCCGGCCTTTCGTCTCTTCTCTCTGAATAATCGCCGACGAATTCCGAGCGGAATCGATTGCCGTACCCGATTCCGCCCGGTCGTGGGTAAGATACGAGCACATTCCAGCGACAGATCAGTGACCCCGAGGAGAGACTCGACGCATGCACGACCAGGGCAAGAAGCACCTTCTCGTCGTCGACGACGATCCGATGGCTCGCGAGTTGCTCAGCGAACGGCTCGGAGAAGAAGGGTACGAGATCCACACGGCCGAGGACGGCGAGCACGCATGGGAAATGCTCAGTGCCGATCCCTACGTCTACAGCGTCATCCTGCTCGACCGGCAGATGCCGCGGCTGAACGGACTCGAGCTCCTCAAGAGGATCAAGCGCGAGGAAAAGCTCCAGTCGATTCCCGTCATCTTCCAGACAGGCGCAGGAGACCGCGAGGAGATCCGCGAAGGGATCGAAGCCGGCTGTTACTACTATCTCGTCAAGCCGCTCGACCTCGGCATCCTGGTCGCGATCGTGACCGCGGCAATCGCCGACCACGATCGTCACGCTACGTTCCGGCGCGAGGTGCGCCGTGGCATCCGCGGACTGTCGTCACTTCGACGCGCAACATTCGAGTTTCGAACGATGGTGGAGGCGAGCGAGCTCGGCACGCTGATCGCTTACGCCTGCCCTGATCCCGAGACGCAGGTGGTCGGCATCTCCGAGCTCCTCATCAACGCCGTGGAGCATGGGAACCTGGGGATCACCTACAAGGAAAAGACCGAGCTTCTCGCGTCGAACGGCTGGCAGGCGGAGATCGATCGGCGCCTCGCGCTCGACGAGTACGCCAAGCGCCGCGTTCGCGTCGAGTTCGAGCGTCACGACGGCGAAGTCCGGATCACGATTCGCGACGAAGGGAGCGGCTTCGACTGGATGAGCTATCTCGAGATCGATCCCCGCCGCGCGTTCGACACCCACGGCAGAGGAATCGCGATGGCGAAGATGCTCAGCTTCAGCCGGCTCGAGTACCACGGCAACGGCTGCGAAGTCGTCGCGTGCGTGGAGTGTTAGGGCCAATGGCCTCGAGTCAAGCACTCCACGAGAGGCAGGAGCCGTCATTCCGAGCGCAGCGAGGAATCAGCTGGACGTCTAACCTGAACGATTCCTCAGCCACACTCCGTGGCGAAGCGCTGATTCGCTGTTGCGGATGCGGTCAAGAATCGTTTTGCAGATTCCTCGCTTCGCTCGGAATGACCCTTCGTCGCGTGCGTGGAGTGTTAGGCTGAACTACCTCACCTTCTTCAGCGCGTCCTTCGCCCGCCTCGCCTGGGCGTAGTCAAACTCCGGATTGAGCTTCAGCGCACGGTTGAGCCATTTTCGCGCGGCCGGTTTGTCTCCGCGTTCCAGCGCGATCATCCCAGCGTGATAGAAGAGCGCCGCGTCCTCCGTCCCCAGCCGCAGTGCTTCCTCCATGGCGCGCTGCGCCTCCTCGAGCTTGCCGACCTTCAGCGCGGCCCACGCCAGAGTGTCGGACGCGTGGATATCCCTGCGTTCTGCGTAGTCGGCCGCCGCGAGCTCGAATGCCTTCTCGGTCTGGATGTCGCGATCGGCGTAAATTCGCGCGAGATGCCGCCGGTCGAGACGCTGTTCGCGCGGCGTCGCCGCGTTCTCGTCGATCAGCGCGAGAAGCTCGTCCGCACGCGACCGGTTCCCCGTGGCTGCGTGAAGATCCGACAACGCCGCGACGAACGGAGGAAACGCGTCGAGCGCGATCGCCTCCTCGTACGTCGCCATCGCCCGCGGAAGCTCGCCGCGCGCCGCCTCGAGCCGCGCGCGCGCCCCGAGGGCCGGGATCGAGCGGGGACTGATCGCAAGGGCTGCGTCGAAGTGTCCGCCAGCCCGCTTCCAGTCCCCGATTCCGAATGCCAGCTCGCCAAGCTGCCACTCGCACCAGCTCTCCGTCGCGCGGTCGCGCGAGGACGCGGCGAGAGCTTTCGCCGACTCGAAACGGCGGCGCGCGGTCGCACGGTCGCCGTGGAGACTCGCGACCCGCGCAAGCCGCGTCTCGCTCGCCGTGGTCACACCGCCGAGAGCGACCGCCTTCTCGAACGCGGGCGCGACTTCCTCGTACCGACCCAGCTCCAGTAAGGCGTCGCCGAGAAGTTGCCAGCCGAGAAAACCGCGGGGATCGAGCGCGATGAGCCGCCGCGAGAGCCCTTCCGCTTCGTCGAAATAGTGCGCGCCGAACCTCGACCGAATCTGCAGGACGAGTCCCGAAGGGTTCCCGGTATCGGGAACGGCGAGAAGCGAAGCCTCCGCGCATCGCGTCGCCTCGTCGAGAAAATCGTGGTTCCCCGTCGCCCGAAGCTTCGCGAGATAGATGTTGCCCAAACGGTTCCACGCCACGATGTCGTCCGAATCCGCGGCAACGCGCGCCTCGAGAAACGCGACGGAGTGATCCTCATCCCCTTCGGGCACAGCGACTTCCACCGCGGACGGCTCCGCCAGGGCGGTTCCTCCACACGCGAGCAGCAGAAGAGCGACCAGAGCCAGTTCGAGTGTCATGAGTAAGAACGGCCTCCTCGGGATGTCGGAAAACCGGGCAATTTTACGCCACGAAGCGTTCGGAGGCTTCTCTCCATTTTGAGACGGAGATCCAGAATGACCCTGGGTTCGTATACAATCCAGCTCCGATTAAACAATTGAACGCTTCACGAAAGGGGACCCGTATGCTCAACGTCCTTCGAAGAACATTTGTCTTTGTGTCGGTACTGCTCGCAGTCTCTCTCCCGCTGGTCGCCTCGGACCACGTCGATTCGCCGAACAACGCGGACGACCGAGGCGCCGATCTCGGCGACGGATACGCGTTTCTCGATCCGAACGACAACAGCCGCCTCGTCATGATCGCGACCTTCTCCGGCTTCATTACGCCGGGAGAGAATGCGAACCTCGCGGTCTTCAGTGACACTGTGCGCTTCAACTTTGAGGTCGAGAACTCCGGCGACGCGGTTCCCGACAAGTTCATCCGCGTGACCTTCTCTCCGAAGACCGGGCCGACGACGCCGCAGACCGCGACGATCCAGTTGCCCGACGGCACCTCGTTCACAGCGCTGACGACTGCGCCGAGCAACACAGCCGAAGTCGCGCCCACCGCCGTCGTGACCACCGATCCCGTCAGCGGCGTCTCGTTCTTCGCCGGCCTCACGGACGATCCGTTCTTCTTCGACATCCCCGCCTTCGGCCGCTTCGTCGCCAGCGTCAGGGCCGGCGCGCCGGATGCCAGCGTGCTCCAGCGCGGCCGCGACTCCTTCGCAGGCTACAACGTGATGGCAATCGCTCTCAGCGTGCCCGCGGCCTCCCTCCTGGGAACCAACGGGACGATCATCGGCACGAGCCAGTCGTCGCAGCGTCGCGTCCTGCAGGTGATCGGCGCAAAGGGCAACGTCAGCGGCAGCGGCCGGTGGGTGAACACAGACCGTCAAGGGCTTCCCGGGATCAACACCGTCCTGATCCCCTTCGGCAGGAAGAAGGAGTACAACCACGCCTCCCCCGCTGACGACGCGGCCGGGAAGTTCGCGGGCGACATCGTCGCCTCGCTCCAGTCGCTCGGAACGAACGAAGCGAACATCGGCATTCTCGCCGGTCTCGCGGTCGCCTCAGGCGACATTCTCCGCATCGATACGTCGATCGCCAACAGCGGCCCGGGCGGCGGTAACAACTCCGGTGCCGGCTTCCCCAACGGCCGCCGTCCCGCGGACGACGTGATCGACACGATTCTCTTCTTCGTCGCGAACCAGAACACGCTCGGCGACAGCGTCAACGGCAACGACGTCCCGTTCCGCGACACGTTCCCGTTCCTCGGCGCGTCGCAGCAGCCGCTTCCCACGGGCGCGGCCGGCACGAACCAGAACTGACGCTCGACGACTGGAGACGATGCCATGCGAAAGCGAAGATTGCTGCTGTTCGTCCTGATTGCCACCGTGTCGGCGCTGCCCATGTGGGCGGATCACTTCGCCGATTTCTACGTCCTCCCCGTAGCCAGCCACGTTTCGGGCGTCGGCTCGTCGATGTGGATGACCGACACGTCGATTCAAAACTTTTCATCCAGCCCGCTCAACCTGCAGTTCCTCTTCATCGAATCGGGCGAAGGGAACTCCGAGAACGTCTCAAACCTCGTTTCCACCGCGCTGCCCGACGGATCGCTGACGATTGCCCCGGGCGGAAGCGTCGTGATCAAGGACATCCTCGCCGGATACACGGGCTCGAATGGCGGCAGCCTCGGCGCCGTCATGGTCACCGGCAACAGGGCCTTCGCCGTGACGAGCCGGGCCTACGTCAACGCGGCGAGCGGTGGAACGTACGGCCAGACCGTGCCTCCCGTTCGTGATTTCATCGACAACACGATCGGTGACACGAACAACGCGCTTTCCGTCGCGTACGTGCCGGGCCTGATCCACAACGCCGCGTACCGAACGAATCTCGGATTCGTCGCCGGCGCCGGGCTCACCGGAATGGTCATCGAGATCAGAGTCAAGGCGGCGGACGGCTCTACGACGGGAACGCGGACGTTCTCGATTCCGGCGAACCAGTTCGTCCACATCCAGTTTGCCGCCTCGACCCTGGCGCCCGCCCTTATCGACGCGGGCGCCGCCGAGTTCCGGATCACCGGCGGAGACGGAGCGGTCGCTCCGTACGCGTCAGTCATCGACAACGTCTCCCAGGACGCTGTCTTCATTCCCAGCATCTTCCCGCCCAACGCGGCGTTTACGAAAGTCGCCCCGAGTGACTCGCTCTTCCGCCGTCTCGCGGCGTCCTATCTTCGCCATTGAGATCTTCCGGGGTGCCGCTCTTCAACGGAAGAGCGGCGCCTCCGACGGGCGGATACCAGACGAAAAGCGCGGTACCGACGACGAAGGCCAGGAGCGCCACGGCGATGCCCGCGGCGAATCCCGGGGGCAGATAGCGAAGCTCGACGCGCGATTCGCCTTGAGGAACTCTGACTCCGGCAAACATGCCGTTGAGCTTTTCAATCGGCACCCGTCGGCCTTCGACCAGAGCGATCCAGCCGCCATCGTCCACTTCGGTAGTCGCGAGAAGCCTCGGCCCGCTGCAACTCGTCGTGAACGCAAGGCGTGTGGGGCCGTGCGGCGTCACCTCGAGCGTGTCCCCGTCTCCCGGCCTCCAGGAGTCCGACCAGAACCCTTCATCGGCGACGAAGACTCTGCCGTCACGCGGCGCTCCTTCGATCAACCATGAGAACGGCGCCTTTTCGAGCGTGGCAGCCCGCCTCGCGATCGCCTCGCTGCGCCCAGCTTGCGGAAGGTAGTAGAGCGAGACGAACGAGCCGGCCGGTGCGACGGAAACGCCTTGCGCGTATCGATAGAGCGGCTCCGCCGACGGCCGTTCGGTCACGACGACGGAGTCGTCCGCGAGCAGCGGCGTCTCCACCGCTGGCACCTCGCCACGCGCTCGCAACTGGAAGCGCACGCCGAGCGTGTCGAGCCACACCGCGGCGTCGCCCCGGGCCGCGTCCGAGCTCGCCACCGTGATTCCGAGGACTACCGCCCACCAGGCAGACGGCTGCACGGGGTTGTACACATCCATCTGCCGTAGTCCATAAAAGCTGGCGACGTTAGGCCGGAGAGCGAGCTCCGACGCCTGTATTCGCCAGCCCGTGGAGCGCTCGCGAAGCGAGGCAATCAGCGGCGGCTCATCAGGCATCGTCTCCTCTCCTGCCGGATTGGCAGGCAGGTGGGCGATCGTCAGCTCCGCGGCAATCGTCGCGACGAGCAGCGCGGCCGCGACACGGCGGGACTTCATCGACATGGCGATCGCGGCGAAGACGACTGCGCCGAGCTGCGCGACGAGCATCGTCGCGCGCCTCGAGGCGATTCGATCGGGCATCTCGGCAGGCGCCGACGCGAGATGGATCGCGACGATGAACGTCGCAAGCGCGACGGCAACGACCGCGACGCGCGCCCAACCCGCAGGGCGATGCTCGAAGCTCGCGACGGCGCACGCGGCGAGCCAGGCGACGATCCAGTTCACGAGCAGCAGCAGTCGCAGCCCCCCGGAGGCCGAGCTCCGGAGGATTGGCGCATTCCAGACGATCCAACCGAACGGCCCCGCAGCCGAGATGACGAGGATGCAACCGACCAGCCAGACGAGCAGAAACATGACGAGCCGATCGCGCGATCGTGCGCTGACCGCGATCAGACCGAGCAGCAGCGCGGCAGAGCCTGCGAAGCCCGCTCCATCCTCGTTCGTATTGAGCGCGCCCCAGTAGCTGCCGTACCGGCTGTTGCCCCACGCGTCGGGCGCGACGATCGCTCCGAGCTTCGAGAGCCTCACGGTCGGAGATTCTCCTTTTCTCTCCCGGACCTCGGAGAAGTACGCGTTGGACAGCGTCCTTTCGCTCGTCCCGATCGCCTCGATCGACGGGAGGTTCACCGGCGCGGTCAGCGCACCTCCAACGGCAGTGCCGGCGGCCAGGACGAGCGCAACCCTCACTCGTCGCGACGCCGGCGCACGGAACACTTCCAAAAGCGCGAAGGAGCCGCAGAACGCGAGCGCGTAGACGACAGTTTCCGGGTGACCCACGGTCAAGAGACCGAAGGCAGCGCCAACGAGAAGAAGCGCGTCGCGCCTCTCTCCGGCGTCGATTACACGCCGAATCGCGTACAGGAGGACGGGCATCCATGCCGCGGCGTTGGCGATCGGCCATCCGAGCCACAGCTGCAGGAAGCCTCCGAGTCCGAAGGCGAGACTTCCCACGAGCGCTCCCCGCTCCGATCCGTACTGCGCGCGGAAAAAGAGAAAAGAGAACGAGAGCGCGAGCAGAAGCCGCAGCGCTGCACTGACAACCATCGCGCGCTCGGGCGGAAAGATGATCGATGCGAGCATGAGCGGCTGCATCACTTGAGCCTGAGGGTCCGCCCAGAGCGGCATGCCGCCCCCCATAGAATCGTCACGCAACGGCAGCTCGCCGCGGGCGAGCGCGGAGCGAACCGAGTTGATCGTCGGAAGAAGCTGCACGAGCAGGTCGTCGTGCAGCGGGTTCTCCCCCGCGGACGTGTCGAACACGCCGGCGAAAGCAGCGCAGCCGCGAAGGTTCGATACAGGCAGAAGCGTCCGGCCGAGGAAGAGGTGCGGGCCGAGAAACAACAACAGAATCGCTGAGTGCGCGAGGATCACCCGTCGCGGGACGGCATCGAACCACCTCGCGAGCGCGAAATGGAACGCCACCCCGAGCGCGGCAACATACACGCCGGGAAGCAACTCCGCGATTGAACTCAAGAAAAGCATTGGGGTCAAACCTTGAATCTCAACTCAACGCGCGTGCCGCGACGGCGACAGGCACGACCGGCCATCACGCGCCACGTCTCTCAGCGCCGGATTGAGAGTGTGCCCAATGATACAAGCGCGTGTAGTCCTCGCGCTGTGCAGCGAGCGGATCCTGTCTGTAGATGATAGCGCTGCGCGAGGCGTACCCGTGCGTCACTCCCAAACCGAGCCTCGAGCGCTCACATCACGTCGATCTGGGCGCCACCAATCTCCAATCGCAACCTGCTGGCGAAGAAGCTCCATGTCGTTTGGCAGATTCCTCGCTTCGCTTCGGAATGACGTCGGCGCGACGTCCGAAGCTCTGATACCCAGGCTGCTCGCAATCTGTCAGCGAAGCGTTTCGCCGCCCGTGCTACGCTCCCCTCGTGCAGTTCGAGCGCGCACTCGACGTATTCCCCGCCTTCTTCGAGCGCGAGCGCATCCGCTACGCGCTGATCGGAGGCCTGGCCGTTCACGCCTGGGGCCGCACCCGTCCGACGCGCGACGCGGACTTCGCGGTCGAGTCGGAGGCATCCTCTGGCATCGTCACGTTCGCGGAGAGCCTTGGATTCAACACCGCTTTCCTCTCCGCCGCCTTCTCGAACCACGAACATCCCGACGTCGCGTGGGGCCACGTCGATTTCATGTACCTCTCCGGCCACACGGCCGACTCCGTGTTCTCGAATGCCGTGCCGAAAGAGCTGCTTCCAGGACGCCCGCTTCCCGTCGCGAGCCCGGAGCACCTGGCGATGATGAAGGCGCTCGCCATGAAGAACTTCCCGCATCGCGCACTGTACGAAGGCGACGATGTCAGGGTGCTCCTCCACGTACCCGGAGTCGATCGAGCGGCCATCCGGGAGTACTTCGAGCGTCACGGCCTGTTGGAGCTCTTCGATGCCATCGAAAAGAAGAGTTGAGCCGCTCGACTCGTTCGAAGCCGACGTGCCGATCACCGCGGCCGACAGCGAGATGCAGTGGCGCATTCGCGAGCGGCGGACGCTGACCACGATGGAGTATCTCGACTGGTGCTCCTGGATCACGCGCGATTCCGTCTCCCGCGCCGAAGACCTCCATACCGAGCCATTCGAGCTCCCCGCGCCCTGAACTCCCAATACGCGCGATATGCCGGGTCAGCCGCGCAGCCTTGCCATCTCAGACTCGAACGCCTGCCGCAGATCCCCAATAGCCCGTCGAATGACGCCCCCGCCTCCGGCGTTGTAGACTCCGCGCTTCACGCTCCCCGGGACACGCGTCCGGGCGGGCAATCCGAACCAGGAATGCTCCTATGACCGCTACCGAAACGCCGCGATCCCTCAACTTCATCGAGGAGATCATCGAAGACGACTTCAAGACAGGGAAGCACACCGAGGTCGTAACGCGATTCCCTCCGGAGCCGAACGGCTACCTCCACATCGGCCACGCGAAGTCGATTTGCCTGAACTTCGGCCTCGCGCTCGAGTACGGCGGCCGCTGCCACCTTCGCTTCGACGACACGAATCCCGCGAAGGAAGAGCAGGAGTACGCCGACGCGATCAAGCGCGACGTCCACTGGCTAGGCTTCGACTGGCAGCAGCACCTTTACCACGCGTCCGACTACTTCCAGCAGCTCTACGACTTCGCCGAGCACCTGATCACGACCGGCAACGCCTACGTCGACAGCCTGACGGCCGAGGAGATCCGCGAGCACCGCGGCACGCTGACCGAGCCGGGGCGGGAGAGCCGCTTCCGCAATCGCTCCGTCGACGAGAACCTCGATCTCTTCCGCCGGATGCGTGCAGGCGAGTTCGAAGACGGCGCGCACGTGCTCCGCGCGAAGATCGACATGGCGTCGCCGAACATCAACCTGCGCGACCCGGTGCTCTACCGCATCAAGCGCGAGACGCATCACCGGACCGGCGACGACTGGTGCATCTACCCGATGTACGACTACGCCCACCCGATCTCCGACGCGCTCGAGTCGATCTCCCACTCGCTCTGCACGCTCGAGTTCGAAGCGCACCGCCCGCTCTACGACTGGTGCATCGACAACCTCCCGATGCTGCCGTCGAAACCCCGACAGATCGAGTTCGCGCGCCTCAACATCAACTACACCGTGATGTCGAAGCGGAAGCTCCTTCGTCTCGTGCAGGAGAAGCACGTCCACGGCTGGGACGATCCTCGAATGCCGACGATCTCGGCGTACCGCCGCCGCGGTTACACGCCGGAGGCGATCCGCGCCTTCGCCGAGGAGGTGGGCGTCGCGAAGCGCGAGAACGTCATCGACGTCGCGCTGCTCGAGCACAGCGTCCGCGATCACCTCAACAAGACGTCGAATCGCGTGATGGCGGTCCTCCGCCCACTCAAGGTCGTCATCGAGAATTATCCGGAGAACGAGGCCGAGTGGTTCGAGTCGCCTAACAACCCCGAGGATCTCGGCGCAGGAACGCGGCAGGTTCCCTTCTCGCGCGAGCTCTGGATCGAGCAGGACGACTTCATGGAGGAGCCTGCGAAGAAGTTCTTCCGCCTCGCGCCTGGCCGTGAGGTGCGCCTTCGTTCCGCCTACTTCATCACCTGCACCGGCGTCGTGAAGAACGACGCGGGCGAGATCACCGAGGTCCGCTGCACGTACGATCCCTCCACGAAGGGTGGCGATGCGCCGGACGGGCGCAAGCCGAAGGCAACGCTCCACTGGGTCTCCGCAACGCACGCGATCGACTGCGAGGTCCGCCTCTACGACCGCCTCTTCAAGAGCGAGTTCCCCGAGGAGGCCGGCGATTTCCTCGCCGACATCAACCCGAGCTCGCTCGAGACTCTCCCCCACGCGAAGCTCGAGCCCTCCGTGAAGGGAGCGTCGCCTGGAACGCGCTACCAGTTCGAGCGCCTCGGTTACTTCGTCGTCGACCCCGACACGACAGGCGAGCACCCTGTCTTCAATCGCACCGTGACACTCAAAGACACGTGGGCGAAGGTGGCGACGAAGGGGTGAGGGGGGGTAGTTGTTAGTTGTTAGTTGTTAGTTGTTAGTTGTTAG
>JBPPMG010000172.1:0-17816 GCA_051305935.1 Thermoanaerobaculia bacterium
GCGCCGCCGGCTGCGGCCGCTACCTCGGATACATCGCCGACGAGATGAACCTCGGCCTGCACGAGTTAGGCCCGCTCGCGCAGCAGAGCACGTGCAAGGTGAAGATCAACAGCACCTGTACTGTCTTCGCGGGAGCGGAGCTGCGCGACCGGCTTGCGTTAGGCCAGAGCCGTGAGGACATTCTCGCGGGGCTCCACCGGGCGATCATCCTGCGGGCGATGTCGCTGCTCGCCCGGTCGGGAGGGATCGCAGACGAATTCACCTTCACCGGAGGCGTCGCGAGAAACCCGGCGGCGGTCCAGGCGCTGCGCGACCTCGTCGGCGAGAACTACGGCGAGCGACAGCTCAACATCTCCCACGACTCGATCTACACCGGCGCGCTCGGCGGCGCGTTGTTCGCGCTAAGAGCGGGGCGAGAGGCGAAAGGCGATGAGTAGGCAACCGCAGTCTTCGCCAGCGTTTCGAAAACTCGTAGGGGCGACCCGATGGGTCGCCCGTTCCTGGTCCTTGCACGAAAAGCGAGCGACGCACCGCGTCGCCCCTACGAAGGCGCCGGCCGCGCGCATCAGCCAACGGGCAGCCGATCGCACCTGCGCCGCATCGCCTGCTCTCGCCTCTCGCCTCTCGCCTTTCGCCTCCGACAGGAGATTCGACGCATGACGGTTGCAGAAGCCATCACGGAAGCAACGGGTACCCTCGTCACGACCGGCATCGACGTCGGCTCCAGCGCTGTAAAGGTCGCCGTCATGTCGAGCGAGGACGACGGCAGCGCGAAGATCCTCGCGCTCCACGCGGAGCGCATCCGTCGCCGCGATCTCCGCAAAGTCATCGAAGAGTCGTACGCCGTGGCGCTCAGCGAGGCCGGTGCGACGAAGGACGACGTCGCCTACGCCGCGACCACGGGCGAAGGCGAGCTGGTCGAGTTCCGTCGCGGGCACTTCTACGGAATGACCACGCACGCGCGCGGCGCGATCTTCCTGATGCCCGAGGTCCGCTCGGTAATCGACATCGGCGGGCTGCACGCGCGCGCGATGAAGATCGACGAGAAGAGCCGCGTGCTCAACTACCGAATGACGTCGCAGTGCGCCTCGGGCTCCGGCCAGTTCCTGGAGAACGTCGCGCGCTACCTCGGCATCGCGCTCGAAGACGTCGGCGCGCTTTCGCTCGAAGGAAAGACTCCCGAAGTGGTCAGCAGCATCTGCGCCGTGCTCGCCGAAACCGACGTCATCAACATGGTGAGCCGCGGGATCAGGCCCGCGGACATCCTCCGAGGAATCCATCTCTCGATGGCGGGTCGCTACGTGAAGCTGCTCCGCGCGACCGGGGCGTTCGACGACGTCGCGATCACCGGAGGGCTTTCTGCCGACGTCGGGCTCACGGAAGCGGTGCGCGACAAGATCGCGGAAGACGGCGTCCCGATCCGCGTGCACACGCATCCGCACTCGAACCAGGCGGGCGCGATCGGCGCGGCGCTCTGGGGAGCGTACCGGCACCGCGTGCTGGCGCGCAGGAGCGCGACGGAATGAACGCCCCGAGCCCGCTCGAGGGACAGGTTGCGGCCATCACCGGAGGCGCCGGCGGGATCGGCGTCGCAATCGCGCGTCGTCTCGCGTCGGAAGGCGCGCGTGTCTTCTCGCTCGATCTCGCGTCGACGGAGGCCGCCGAGACGATTCCCTGCGACGTACGGAACGAGGACTCGGTGGTGTCGGCGTTCGCCCGTCTGGCGCAGCACGCCGGCCGCCTCGACATGCTCGTTCATGCGGCCGGCATCTCGCGCGACGCGGTCGTCTGGAAGCTCTCGGCAGACGATTGGGACCTCGTCCAGTCGGTCAACCTCCGCGGCGCGTTCCTCGCGATGCGGACCGCGGTGCCGATGATGCGCGAGGCGGGCGGCGGCAGGATTGTCCTCGTCGGCTCCATCAACGGCTCGCGCGGCAAGTTCGGTCTCTCCGCGTATGCGGCGAGCAAGGCGGGGCTCACGGGTCTCGCGAAGAGCGCCGCGCGTGAGGCGGGGCGCTTCGGCATCACAGTCAACGTCGTCGAGCCCGGCATGGTCCGCACCGCGATGACGGAGGCGCTCGCCGAGGAGGTTCGCGCGGCGGCGCTGCGCGAGACTCTGCTCGGGGCGATGACCGAGCCGGACGACATCGCGGCCTCGATCGCATTCCTCTGCGGCCCGGGCGGTCGCCGCATCACCGGTCAGGTGCTTCGCGTCGACGCGGGCCAATATCTCGGCAGTTCGTAGGCAACAGGAGGGTCAGGTCATGGAACTGGATCAACTCGAGAGCCCCGAAGAGGCGATGGCGGAAACGGTCGTCGTTCGTGCCATGCGGGAAAGCGACCTCGACGCGGTGGTGAAGATCGACGCGGCGTCGAGCGGCCGCCGCAGGCCCAAGTACTTCGAGATGATGATCGAGAAGACCGTGAAACAGGCGGGGATGCAGATCTCGATGGTCGCGGAGATCGACGGCCGCGTCGTCGGCTTCGGCCTCGGATCGCTCTACTACGGCGCGTTCGGGATCATGGAGCCGAGCGCGTCGATCGAGGCAATCGGCGTCGACCCCGAGTCGCGGCGGCAGCACGTCGCGCAGGCGCTGATGCGCCAGCTCCGGATGCAGCTTCGCGCCCTCGGCGTGACGACGCTGCGCACCGAGGTCGCCTGGGGCGACTTCGACCTGCTCGCCTTCTTCAAGAAGGAAGGCTTCGCGCCCGCGGCAAGGCTCTGCCTCGAGTGCAAGATCGAGGAGTGATGAGGCAGCGCGCGACGGCGTCCTGCGCCGCGACGCGGCGCGTTGTTCAGGTTGGCGTGTCGTTCCCCCGGCTAAAGCCGGGGGCTACCGATCCGTCGGCGCTACGCGCCGAGTCTCCGCCGGCCCGTTTCATTCACGTAAGGCCCACGCACGTCGCACACACGCACGTCGCACACACGCACGTCGTGCCCACACACGTCGCGCCCACACGCTTTACCTCCCCGCTCACCGATCTCACGCACACCGAATGCCGTACGACGCGTAGCGTCGAAGGATCGGTAGCCCCCAGCTTCAGCTGGGGGTATACGACCCACCATGAATTCATCGCGCCGCGTAGCGGCGCAGGATCGATCTCATCAGGCCCAAAGCCTTTTCGATTCAAACGCGATCCCGTGTGCCTTGAGGAGTTCGACGTACTCCTCCTCAAACGTCAATCTCTTGTGGTGCTCCTCTTGACGATCGATGTAGCGAACCACCGCATCGCGATTCGATCGGCTGACGCTGAATGCGCCGTAACCCCGTTGCCACGCGAATCCCTTTCGTGGCCAGTTTTCGTTGATCCAGCGCGAAGACGAGCCCTTGAGCTCACGCAGGATCGTCGCGATCGGCGCGACAGTGGTGATCTCAAACAATGCGTGCACATGGTCCTCGATGCCACCGATCGTGATCGGGAATCCACCCTGGTCTCGAACGATGCCCCCGAGGTACGGAAAGAGGTGGTCCCGAATTTCGGGCGTGAGCGAGCGTCTTCTTTCTTTCGTGGCGAACACCACGTGAAGGGCGACGGACGTATATGTATGCATGGTTTCATCACGACCATGCGCAAGTCCCTTGGGCGAATTGTACCTCGGGGCGATTCCGGCGCCGCTACGCGGCGGGTTGGGTGGGTTGGCGCATTGCTCCCCCGGCTGAAGCCGGGGGCTACCGATCCTTCGGCGCTACGCGCCGCAACGCCCCGCCTCCTCCTTGGCCTTTTCGCCCTTCGCCTCTCGCCCTTCGCCTTTCGCCTGCTATGACCTTTGACCTATGACCTTTGACCTGCCTCTCGCCTTTCGCCTCGTCACTTCGTCCTTTCGCGCCATAATGCCCCTACACGGAGGTCCCCAATGACTCATGAGAGCCAACCGACGCCGGCCGCGCGTTGCGAGCGCTGCGGCCATCTGCCAGTGGCCACCGACAAGTTCTGCGCCGAATGCGGGAACTTTCTCCGCGACGCCTGGCTCGATCACCGAATCCTGCTCGCGATGTCGCACCAGCAGGAGGGGCGCACGCGGGAGGCTCAGCAGGAGCTCGAGCGTCTCCTCGCCGCGGATCCCGACAATGTCCCGGCGAATCACGAGCTCGGCACGTTCTACTTCCACCTCGGCATGCTGGAGCGCGCGATCGAGTGTTACACGAAGGCGACGCGCCTCGCCCCGCGCTTCATCCTCGCGCACTACGACCTCGGCGTCGCCTTCTACCACCGCGGCAACATGCCGGAGGCCGAAGCCGAGTTCCGCCGCTGCCTCGACATCGACCCGAACTACAACGCCGCGCATTATCGTCTCGCCCTCTCTCTCTTCCACCAGGGGATGCTCGAGGATGCGCTCACCCATTTCGAGCGCGCGATGCTGCTCACCCCCGAGTACCTCATGGCCCACTACCACATGGGTGTGATTCACGAGCGCCGTGACGAGCTCGATCTCGCGGCGCGCGAGTTCGAGAAGAGCCTCGACGACGGCATCGACGAGGCGAGCAGCCTCTACCACCTCGCCCTGATCCGCAGGCAGAAAGGGGACGCGAAGGGCGCCGCCGACCTCCTTCGCCGCGCGCGCGAATTCGGCGCTGCAAAGTCGCAACGGTGAGAGTGTCGAACCGCAGGAGGCCGCGATGAGCATCCCCCACGAGAGCAGCCTCATCTTCGACTGGTCGCGATTCGGCGCGCGGCGCGCTCTCTGGCCCGCGCGCGTGATGCTCCACGACGAAACGCTTCGCGACGGCTTGCAGAGCCCGTCGGTCATCGATCCCTCCGTCGACACGAAGGTCGAGATCCTCCACCTGATGGAGAGCTTCGGTATCGACAGCGTGAACGTCGGCCTTCCCGGCGCCGGGCAACGCCAGCGCGACGCGACCATCCGCCTCTGCCGCGAGATCGACGGCCAGCGGATGAAGATCCGCCCGGGCTGCGCGGCGCGCACGATGATCGTCGACATCCAGCCGATCGCCGATGCGGTGCAGCTCACCGGCGTCCCGATCACCGCCTTCATCTTCATCGGCTCCAGCCCCGTGCGCCAGTACGCCGAGGAGTGGTCGATCGACTTCATCCTGAAGCAGACGCGCGAGGCGGTCGCGTTCGCGAGACGCGAGAACCTCGACGTCACCTACGTCACCGAGGACACAGTGCGCTCGAACCCGGACGACCTTCGCGTGCTCCTCACAGCCGCGATTGAGGCGGGAGCGTCGCGCGTCTGCCTTTGCGACACCTGCGGCGCCGCGGTTCCCGACGGCACGTACAACCTCGTTACGTGGGTTCGCACGCTCATCGAAGAGCTCGGCGCCGACGTCGGCATCGACTGGCACGGCCACCGCGACCGCGGGCTCGATCTCGCCAACAGCCTCGCCGCCGCCGAAGCGGGTGCGACGCGTATCCACGGCTGCGGCCTGGGGATCGGCGAGCGCGTCGGCAACACACCGATGGAACAGTTGCTCGTCAACTTCAAGTTGTTAGGCCTCCGCGACGACGACCTGTCGAGGCTTCCCGAATACGTGAGGCGGGTCTCCGACGCCACCGGCGTTCCCGTGCCGGTGAACATGCCGATCGTGGGGCGCGACGCCTTCCGCACCGCGACCGGCGTCCATGCCGCCGCGGTGGTGAAGGCGCACAAGCGCGGACAGGCCGAGCTCGCGAACCTCGTCTACTCAGGCGTGCCTGCGCACGAGATCGGGAGGCGACAGGAGATCGAGATCGGACCGATGTCGGGCAATTCGAACGTCGTCTGGTATCTCCAGGAGCGCGAGCTCCCGTGCAACGCTGAGATCATCCGGGCGATCCTGGATACCGCGAAGAAGAGCGATCACCTGCTGACCGAGGAGGACGTGATCGGCATCGTCCAGCGGGTCGAGAAGGAACAGGCGGCCGTGCCGAGGCAGACGCGGTGAGGCATGTGACAGTCATGAGAGTTTGGGGTCGCGGTATGCGATGTCATCCCGAGCGCAGCGAGGGATCTGCAAAACGATGACACTGACTGCTTCCTCAGCGAACAATCACGGCAGTAGCCACACTCAACCGCTGAGGAAGCGGTCAGTCTACGTCTTGCAGATTCCTCGCTTCGCTCGGAATGACAAACCGGCCTCGCGAACGTGACGCGGGATGAATTGACAATGCCACCGACAACCATGACCAACGCCCGGATCACCCTCACCGTCAACGGCGAGACGAAGGACGTTCTCTTCGCTCCGAACAAGACGTTGCTCGAGCTGCTGCGCGAGGATCTCGCGCTCACCGGCACGAAACACGGGTGCGAGCTCGGCGAGTGCGGCGCCTGCGCCGTACTGATGAACGGGCGGCCGGTTCTCTCCTGCCTCGTCCTGGGGCTCGAGTGCGACGGCGCCGAGATCGAGACGATCGAAGGGCTCGCGGACAACGCGCGACTCCATCCCCTGCAGGACGCCTTTGCCGACTGCGGAGCTGCGCAGTGCGGCTACTGCACGCCGGGATTCCTCGTCACCGCGAAGGCGCTGCTTGACGAGCGGCCTAACGCGACGCGAAGCGAGATCACCGAGGCGCTGTCGGGAAATCTCTGCCGCTGCACCGGATACATTCAGATCTTCGAGGCGGTCGAGGAGGCCGCGGCGAAGATGGGCTCGAAGGAGAAGCCGTGAGCGGCGGCGGGTACCGAGTCGTCGGGAAGCCGCGCCGCCGCGTCGACGGGCGCGCGAAGGTCACCGGCCAGACTCGCTTCGCGGACGACATCAGTTTCCCGCGGACGCTGCACTGCAAACTGCTTCGCTCCCCGCACCCGCACGCGAAGATCGTCAGCATCGACTTCGCGAGGGCGCTCGAGGCGCCGGGGGTGCAGCTGATCCTTACCGGGCGCGACTTCCCGGTGAACTTCGGCATCCTTCCGGTCAGCCAGGACGAGGAGCCGCTCTGCCGCGAGAAGGTGCGGATGGTCGGCGATCCGGTCGCCGCCGTCATCGCCGCAACCGAAGAGGAAGCGTCGGCGGCGAGCGAGCTGATCGAGGTCGAGTACGAACTGCTGAAGACGATCGCCGATCCGTTCGAGGCTCTCGCGAACGAGGAGCCACGGATTCACGATTACGGCGACCACGGCAACGTCCACAAGAAGATCGCGCTCGAGTTCGGCGACGTCGACGCTTCACTCGCCGGCGCCGATCACGTCTTCGACGACCTCTTCTTCTATGAAGGGAACACCCACCTCGCGCTCGAGCAGCACGCGGCGATCGCGCTGCTCGATCCCGACGGTCGCCTCACGCTCCACTCCGCGACGCAGGTGCCGCATTACGTACACCGCCAGGTCGCCCGTGCGCTCGAGCTTCCGCCCCACAAGCTCCGCGTCGTCGCTGCGCCTAACGGCGGCGGCTTTGGCGGCAAGACCGACGTCTTCAACCACGAGATCATCGTCGCGAAGGCGGCGCTGCTGACGGGGCGGCCCGTGCGTATCTGCCTCACGCGCGAGGAGGTCTTCTACTGCCATCGCGGCCGCCACCCTGTGCTGATGAAGTTGCGCACCGGCGTGAAGAACGACGGCTCGATCGTCGCGATGGATCTCCAGACGCTGCTCGACGGCGGCGCGTACGGCAGCTACGGCGTCGCCTCGACCTTCTACACGGGCCAGCTGCAGACGGTCACCTACCACGTGCCGCGCTACCGCTTCCGCGGCTGCCGCACCTTCACGAACAAGCCCCCCTGCGGGCCGAAGCGTGGGCATGGCACGCCGCAGCCGCGCTTTGGGCAGGAGGTCCAGCTCGACAAGATCGCGATCGCCCTCGGTCGCGATCCCGCCGACCTTCGCCTGCAGCAGCTCGCCGAGCCTCACTCGCTCACCGCAAACTACATGCGCCTGAGCACGATCGCCCTGCGTCAGTGCATCGAGAAAGTGGTCGAAGGCTCGGGGTGGCGCGACAAGTGGCAGAAGCTCCCTGATGGCCGAGGCGTCGGCATCGCCTGCTCGTCGTATCTATGCGGCGCGGGGCTGCCGATCTATTGGAACGACCTTCCCCACTCCGGCGTGCAGCTCAAGCTCGACCGCTCGGGGCTCGTGACTCTCTTCTGCGGCGCGACCGAGGTCGGCCAGGGCTCCGATGATGTCCTCGCGGGAATCGTCGCCGAGGTGTTAGGCGTGGCGCCGCAGGACATCAAGCTACTGACGGGCGATACCGATCTCACTCCCGTCGACCTCGGCTCCTACTCGAGCCGGGTGACGTTGATGGCGGGCAACGCGGCGATCCAGGCGGCCGAGCGCGCGAGGGCGATCATCGCCGCGGGAGTCTCGGCGAAGCTCGGCATTCCCGAAGAACGGCTCGTCTTCGCCGACAGCCGCGTCTTCGATGCGGAGGATCCGGCGCAGGGGCTCTCGTTCCAGGATGCCGTGATCGTCGCCGAAGGGAAGCACGGAATCATCGGCACGACAGGCTCGTATCGGCCAGCGATCTCGGCGGCGAAGTACAAAGGTGGCGGCGTCGGCCCTTCACCTGCGTACAGTTATTCGGCGTCGGTCGTCGAGGTCGAGGTCGACCGGACGAGCGGCTGGGTCGAGGTGAAGAAGATCTGGATCGCGCACGACATCGGCATCGCGCTGAACCCCGTGCTAGCGCGCGGGCAGGTCGAGGGGAGCGTCTACATGGCGCTGGGCGAGGCGCTGATGGAGGAGTCGGCGATGCGGCGGCTGCCGGCGCGGCTCTCCAGCGCGCTCGTCCACAAGATCCCGTCGATGCTCGAGTACAAGAGCCCGACGACGATGGAGATGCCGGAGATCGAGACGTATCTGATCGAGGAGCCGGAGCCTAACGGCCCGTTCGGCGCGAAGGAAGTGGGCCAGGGGCCGCTGCTGCCGATCATGCCTGCGATTGCGAACGCGATCTTCGACGCGGTCGGCGTGCGGATCGACGAGATTCCGATCACGCCCGACAAGGTCTTCAAGGCGCTGCGCGAGCAGCGCGAGGGCAGCTCGCCGCGCGTGGGGCCCGACTCGTTCCCGGTCATCGACTGGGGCGAGATGTCGATCGTGCCGCCGCCGTGGGAAGGTGGCGACGGGCGCGCGATCAACGAGAAGCCGCGCAAATCGAAGGTGGTCGAGTCGGGAGTGCGTCTCGCTCCCGATTCACCGGGCGCCAACATCGGTGACGGGGTGAAGCGATGATGCGCGCGGGGCGGTTCCGTTACGTCGCCGCGAAGAGCGCGGCCGAGGCGGCCTCCGCGCTTGCAGACGGCGGCGGAAAGGCGATGCTGCTCGCGGGGGGAACGGACCTCGTCCCGAACATGAAGCGACGGCAGCAGATGCCGGAGCTGCTCATCTCCCTGCGGCGAGTCGACGAGCTGCGCGACGTTCACGTCGATGGCGAGACGACAATCGGTGCGGGCGTCACGCTTGCCGACATCGTGCGCGATCCGCGGCTGCGCGAGCACGGCGCGCTCTTCCGCGCCGCGGCGCAGGTCGCGACGCCGCTCATTCGCAACAGCGCGACGATCGGCGGTAACCTCTGCCTCGACACGCGCTGCAACTACTACAACCAGAACTGGGAGTGGCGCAAGGCGATCGACTTCTGCAAGAAGGCGCCGGGGCCCGAAGCCGTCGCGATCGAGAGGGTCGCCAGCGACGACGACGGCACCTGCTGGGTCGCCCCGTCGAGCTCGCGCTGCTGGGCGGTCTCGTCGACCGACTCCGCGCCGGCATTGATCGCGCTCGGCGCAAGCGTCTCTCTGCTCTCATCGAAAGACGGCGAGCGGGAGATCCCGCTCGAGGCGCTCTTCCACGACGACGGTATGCGCTACATGACGAAGCGCGACGACGAAGTGCTGACGCGCGTGACGATCCCGCACGACGGCGTGAAATCGACCTACTGGAAGCTGCGCCGCCGCGGCTCGTTCGATTTCCCGACGCTCGGCGTCGCTGCGGCGATCCGCTTCGGCACCAGCGGAGTCGTCGAGCACGCACGCATCGTCCTCGGCGCCGTCGCGTCACGCCCGCTGCTGCTCGCCGAGTCGTCGATGCTCGTCGGCAAAGCGCTCACCGACGACGCCATCGCCGAGTTCGTTGACGCGACGTCGAAATATGCGAAGCCACTCGATAACACCGATTTCCTGATGACCTGGCGCAAGCAGGTCTCGAAGCTCTTCCTCGCGGGCGTATTGCGAGAGCTGCGCGGTGACGATCCGGAGACCTTCCCACTGCTCGCGAGGCGCGCCGCGAGGGCCTTGAATCCGGTGTGGTAGCGCCAATTCGTGTGGCGCAGGCACTCCTGCCTGCGCGCGGCGCGAAGCGCCGCCTAATGCCCGGACATTCCGACTGAGAAACCTCCGTCGAAGAGTAATCCCCCGCGGCACATCGGAGTGTGCCGCTACGAAGTCGCCTTCGGCGACCGGCAGGCAGGAGTGCCTGCGCCACAGAAACGGCTGCGCTCGCCACGGACCTACTTCAATATCCGCTTGATCTTCGCGAGCACTCTCGGCGACACGAGGCTGTCGGCGGCCTCGAGGACGCGGCGCACCATCACGAGCACGTCGCCGTCGGCGCTCCAGTGCTCGCGCACGATCTCGGCATCGGTGTCGGTGAGAACTCGATTGAGGATGAAGACGCCGAGGATCAGATCGTCGACATAGCCCATCGGCCCGATTATCGCCTCGGGGAGAATGTCGATCGGCAGAACGAAGTACGCGATGCCGGTACCGACGAGAACCTTATTGGTCGCCGACACGCGCGCGTCGCGCATCAGGCGGAACAGGAGCATGAAGACGTCGGGCGCGAAGAGCAGCAGGTCTGCCGCGGTGCCGAGCTTCGCCCCGCGGTGCGCGATGTAGTCCTTGATCTTGTTGCGAATCCGATCGTAGAAACGCGTCGCTCGCTTCTTCGACACCCGCTTCGTGATCGCTCCCTCGCGGATCGCGTCGATCAGCGCTTCGGCGATCCCGCCCTCCTCGTCAAAATCGTGCGGACCGTGTCGTTTCGCCATGCTCCACCTTTTATTCGCGCGCGGCCCGCGGCGGAAGGTCGGCGCCGCCGGCACCGATCCGGATGACGATGCCTTCCTTCGCGATCGCCACGGACTCGATCACGACATCGACGAACTCCGGGATCCGCCGGGCGAGGTCGATGACCAGCTCGTTCGACTCCGAGTCGTACTTGACCGAGCCGTCCTTCACGCCGCTCTCGACGAACTTCTGCAGAAACGCGGGGATCGGCAGGCCAAACGCCGAGGCCTCGTCGATCCGGACGCGCAGCAAGCCGCCGTCGGGACGAATCGACCGCACCTTAGCCTCGAACGGGATCGTCAGCCCTTTCTTCGCTTTTCCTTCGATTGCGAGCTCGCCGTCGCGAAACTCCATGAAGAGGCTCGTGATCGGCGCCTTGTTCGATTCGATCGCCTCGCCGATCATCGCGGCGATCCGCTCGCCGCGCAACGTCAACTCCAGGCGCTCCCATTCAATCAGTCGTGGCATAGGAATCCTTCCAGGCGGCATTCTGCATCGCGGTGGCGCAAGGCGCAAATCGGGCCGTTTCCAAGGTGGCGTCGTGGCAGGGCATCCTGAGCAGGAGTATCCTGATCGCGTACCGGAGGATGTCGCCATGACCCGCAGCACCGCTTTCGCTCTCACCGTCGTTCTCGCGACCTCGATCCTTGCCGCGGACGCTTCCGAACCCGGCAGACGAAGACCCGTCACCAATCAACAGACAACCGTCGACGGCGTCGTCACGGCGGTATCGCCCGAGGCGTTCCGCGTGCAGACTCCCCGCGGGATGGTGACGGTCGCGCTGACGTCGTCGACCGAGATCGTCCGCTCGAGCGACTCCGCGGCCATCGCGGCTCCAGCCCCTGGCGATTACACGCTGACCGACGCGCTCCTCGCGAAGGACGGGACCGTGACCGCGCGGCGCGTCGCCCTGTTCACGGTTCCGGCCTCCGTCGCCGTAGGCGAGACGATACGCATCGAAGGCAAGGTCGCGAGCGTCTCGCCGGAGACCTCGGCGCTCGAGCTCGAGACACCCGGTGGCGCCGTCATCACGGTGAGCGTCAACGAAACGACCCGGATCCATCGCGGCGACATGCTGATCCGGCTGAGTGAAGTCGAGGTCGGCAGCATCGCGCGCGTCACCGGAAAGCCGACAGGCGAGCGGACGCTGCTCGCGCTCGAGATCGGAATTCGTGCGCCACAGCCGCAGCCGCCTCCGCATCGCGACGGAGTCGCGGGCGAGGTCGTCGAGGTTCGCGCCGCCGAGCGCGAGCTCGTCGTGCGCCGCGCCCTGAACGGGCCGCGACCCGCCGCGGACGATCTCGCGATCGTTCGCACGGACGAGCGGACCGAGATCTACCGCCACCGCGAACGGATTCGCTTCGAAGACATCAATGCTGGCGACTTCGTCCTGGCGCAAGGCGAGTTCGACGCCAGGAGGACTCTCCTCGCGGCCCGCATCGACGTCGCCGATCTGCCCGAGCCCCCTCCGATCTTCGCGGGACGCGTTCTCGAAGTCTCCGCCACGACGCGCCAGTTCACCGTCGCGGTCGAGCGCGGTTGGATGCACGACTCGCCCGACGGGCCGGTCACCGTCGTCGTGGGCGACGGAACGAAGATCTACCGCGAACGCGAGCAGGTCCGTTTCGACGCGATCAAGCCCGGCGAATTCGTCCGCGTGGCAGGCCGGTTGCGTGACGACCACGCCGTCGTCGCATCGATCATTCATATCGCCTCTCCGCCGGCGATGCCGTCGATGCCCGCAATCCTCGGCGAGATCGTGGACATCGAGCCCGCGACGCGATCGCTCGTCGTTCGCGTCCGCGCGATGCGGCCGATGGAGAACTCGAACGACGGCACGGTGAACGTGCTCGTCGACGACGATACGAAGATTTCGCGAAACGGCCAGCCGAGCCGGTTCGCCGACCTTCACACGGGCGAGATCGTCATCGTCGTCGGAGAGGTGCGCGACGACGGGACGCTGCTCGCGGAGCGAATCCAGGCCATCGGGCCGCCGCCGCGCCCAGCCTTCGCCATGGGAGTCGTGGCGTCGGTCTCAGAGCGGTCGATCGACGTCGTCGTCCCGCAGCCATTTCCGACGCTGATCCCGGTCCGCGTCACGATCCTCACCAGCGAGACGACCCAGGTCTTCCGCAATGGCATGAGCTCCCCGCTCTCGGCCATCAAACTCGGCGACATGGCGTTCGCGACTGGAGAGTGGAGAGACGACAGGACGTTCCTGGCGAGCAGGATCGAGGCCAAGGCGGTCCCCGTGCCTCCGGGTCCCGTGGTTAACCTTCGCGGAAAGATCGAAAGCGTCTCGCCCGGCGGAATCCGTGTGTCGGCGTCGGACGGCCAAGTCTGGAGCGTGAATGTCAGCCGGGTAACGATCATAACCCGCGGGGGTGTTCCTGCCCGGCTCGAGGGCCTGGTCGTTGGTGAAACGGTCGAGGTCGCGGGCGTGTCAACGGGGGACCGGTCGGTCACTGCGCTGAGTATCGCCGTCGTCGCTGATTGAGGAGTCGTCCCGATCCTCGGGTTTTGCGCCGTCTCGAATGCTGCTTCCTGCTCTGCGGAGCGACAATCCGAGCTTTCGCGCCTCGGCTACCTGTTTTAGGCGGCGCTCGATCGCCTGAGGCGACATGTCAATCGCCATCGTCCTGCTCCAGCCACGCGATGTCGTCCAGATCCTGCCCGCTCCGGCGAAGCTGTTTCAACGCGATCAACCCGTCTCGCGACACGACCCACAGCTCCGTCCCACGCCACTGGACCGCCAACCTTGAATCCCACGCGCCACGCGTCGCGTCCGTCACGAGGAGCAGATCGACCGAAACGACATCACTGTCGATGACCGCGCTGAGTCGCTCGATGACGACGGCACCGCCCGCAAGCTGCATCGGATCCGCTTCGATGGTGAAACCGCGGGACCTGCATCGCTCTTTGACGGCCTCGAGCGCGTCTCGTTCGACGAGCAGATCGATGTCGATTGTCGCTCGCACCCTGCCATGAACGGCGAGCGCCAGCCCGCCGCAGAGGGCATAGGCCGCATGGGCATCGTCGAGAGCCCGGACAAGCAGATACAGCTCCTCGTTGAGGTCGAGCATTCTTCGCTGGCTCGCAGGCGCGAACCGGTGGACATATCGTACGCTCGAACCGCGTGTTGCGCCCGCCGGCGCGATCATCGCGGAAGTCCGGTTGTGCGCTCGGAGCGCCCCTCTACTCGCCTACGATCGCCGCGGTGGAAGGTCGGAGGCCCTTGACCATCATCCCGGGCGCGGCGCGCTCCCAGACGCGTCGCGGCACGGCGACCTCGATCGTCGAGCCGCCAGCGCGCTTCAGTACCAGGCGCCACGGACCGACGGGCGCGCCTCGCGTCCCCTTGTCGGTCGATCGAAAGATCGACCGTCCGGCGGCGACGTGCGCGATCCATCCGGCAGTCGACTCGTGCTTGCTGACGACCTCGCCCGACCAGTCTCGTTTGTAGGGTCCGGCGCCGACTACTCTGGCCACGCTGTCGCCGAGCACGATGAAGGCCCAGATCGCCAGCAGCGCGAGAATCAGGCGGCCGCGAGGAGTCGCCGCGAGCCTCCGGATCGTGTCCTGAAGAGCCATCCGACCCTCCCGCCGAGCCCGTCCCGCAGGCCCCGCGCAGTTCTTGTATAGTACGCGCCGACCATGCCGAAACGCACCGATATACGCTCGATCCTCATCATCGGATCCGGCCCGATCGTCATCGGTCAGGCCTGCGAGTTCGACTACTCCGGCACCCAGGCCTGCAAGGCGCTCCGCGACGAGGGATACCGCATCATCCTCGTCAACTCGAACCCGGCGACGATCATGACCGATCCGGAGTTCGCGGACGCGACCTACATCGAGCCGCTGACCGCCGAGACTGTCGAGCGCATCATCGAGAAGGAGAAGCCCGACGCGATCCTCCCGACGGTTGGCGGCCAGACCGCGCTGAACCTCGCGATGGCGCTCTACGAGAGCGGCGCGCTCGCCCGCCACGGCGTCGAGATGATCGGCGCCAACTACGACGCCATCAAGACGGCCGAGGATCGCGAGCTCTTCAAGCAGCGGATGATCGAGATCGGCATCGATGTGTGCAAGTCTGCGCATGTTGCGACGGTCGACGAGGCACTCGCCTTCGCGCAGGAGATCGGCTACCCGCTCGTCGTCCGCCCTTCCTTTACGCTCGGCGGCAGCGGCGGCGGCATCGCCTACAACGTCGAAGAGCTCCGCGAGACCGTCGCGGGAGGCCTCCAGCTCTCCCCCATCCATCGAGTTCTCGTCGAGGAGTCGGTGCTCGGCTGGAAGGAATTCGAGCTCGAGGTGATGCGCGACAAGGCCGACAACGTCATCATTGTCTGCTCGATCGAGAACTTCGACCCGATGGGGGTCCACACCGGCGACTCGATCACCGTCGCGCCGCAGCAGACGCTCTCGAATTTCGAGTACCAGGAGATGCGCGAGGACGCGAAGAAGATCATTCGCGCGATCGGCGTCGAGACGGGCGGCTCGAACGTGCAATTCGCAGTCGACCCGAAGACGGGCCGCCGGATCGTCATCGAGATGAATCCGCGCGTGTCGCGCTCCTCCGCGCTCGCGTCGAAGGCGACCGGCTTCCCGATCGCGAAGTTCGCCGCGAAGCTCGCCGCCGGCTACACGCTCGACGAGATCCCGAACGACATCACGAAGAAGACTCCCGCCTCCTTCGAGCCGACGATCGACTACGTGGTCGTCAAGATCCCTCGTTTCGCCTTCGAGAAGTTCTCGAAGACGAAGCCGCACCTCGGGTTCTCGATGAAGTCGGTCGGCGAGGCGATGGCGATCGGTCGCACGTTCAAGGAAGCGCTGCAGAAGGGGCTTCGCTCGCTCGAGATCGGGCGCTCCGGCCTCGAGACCAAGGGAATCACCGACCACGAGACGCTGCGCGACAAGCTGCGAACGCCGATTCCGGGACGGATTTTTGCCGTTGGAGACGCGCTGCGCGCCGGGATGACCGCCGAGCAGATCAACGAGCTCTCGGGCATCGACCGCTGGTTCCTCTGGGAGATGGAAGAGATCATCGCCGCGGAGAACGTGATCGTCGCGCACGCCGAGGAGATACGTGGTGGCTCGCTCGAGGGGCGCGACCTGCACGCCTGGAAGCGGCTCGGCTTCTCCGACGACCAGATTGCGAAGCTCGCCGGAGTGAAGGAAGAGAAAGTGCGCGAGCTCCGGCACCGGCGCGGCATCCGCCCGGTCTACAAGCGCGTCGACACCTGCGCCGCGGAGTTCGAAGCCTCGACGCCGTATCTCTACTCGACTTACGAGCAGGAGTGCGAGGCCGCGCCGACCACGCGCAAGAAGGTCGTCATCCTCGGATCGGGCCCGAACCGCATCGGGCAGGGCATCGAGTTCGACATGTGCTGCGTGCACGCGTCGATGGGCCTCTCGGAGATCGGCTACGAGACGATCATGATCAACTGCAACCCCGAGACGGTCTCGACCGACTACGACACGTCGGACCGCCTCTACTTCGAGCCGCTCACGTTCGAGGACGTCATGGAGATTCTCGACGTCGAGAAGCCTGACGGGGTGATCGTGCAGTTCGGCGGCCAGACGCCGCTCAAGCTCGCCGGCCGTCTCGCCGCCGCGGGCGCTCCGCTCTGGGGAACGTCGGTCGACTCGATCGACCTCGCGGAGGATCGCGACCGATTCGGCAAGATGCTCGACCAACACATGATCCTCGCCCCGCCGCACGGCTCGGCAAAGTCCGAAGACGAGGCCTTCGAGGTGGCTGAGCGCGTCGGTTACCCGATCGTCGTCCGTCCTTCTTACGTACTCGGCGGGCGCGCGATGGCGATCTGCTACGACGCCGACGCGCTGCGCCAATACATGCGCCAGGCGTTCGAGGCGGCGCCAGAGCACCCGATCCTCATCGACCGTTTCCTCGAGGACGCATTCGAGCTCGACGTCGATGCAATCTGCGACGGAGAGCACGTCGTCATCACCGGCGTGATGCAGCACATCGAGGAGGCCGGAATCCACTCCGGCGACTCGACGACCGTCGTGCCGCCTTACGCCATCGCCGCGCGCGACCAGGACCGCATCCGCAGGATGACCCATCAGCTCGCGAAGCTGCTCAAGGTGCATGGCCTGATGAACGTGCAGTATGCGATCGCGCAGGGCGAGCTCTATGTGATCGAGGTCAACCCGCGCGCGTCACGCACCGTCCCCTACGTGTCGAAGGCGACCGGGATTGCCTTCGCGAAGATCGCTGCGCGCGTCATGTCGGGACGCACTCTCGAGCAGGAAGGGCTCACGAGCGAGCCGAAGCTGACCAGCTACTTCGTCAAGGCTCCCGTCTTCCCCTTCTCACGGTTCCCCGACGAAGACCCGGTCCTCGGGCCGGAGATGAAATCGACCGGCGAAGTGATGGGCATCTCCGACTCCTTCGGCGAGGCCTACGCGAAGGCACTGTTAGGCGCCGGGATCGCTTTGCCGCGCGAGGGGCGGGTCTTTATCTCGCTCAACACGAACGACAAGCGCCCTACCGTCATCCCGCTCGTGAAGGAGCTGAAGTCGCTCGGCTTCGAGCTCGTCGCCACGCGAGGTACGCGCGACTACTTCATCGCGCACGGCGTCGATGCCGAGCTCGTCTTGAAGGTCCACGAGGGGCGGCCGAACATCGTCGACATGATGATCAACGACGAGATCGACCTGGTGATCAACACGCCGCTCGGCCGCTCAGCCTTTTACGACGACACCTACATCCGCCGAACGTCGCTCCAGCGCGGCATCCCCTGCATCACCACCCTCTCCGCCGTCGCCGCCTGCGTCGAAGGAATGCGCGCCGTCCAGGAAGGCCGCGGCAGCGTGCGGAGCCTGCAGGAGCTGCACGCGCGGTAGTG
>JBPPMG010000181.1:0-2419 GCA_051305935.1 Thermoanaerobaculia bacterium
ACCAGCCCGTGTACGAGCGGCTCGGGATCACGGTCGGCTACATCCAGAACATGATGCCGTTCACGCTACGCAAGGCGGCCTACGACGCCGACATCACGTACGGCACGAACTCCGAGTTCGGCTTCGACTACCTGCGCGACAACATGGCCAACTCCCTCGAGGAGAAGGTGCAGCGCAACCACTTCTTCGCGATGGTCGACGAGGTCGACAACATCCTGATCGACGAGGCTCGTACCCCGCTGATCATCTCCGGTGCGCCCGAGCAGGCGGCCGAGCTCTACGTGCAGTTCGCGCGCCTCTCGCGCACGATGAAGGCCGGCAAGGCGCCGGAGGGGATGGACCCCCGGCAGAAGAAGGACTTCGTCGCCGAATTCGACTTTGAGTTCGAGGAGAAGCACAAGACCGTCTCGATCACCGAGCGGGGCGTCGCCAAGGCCGAGAAGTTCCTCAAGATCGACAACCTCTACAGCGCGGCCAACGGTCACCTCGTGAACCACCTCCAGCAGGCGCTGAAGGCGGAGTCGCTCTACAAGCGCGACGTCGACTACGCCGTGGTCGACGGCGAGGTCGCGATCATCGACGAGTTCACCGGTCGCATCCTCAGCGGCCGCCGCTGGTCTGAGGGTCTGCACCAGGAGATCGAGGCGAAGGAGGGCGTGCGGGTCCAAGAGGAGAACCAGACCCTCGCGACGATCACCTACCAGAACTACTTCCGTCTCTACGACAAGCTCGCTGGCATGACCGGTACCGCTATGACCGAGGCGACCGAGTTCATGAAGATCTACGAGCTGCCGGTGGTCGAGGTCCCAACGAACCGGCCGATGGTCCGCGACGACGGCAACGACCAGATCTTCAAGACCCAAGAGGGCAAGTGGACGGCGGTCGTCAACGAGGTCGAGCGCGCGCACAAGGCCGGCCAGCCCGTCCTCGTCGGCACGATCTCCGTCGAGGTGTCTGAGCTCCTCGGCCGGATGCTCTCGAAGAAGGGGCTCAAGCACACCGTCCTCAACGCCAAGCCGGAGCATGCCGAGCGCGAGGGTGAAACCGTCGCCGAGGCAGGCCAGATCGGTGCGATCACGATCGCGACGAACATGGCCGGCCGTGGCGTCGACATCAAACTCGGCGGCAACGCCGAGCACCAGACGAAGATGGAGCTCGTTGGCAAGCGCGGCCTTGAGCCCGGGACCGACGAGTACGACGCGGCGTTCAAGGAGGTCCTGCCCCGCTTCGACGAGAAGGTCGAGCAGGACCGCGAGACGGTCATGGAGAGCGGCGGCCTCGCGATCATCGGCACCGAGCGCCATGAGTCTCGCCGCATCGACAACCAGCTGCGCGGCCGCGCCGGTCGCCAAGGCGACCCCGGCAGCTCGCAGTTCTTCCTCTCCGGCGAGGACGAGCTCGTGCGCCTCTTCGCCGGCGACCGGATCTACAACATCCTCGACCGCTTCGGCGAGATCGACGAGGACGGCAACGAGATCCCGATCCAGGCCAGCCTGCTGAGCAAGCAGATCGAGAAGGCGCAGCGGAAGGTGGAGGAGCAGAACTTCCTCATCCGCAAGCGCGTCCTCGAGTACGACGACGTGATGAACGAGCAGCGGCGCGTCATCTACAAGCTGCGCGACTCGATTCTCAAGGGCGAGAGCATCGGCGTGCGCTCCCGCAAGGAGTTGCACGGCGTCGTCACCAAGATCGTTGCCGAGTACACCCCCGGCGATTTCTTCGACGAGTGGGACATCGACGGTCTGTGGAACCGTCTCCTGGAGCTCTACCCGGTCGCGGTCGAGCCCGAGGACTTCGACGGCAGCCCGAGCCGCGAGATGCTCGCCGACCGCATCACCGAGGACATGCTCGAGATGTACGACGAGCGCGAGGAAGAGCTCGGCCCAGACCTGATGAGCGAGCTGGAGCGGTTCCTGCTCCTGCAGATCATCGACGACGCCTGGCGTGAGCACCTCCACGACATGGACTACCTCCGCGAGGGCATTCACCTCCGCGGGTTCGCGCAGATCGAGCCGATCATCGCCTACAAGAACGAGGCGTTCACGCTCTTCCAGGAGCTCATCACCGCGATCTGGACGCAGTTCGCTCAGCTCGTGTTCAACGTGCAGGTCGAGGTCGAGGAGCCGCTCCCCGAGCAGCCCACTCGCATCGCGGGGTCGCCGAGCAGGCCGGCCGCGGTCACGTACGAGTCCGGCGGCGGCAACGCCGGTCTGAGCGCACTCGCCGCTGCGGCGGCCGGGATCGACCCGATCGCGGCGGCGGCCTCTGCGGCCTCCACGAACGGCCCAGAGACGGAAGACGACGTGCCGCTCAACCGCGAGCAGCGCCGCCAGATGGCTCGCGAGCAGAAGAAACAGGCGAAGAAATCCGGCTAGCGGCCCGCGGTGCGGCGCCACGGCGCCGCACTCTTCCAACCATC
>JBPPMG010000088.1:0-3270 GCA_051305935.1 Thermoanaerobaculia bacterium
AGCTACCTGAGGCATCTCGAGGAGGCGGGCGAATGACGCAGGCGCCGCTCCTCTTCGCCCCGCGACGCCGCAACCTCTTCGACGAGGCGGGAGCAGGCACCGGAAAGACGACCGAGATCGTCCGGCAGGAGCTCGAGAACCTCCTCGATCACCCCCGTCTCTCGCCGGAGCGACTGGTCCTGATCACGTTCACGGAGAAAGCCGCCGGGGAGATCGCCGAGCGGATCCGCGACGGCCTGGTCGACATGCACGCCGCGCTCGTCAGCGGCGGAGCCGGCTGGCCCTCCGGCTCGGTCTCGCCGATTCTCGCGATCCCGCCCGACCGCCGCACCGACTGGACCCACGCGTGCGAGACGCATCTCGCGCAGCTCGACCGGATCCGATCGCAGACGATCCATTCGTTCTGTCAGTCGATCCTCGCCCGCCACCCGCTCGAAGCGGGTCTCGATCCCTCGTTCAGGATCGCGGAGGGATTCGAGCGCTCGCGGCTGCTCGAGGAGATCTGGCTCGAATGGCTCGAAGACGAGACCACCGGCGAGGTCGAACCGGCGCGGGCGATGGAATGGGAGCACGCGATCGAGGGGCTGGGGGACGTCCGCAACCTGCGCAAGGTCGTTCTCGCGCTCGTGCAGCACCGCGGGCTCCTCTCGCTCGGACTCGGGGGGATCTCCTCGTTCCGTGACGTCGCCGCGCCGATGCGCGCGGCCGTCGGAGAGATCCGGGCCCTCCCGGAGATCGACGTCGCCGTCGATCATCCGGACACGGCGGCGTTTCTCGCGTATGTGCGCGCGGTGCCGCCTCCAGCCGGCGATGAGGCGAGCGCATGGGTCGCCTGGCTCGAGCCAGTCGCGAACCGGCTGCGCGACGCCTATCTCACAGGGTTGACCACGAGGGTGAAGACGCCGCTCCGGGTCCTTCGCGGGGAGAAGAAGGACCAGAATCTCTACGACCTCCTTGTCGCCGAGCGGACCGCGTCGGCGGCCCTGCGGCTCGGCGGCCGCTTCCTCGATCGGCTGGAAGCGGAAAAGGACCGCCGCGGCGTTCTCGATTTCGACGATCTGCTGATCCGGACCGAAAGGCTCCTGAAGGACCCGTCCGTCGCGGCCGAGGTTCGGGCGCGCATCGACTGGCTCTTCGTCGACGAGTTCCAGGACACCGACTGGATCCAGGCGTCGATCGTCCGCCGGCTCGCGACCGGCCGCTCGGGCGAGGTCGAGGAGGGACGTATCGTCCTGGTCGGCGATCCGAAGCAGTCGATCTACTCGTTCCGCGGCGCCGATCCCGAGACCTACGGAGAAACCCTCGACTTCTTCGTCAAACAGGGAGCGGAGCGGCGGGTGCTGCGCCACCAGTACCGAAGCAGGCCGGCTCTCGTCCACGCGCTCAACGTCATGTTCGCGAGGCTGTTCGAAGCGCAGGGCGATGTCAACGTCTTCCGCCCGCACTACGAACCGCTCGAGCCCGGACTCGCGGGGGGTGGAGACAACTCCCCTCCGGTCCGCTTCGTCGCCCTCCGCCACCTACCGAACGAGAACGTGGACGACGAGCCGGGATCTTCGGGTCGCCAGGCCGCCGCCGTCGCCGCGATGATCCGCGCGCGCATCGACGCGGGCGTGCCCGCTGAGAGCTTCGCGATCCTCGTCCGGAAGATGACGACGATCGACGCGTATCTCGATGCGCTCGACGCGGCGGGGATCGAATACGTTCTTCCGCGCAACCGCTCGATTTTCGAGCGTCGCGCCGCGATCGACCTTCTCGCGGTGCTTCGCGCGATCGCGGCTCCATTCGACCGCGGCGCCGCGTTCTCCGCCGCGCGGAGCCCCTACTTCGCGCTGACCGACGACGAGATCACCGCCGCGTTTCTGCTGAAGGAAGCGGGCGGCGCGCCCGACCCCGGCTCCCCCCACGAGCGCTTCCGGCTGCAGATAAAACGCTGGACGGAGTACGCCGGCTGGATGAGCGTCGAGCAACTCGCCGGAGCGATCATCGCCGAGAGCGGAGTCGATGTGCTCTACCGCCTGCAGGCGCGCGGCGAGAGTCACCTCGACGATCTCGAGGCGCTTCTCGAGCTCGCGCGCGAGTTCGACCGCGCGGTCGGCGCCTCACTTCCCGTTTTCGTCGAGGAGATGCTTCGACGGCGCGAGGGAGGCGAGAGCTCCGAGCCGGCGATCATCGACGACAACGCAGGGGGCGTGCGCGTGCTCACCGTCCACGCTTCGAAGGGACTCGAGTTCGGGCGCGTGATTTTCCCGGAGCTCGCCTGCGCGATGCCGGGCGATTCGCTTTCAGTCTTCCGCCTCAGCGAGCCGGAGCGGCTCTATCTCAAGGGGTCGCTGACGACGATCGGCACGCGGGCGGAGAAGGCCGAGGGAGGAAAGACGCCGGCGGCCGTTTTGAAGGAACGGAACGAGGCGGAGAACGATCGCCTCTTTTACGTGGCGGTGACGAGGGCGCGCGAGGAGGTGGTCTTCGTCCTCGATCCCCTCACGACCAGCAAGCAAACGTTCATGAAGCCGCTCCTCGGCATCTTCGGATTTGATGTGAAGGCGCTGGGCGCCCTCTTCCCGGCCGAACCGGGCGAGCGGCGCGAGACCCTGAAGATCGGGGACGAGAGCCTGGAGGCGGCGTTCGAGTCGCTCGAGCCGCTCCCGGTACCCGAGGAGGCCCTGCCGCGCCTCGTGAGCCGGGAGCTGGGCGAGCGTGCGCGAAGGGAGCTGCCGCCCCCCGAGCCGGACGCGCCGCCCGCGCCGGTGGACCGCACCGAGCTGGTTCGGCGCGCGGAGAAGCTCCGCTATCGCCGGGCCGGGCTCCTGCTGCACCGCTTTCTCGAGATCTGGGACGGCGCGCCCGAGATCGGCGCGCTGCTGGAGATGGCGCGCCTCGAGCTCGGCGCGACCGAGCTCGAGCGTGACCGCGTCGCCCGGAGGATCGAAGCGATCCTCGCGTCGAGCTCGCACGAGCGGATCCGAGGGCTGGAGACCGTGGGGCGCGAGACGACGATCTGGCTCGAGGAGGAAGGGAAGCTGCGCGAGGCGCGCATCGACCGCCTCCTGCGGGACGGGCAGACGTGGGTCGTGCTCGACTACAAGAGCGGCCGCGCCTCGGAGGATCGCCTCGAAGCCGATCGCGAGCAAGTCACCCGCTACTGCCGCGCGATCGCCGCGATGAGCGGCGAGCCGTGCCGGGGGCTGGTCTGGTACATCGATCTGGACGGCGAAGAGATCGTGGAAATCAAGCCAGAAGCCAGAAGTCAGAAGTCAGAAGAAAAGG
>JBPPMG010000093.1:0-13834 GCA_051305935.1 Thermoanaerobaculia bacterium
GCGGAAGCAGCGGCGAGAGGTTCTGTGTGTCGTACCAGTTGAGGAGATGGCCTTCATGCCGCTCGAGCGCTTCGACTGAAGTCATCGTCCGGTCGAGGCGCTCGACCATGTCGTCTGCGGCCAGGAATCCAAGATCGTACGCCGCGAGCGTGGAGAGCAGGCCCATTCCGATGTTGGTCGGCGACGTCCTGTGCGCGACCGCCGGCGTTCGATCCTCCTGGATGTTGTCGGGAGGAAGCCAGTTGTCCTCGGGGCACATCAGCGTGTCGAAATATGTCCAGGTCCTGCGCGCCACGTCGAGCAGAAGCTCGCGATCCGCGGGCGAGATCTCGCGAGGGCGAGGCACGGTCGAGCGGCTGAGCCAGTACGCGCAGGCGGGAGCGGCGATCCACAGGGCCACGAACGGCAACGCGATAGGAAGTATGGCCGGACGTGTGGAGGTGACGAGTACGAGCAGCCCGATGGCGGCGATCGGGCTTGCGGCCATCTCGGCGAAGAAGGAACGCATGCCCGACTGGAGAAGGCCGGCTGCGCGCGCCATCTGCGTGGCAGCCGTCTCCCACTCGAGCAGGCGGCGCTGCGTGATGACGAGCCTGACGAGCGTGAGAACGATGGCGTGCACCATCTCCCAGGCCTGGAACGGGAGGAAAACGAGGGTGAGAAGCGCCTGCGCGAACGACGTGCTGACGTCCTCCACGATGGCCCGCATGTGCACGCGAGCCGGCGCATGCGCGGGTCGCGGCTTCAACCAGTGCAGCAGCGATGCCACGAATGGAAACGCGAAGAGTGTCAGGCCGCCGATGGTCCAGACGAGGGGGCTCTTCGGCAAGAACGTCCAGGCAGCGGCAAAGTAGGCGAGCAGCGCGGGTGCCAGAAGGCTGCGCCGCAGGTTGTCGAAGATCTTCCACTGACTGATGAGCGGCAGACGGTTCCTTGCGAAGCCCTTCGGCGTCGGAACGATCGGGAAAAGCCAGGCGAGAATCTGCCAGTCGCCACGCACCCAGCGATGTTGCCGGCGCGCGTGCGCGAGCACGTTTGCCGGGTAGTCGTCCACGACTTCGACATCGGAGACGAGCGCCGTTCGCGCATACAGCCCTTCGAAGAGATCGTGCGAGAGCAGAGCGTTCTCGGGGACGCGACCACCGACGGTCGCCTGGAACGCGTCGACGTCGTAGAGCCCTTTGCCCGTAAAGCTGCCTTCGCCGAAGAGATCCTGGTAGGAGTCCGACACGGCGGTCGTGTACGGATCGACGCCCGTGTGTCCCGCGTAGACCCTTGCGAAGAGCGTCCCCGCCGCGCTCGACAGGTTTACGCTGACGCGCGGCTGGAGGATGCCGTACCCCTGCGTGACCCTGCGGAGCTCGGGGTCGATCGAGGGCTTGTTCAGCGGATGAGAGATGATCCCGATCAACGTCTTCGCCGCATCCCTCGGGAGTCGCGTGTCGGCGTCGAGTGTCAGGACGTAGCGCACCGACGGAAGGATCGAAAGCTGGCCGATCTTGACGGAGAAGCCGGCGTCGTCGGGGGAGCGCAACAGTCGGTTGAGCTCTTTGATCTTTCCCCGCTTGCGCTCCCAGCCCATGAACACGCCTTCCTTGGCGTTCCATTTGCGATCGCGGTGGAACAGGAAGAATCGGTCGTTCCCGTCACGAAGATGCCGGCGGTTGAGATCCTCGATGCCTGCAATCGCCGCGCGCAGGATCTCGTCGTCGCCTTCGACTTCGAGTGTGGGCGCGTCTTTGAAATCGCTCAGGATCGCGAAGTGGATGTTCGGCTCGAGGTTGCCGAGAGCCTGTACTTCCAGATGCGCGATCGTGCTTTCGACCTCCCCGACGCTGCCGAGAAGCACGGGAACGACCACGAGTGTCCGCGCGCTGTCTGGCACCGGCTCTCGGGTGAAGTCGATGCGCGGGAGCCTGCGTGGGGACACGAACAACGGCACGAAGTGCTGGACGAGGAGCACCGCGAGCTCGCTCGCCGGCAGGAGCGCGAGGAGCGCCGCGACCAGTGCCAGCGCGGGAGCGTTCGCCGCGCCAGCATAGGTGTACGCGATCAGAACGAAGACAGTGGTCAGGAGACTGATGCCGCCGAGGTACGACGCAGTTGCGTGGGAGGCCGCCCAGCGTCGGAATCGCTTCGCGAGTGGGGGTCGGAACGCCACATCGATCTCGAGGCCGCGGCGGCCTTCGCCTACGAGGTGATGACCGACGTGCGCGGCCCGCTCGTCGATTCCCGACTGCTCGGCGGCAAGACGCGCGCTCTCCACCGCGCGCAGGGCGACGCGAATCTGCGCCTCGCCGTTCGGATCGGCGATCTCCTCGACCGCGTGCCGGTACGAATCACGGCTGGCGAAATTCATCCGCGGGTAGACTCCGGCCGGGTCCCGTCGAAGGATCCTCTCCATCGGACTGACTTGTTCGACGAAGCGGCTCCAGTCGAGCGTCGCGCAGAGTCTGAGACTCGTCACGGTGTTGCTGATCGAGACCTGGTCGATCGCTTGTTGCTGGTTCTCGGAACGAACCGCGTCCTCGGGCGTGGTGCCTCCCGAGGCGAGCGCCTTCTCTACTGCGGCGGCCAGGGGCGACACGCGCGGGTCGTATTCGTGCATCCTTTGTCGCAGTTGAGCGACGAATGCCGCTGGCAGGGGCGTGGGAAGTGAGGAGGGGGCATCACCGCGCTCCAGGCGCGCGAACGCGACGTCGGCCTCGTGTCGCGCCTCGCGTCCCGCGATGATTCCCTCCGACAGAAGTCTGAGATTCTCGAGGAGCGCGAGTTTGAGCATGCTGGGCCACGCCCAGAGCTCGCCGATCGTGAGCGGCGCCACGGTCTGAAAGGCGAGAACGAATCGCGTGAGGCGCGCCGCGTCGAGCCTCCCGTCACCATGGCGGATCAATTCGATCGCCATCGCATGGACGCGGGCCTTGCCGGTGTACTCGCGGGCAGCGAGCTTCGGCAGCTTCTGGTAGTACTGTAGAGGGAGATCGTGCCTAACGGCGAGCGCCTCGGACACGACGAGATGAAAATTGTCGAGCAGCCACTCGGCTGCCGGGGGAACGGCGACGCCTTTGTGGACGTCATCGGCGAACGAGCGATACGACGAGCTCAGTAAGCGGATGTTCTCCTCGAGACGCGGCAGGACGTTGTGTCTGCCCGTTCGCGAAGCAGGGAGCAGCGTGAAGACCGCGGCGAGCGTCTTTGCGCGCTCCTCGAGCCCGTCGAGGCTCAGAAGCTCGCCCCTGAGAGGCATTGCTCTTTCGGGACGGCGCCGTCCAAACATCGATCACCTCCGCACTCTCGCGAAATTCGGCGCTTTCGCGGGCGCGTTTCCACGCTAACTTCCGCTCTCCACACGCGAAAGAGCACTTACTACCCGGGGGCTGCTCTCTGTGCTGGGTAGAAACTACAGGGTGCGATTCGAGCGCGCTGATTGCGGGAATGAAGTTGCTCCAAAGCACGTCCTCACCTTCATGAAGACAACGATCGCATTTGCACTGTGCGCAGTGCTGACTGCAGTGCCGGCTCTCGCCGTCAAGAGTCCCAAAGGAACGCCTCCCGGACAGGCGAAGCACGATGGGATGCAGCCCCGTGCGAGCGGCGACGGCGTGCCGTCGGGGCTCGCGAAGAAGAGCGGAGTCCCGCCGGGTCTAGCGAAGAAGGGCGGAATCCCGCCGGGTCTCGCGAAGAAGTTCGGTGTCAGGCCGCCCGCCATTCGCTACATTGCAATCGATCCGAGGTTCGACGACCGCGCCTGGTTTCTGATCGACAACAAGTGGACGCTCAAGACCGGATTCGACGCGCCGCTCAAGCTCGAGCTTCGCGACTCGCTGAAGCGGCCCTCGGTTTCGTCTCCGATTCCTCTGCCGAGGATTCCTGATCCTCTCCACGTCATCTCGTTCAAGTGATCGTGATCGTGCGGCGTTCCCTCGGGATTCGACCTCCGAGGTAAACTTCGCTTCGAATGACGCTTCCGAATCGTGTCGGGGAGGTGGTGAAGCGAGTCTGGGGATTCGGTTCGCTCCGGCCGCTCCAGGAACAGGCAATTCTCGGCACGCTCGAGGGGCGCGACTCGCTCGTCGTGATGCCGACGGGGGGAGGCAAGTCTCTCTGCTACCAGGTGCCGTCACTCGTTCGCGATGACCTGACCGTGGTCGTGTCTCCGCTGATCTCGCTGATGAAGGACCAGGTCGACTCGCTGCGCGAGGTTGGCGTCGCGGCGGCGCAGATCGACAGCTCGACCTCGGAGGCAGACAAGCGCCATGTCGCGCGCGACGCACGCGAGGGAGCGCTTCGGCTGCTATTCGTCTCGCCGGAGCGGCTCGGCATGGACCGCTTCGTCTCGTTTCTCGAGCAGATCGGGGTCGCGCGATTCGCGATCGACGAGGCGCATTGCATCAGCCACTGGGGGCACGACTTCCGTCCCGACTACCGACAGCTGGCGGCGCTGCGGCCGCGATTCCCGGACGCGTCGATGCATGCATTCACCGCAACCGCCACGACGCGTGTTCGCTCCGACATCGTCGCGCAGCTCGAGCTTCGCGAGCCCGACGTTCTCGTCGGCGACTTCGATCGGCCTAACCTTGTCTATCGCGTGCTCCCGCGGCGCGACCGCCTGTCCCAGGTGTTGCAGGTCATCCGCCGCCACGAGGGCGAGGGAGGGATCGTCTACTGCCTGCGTCGCCGCGACGTCGACGAGCTCACCGAGGCGCTGCGACGAGAGAGTGTCAACGTACGCGCCTATCATGCGGGCCTGACGCAGGAGGAGCGGCGTGAGGCGCAGGACGCGTTCGCGAGCGAGTCGTGCGATCTCATCGTGGCGACGGTTGCGTTCGGCATGGGGATCGACCGCTCGAACATCCGCTACGTCGTGCACGCAGGGCTTCCGAAGTCGATCGAGCACTACCAGCAGGAGACGGGACGCGCGGGGCGCGACGGGCTCGACTCGGAGTGCGTGCTGCTCTACTCCGGCGGCGACGTGCCGCTCTGGAAGTCGATCTTTGCGAGAGCCGGGGAGGAGATCGAGGTGGCGCCCGAGGTTCAGCAGGCGACCGAGAAGCACCTCGAAGACATGAACCGGTACGCGCGAGGGAGCGTCTGCAGGCATCGCGCGCTCGTCCAGTACTTCGATCAGGCGTACGACCGTGCCGACTGCCGGGCGTGCGACCTGTGCCTTGGCGAGACGCTCGCGCTGAGCGACGGGCCCGTCATCGCGCAGAAGATACTCTCGGCGGTCGCGCGGACGAAGGAACGGTACGGCATCGGCTATGTCGTGAACGTGCTGCGAGGTGAGCCTGGCGAGCGCATCGTTGCGAATCAGCACGACAAGCTGAGCGTTTTCGGGCTGCTCGACGACTGCTCCGACGCCGACCTGCGCGACTGGATCCGGCAGTTGATCGGCCAGGGTCTGCTCGAGCAGGACGGAGGCGAGTACCCGGTGCTGAAGCTCAACACGGCGTCGTGGGAAGTGATGCGCGGGAAGCGCTCCGCGCGTCTCGTGCAGATTGCTCGTCCTGCGAGGCGGGAGAGGAAGAGAGCCGCGAAGTTTGCCGGCGCGTCGTGGGACGGGGTCGATCAGGCGCTCTTCGAGAAGCTTCGCTCGATCCGGAGCGAGATCGCGAAAGAGAGACGCGTCCCGGCGTACGTCGTCTTCGGCGACGTGACGCTGCGCGAGCTCGCGACCCGCAAGCCCGGCTCGCTCGGCGAGTTCGCACGGATCCACGGTGTCGGCGAGACGAAGCTGCGCGAGCTCGCGCCACGGTTTCTGGAAGTGATCCTCGAGCACGGGAGAGAGTGACGCGCGGGAAATGAAACGGGCCGCCCGAAGGCGGCCCGCATCGTGTACTCGATTGGCTGCAAGCTACTACTGTTCCGCTTTGATCTTGATCTCGACGCGCCGGTTGAGCTGGCGGCCCTGAGCGGTGTCGTTCGACTCGCGGGGATACGACTCGCCGTAGCCGATCGTGTCCATGCGCGCGCCGGAGACGCCCTGCATCGTCAGGTAATTGGCGACAGACTGAGCACGTTGCGAAGAAAGCGTCTGATTGTGCTCCATCGTTCCCGTCGAGTCGGCGTGGCCGGCGAGCTCGATCATGGTATCGGGGTATCTCGTGAAGACACCGGCCATCTCGTCGAGGGTATTTCGCGATCCGGAGCGCAGGGTCGAGGAGTTGACGTCGTAGAGGATGTCGTTCTTGATCGTGACGTTGATCTCGTCTTCCGCGGTGCGCTCGACCTCGATGCCTTCGACGCGCTCGAGCTCGGCCTGCTGTTTGTCCATCTTCCAGCCGATTGCGGTGCCGATGGCCGCGCCGGCGGCGGCGCCGACCGCAGCGCCCGTGTTTCGTTCGCCGGACTGGTTGCCCACGACGGCGCCGATGATCGCGCCCGAGGCCGCGCCGACCGCCGCGCCCTGCTTCGCTTTCTTGTGGGGATCCGTGGACGAGATGCATCCTGTGACTGCGATGCTGAAAATGCCGATGATCGTGATGATTTGTCGTTTCATTGGGACTTCTCCTTTGTGCTGCGTTGGGGTTCGTCGATCAGGAATGGGGTCAGGGCTTCGAACTTCGGCCTGGCTCTACGGCAATCGTTGCCGCGCCGAGGGCGAATCGCCGACTCCGTTCCCGATTCGCTTTGTTCTGCGCTTCTGTGCTCAGTCGACGCGAGTCGCGCGCACGATGAATCGGTTGGGCGCGCGCCCGATGAATGCGAATGGGTGACAGGTCACGAGCGTCAGTTCCTGGCCTCCCGTGGGATCGAGGACCCGTATCTCCTTCGGTGAGACCACTTCGAGCGAGACTACGCGGTACTCGTAAACGTGAGGTGGAACGTCGAGCCGTACTCGATCGTCGAGCCGGATATCGCGCAAGCCTCGGAAGAACGTGTCGCGGTGACCCGCGAGAGCGACGTTTCCTTCCTCGCCCGGATACGCCGTGCCTCCTATGTGACCGACGGCAATGCCGAGAGTCACTTCGTCGACTCCTTGCCGCACGATCGCGCTGACGCCGACACGCGGGATCTCGATTCTTGCAAAGGCGAGCGGATCTGCCGCCGGCACGATCTCGCGTGCCTCGACGGGTTGCGCATCAGCGACGGGTTGCGCATCAGCGACGGGGCTCGCAAGTGGTGTGACCGCGCGCGTCCCCTGGCTCATGAGCGCGCGCTCCTGGCGATCCTGGTACTCCCAGCGCCAGACGGTCGCCGCGAAGACTCCGCCGAGAATCGAGATGCCGACGACGACGAGGGCGATCTCGAACCGACGGAGCCATTTCGCGGCGCCGGTCATGATTACGCTACCCGCAGAGCGCGGATCGCGAATGCGACGCCGATCAGAAGCAGACCGATCGTTGCAAACAAGGGAAGGTTGCTCGCCGTGGCGGGAAGCTCAGTCGCCCTGGCGACAACCACCGGCCTCGGCGCCGGCTTGGGCTCCACCCACACGATGACTTCCTTCGTGGGGGTCACGACGACGATGGGGGCCGCCGGGAGAACTTCTGCTTTCGGCTCGCCCCTGTAGGCGTAAACCGGCTCGTGCACCAGCGGAGCGATCTCCATGGCGCGTCGCTCGGGGTAGACGATGTCGTGTCCGCCCTTGCTCACCGGGTCAGCGGAGAACCAGGTCCTCAGGGCGCGGTGAGTTCCCTCAACCTGGGGATAGAGCACGAATTCCGTGCTCGGCGTGTCTTCCCCGACGGCGGAATGATGGGGAATCGAAAGAACCGTCGCGAAGATCTCCGAGCGGTCTTCGTTCGTCACCTGGATCAGGTTGCGATTCGAAATGCTCGGCAGAAGCCGGATGACGTAGGTTCCGGGCTGGAGAAGGGTTCCGCCGACGTCAAGCGGCTCGGCGATCCGCAGAAACGAAGCTTCCGCAATCTGGGCGCTCGCGTCGAAGGCGGGAACCGTCCCGAACACGACGACCAGGGCACTCGCCAGCAGCAATCTCGTTAGTAGTTTCATTTCGTTTTTCCTTCTTTCTCGTGTGTTGATTGTCATTGCCGGATTGGTCCGGCGCCGTGTGAGATGGGGATCCGCAGATCCTTGCAGAGGTGATCGAGACGACTCTCCACCACTCTTCGGGCGTGTATTCAAGCTAGTCCTCGGCGCTGTTGCCCGGAAGCGCACTTACTACCCGGAGGACGAGGTCCGTGAGCGTAGAAACTACCCCTCGACGGTCGATGCAGTGGCGGGGACTCCTGTGGGAGCAACGGATCGTCAGGAGTCTGCTCCCGCGAGCGTCGAGACTGACTCCGCGCCCCCGGTGCCTCATTGAGCTCTGCGTTCGGCGTGGAATGCAGACTCCGTCGCTACCGAAGGGAAGTCCATGTTAGGTCGGGCCCGAGGGTTCTCCTGCTCCAGCGCCGCGATCCGTCGATCTCGTTTCGAGATCTCCAACTCCAGCACTTCGATCCGGCGTTCCAGCTGTTCCGAGGCCACCATCTCGAGGAGCCCCCGCGTCAGCAGTTTGGCGAACTCCTCCGGCGGCAGAGGCTTGCTGAAGTAATACCCCTGCACCTCGTCACATTGCAGAGTCTGAAGCAGTGCCAGCTGCTCGACGGTCTCCACCCCTTCGGCGACGACTCGCAACTTGAGGCTCCGGGCCATGCTGATGATGGCGGTTACGATCGCAGAATCGCCGCCGCCCGCGCCGATCTGACGGACGAACGACTGATCGATCTTGAGCGAGTCGACCGGGAACTTCCGAAGGTAGCTCAAGCTCGAATAGCCCGTGCCGAAGTCGTCGATCGCCACCTGCACGCCGATTTCCCTCAGCGCCTGGAGAATCAAAGCAGCGGCCTCGGGGTGCCCCATGAGGACTCCTTCGGTGAGCTCGACTTCGAGGGATCGAGGGTCCATGCCTGTCTGGTCGAGGATTGCGACCAGGCCGTCCACGAAGGACTCCTGGTGCAGCTGCATCGCAGAGACGTTCACCGCCATGGTCACCACGGGCAGGCTCGCGTCCAACCACGCGCGTTGCTGCTCACATGCCGTGCGAAGGACCCAGTTGCCGATCGGAAGAATGAGCCCGCAGTCTTCGGCGATGGGGATGAAGTGAGCGGGAGAGACCACCCCCAGAGTGGGATGCGTCCATCGGAGCAGCGCCTCCACCCCGGTGATACCTCCCGTCATCAGATTGATCTTCGGCTGATAGTGGAGATGGAACTCGTCTCGCTCCAGTGCGCGGCGGAGACCCTCCTCGAGGGATTGCCGCTCAACCGCACGTGTGTTCATCGACTGCTTGAAGAACTGGCAGCTCTGGCGCCCGTTCTCCTTGGCCTGGTACATCGCGGTGTCTGCGTTCTTGATGAGTGTCTCCGCGTCGAGCCCGTCGCCGGGGAAGATGCTGACGCCGATGCTCGTGGTGATGTGGAGGTCGTGCTCGTCGATGGAGTGGGCTTCCGCCACCGCCGCAAGCAGCCGTCTCGCGGTATTGGCGGCATCTTCCCATTGCGCGGCTTCCGAGAGCAGGACGACGAACTCGTCGCCTCCCTGCCGGCTCACCGTGTCTGAAACCCGAACGCAGTCGACGAGCCTTTTCGCGACGGATTGAAGAAGCTTGTCGCCGATCGGGTGTCCGAGGGAGTCGTTGATGTTCTTGAAATGGTCCAGATCCAGGAACAGCACCGCCACCTGTTTGTCGTGCCGTGGGGCCGCGGTGATCGCCTGGGTGACCCGATCGTTGAAGAGCATCCGGTTAGGCAGGCCGGTCAGAAAGTCGTGCTGCGCCGCATAGGTCATCTGCACCTGCATGCTTCGCGCCGCGCTCACGTCGCGGAACACGATGACCGCTCCGGTCGTCGTGCCATCGCGATCGCGAATGGGGGAGACGCTGTCTTCGACCGGGATCTCATGTCCGTCACGCCGGATCAGGACGCAGTTGGAGGGCAGATGCATGGTTCGATCCTGACTGACGGCCATGGCCATGGGATCGGGAATGGCCTTGCGGGTCGTGGCATCGACGATCTGCAGGACCTCGGACATCGGTTTGCCTTTCGCGTCGTTCCATCGCCAGCCGGTCATTCGTTCGGCCACGACATTCAGAAAGGTGATGGCTCCCGAGGTGTCGGTGCTGACGACTCCGTCGCCGATGCAGTCGAGCGTGATCTGGGCGCGCTCCTTCTCCATAAACAGGGTTTCTTCCATCACCTTTCGCTCGATCGCATGCCTCAAGCCGCGCAGCAGGCCACGCGACTCGATCTGACCCTTGATGAGGTAGTCCTGCGCTCCACCCTGCAAGGACTGCAAGGCCATCGTCTCGTCGTCCCGCCCGGTCAACACCACCAGCGGGGTTCGGGGCGCGGCTGCGCGAGCCCGCCGCACCGCTTCGAGCCCATTCGAGTCAGGCAGCCCCAGGTCCACCAGGATGATGTCGAACGCGTTCTCCTTGAGTGTTGCTTCGGCCTCGCCCATGGAGGTCACATGCGTCAACTCCGTGTCGCGAGAGCCTCGCTCGTTGAAGATTTCGCGGATCAGCCGGGCGTCCCCGGAATTGTCCTCGACCAGGAGAAGCCGCATGACGGCGTTGGTGTTCATACGATCCGCCTTTGCCGCGGAAGCTTGACCTTCGTCAGCCATAACTCGTTGATGCTCCTCACGAGGCTATCGAACGCTTCCAGCTGGATGGGCTTGCTGAGGTAGCAGTTCGCCTGGAGCTGGTAGCTCTGCACGATGTCCGCTTCCGCCTCGGAGGTGGTGAGGATCACCGTGGGAATCGTCTTCAGGTCCTCGTCCGACTTGATGAGTGCCAGAACTTCGCGGCCGTCCATGCGGGGGAGGTTCAGATCGAGCAGGATCAGGTCGGGTCGGGGCGCGCGCATCCAGGAGTCCTCCTGCCTGAGGAAGCTCATGGCTTCCACGCCGTCCGCGGCCACGTGCAGATGGATCGACGTGTTAGGCAGATGCTTGGCCATGTTGGCCTCTCGAAAGGCTTCCTGCGTCAATCGGACGTCGCCGGGGCTGTCCTCTACCAGAAGGACGTCTAGGTCCATGTCGGCTCCTTGGATGGTTCCTGCAGCGCGGGCGGGATGGCGGCCAGCGTGAAGTGAAAGGTGGATCCCTGGCCGGGCTGGGACTCGATGGAAATGCGCCCGCCGTGCCGTTCGACGATCTTCTTGCAGATGGCCAGGCCGATGCCCGTGCCTGCATAGTCTTCGCGCTTGTGCAGCCGCTGGAACATGCCGAAGATCCGCTCGAAGTACTGCGGGTCGATTCCCAGTCCGTTGTCCGCGACCGAGAAGTGCCATCGATCTCCGCCATTCCTGCTCACGGAGACATGAATCTTCGGCACGCCATCCCCCTGGTACTTGATCGCATTGCCGACGAGGTTCTGAAAGAGCTGAATGAGCTGTGTCTCATCGGCAAGGACGGGGGGGAGCGGATCGTGCGTGACTAGCGCTCCGCCCTCCTCGATGGCGCCGCGCAGATTGACGAGCGCGAGCTCCAGTGCTTCGTCGCTCGAGGTCTCGGTGAGCTCCGTTCCCTTCGTGCCGACCCGCGAGTAGGTCAGCAGATCCCGAATCAGCCGCTGCATCCGGCTGGCTCCGTCTGCGGCGAACGCGATGAAGTCATCGGCGTCGGAATCGAGCTTTCCCTTGTATCGCCTGGAAAGCAGCTGCGTATAGCTGGCCACCATGCGAAGCGGCTCCTGCAGATCGTGAGACGCGATGTAGGCGAACTGCTGCAGCTCCTCGTTCGAGCGATAGAGCTCGTCGACCTTGCGAAGCAGGAGAGCTTCGGCGGCCTTACGCCTCGTGATGTCGCGGATCGCTGCCGTCACGAGGGTCTTTTCTGCGCTTTCCAGAGGGCTCAGCATGATCTCGATCGGGAACTCGGTTCCGTTCTTTCGCAGACCGGTCAGCTCGATGCCCGTTCCGATCTGCTGTGCGAGCGCATCGGCCGCCGACCGAAGTGCGTCGGAGACGATCCGTTCGGCGAAACCTTCCGGAATGATGTTCTTGACCTGCTGGCCGACGAGCTCGTCGCGGTGATAGCCGAACTGTTTCTCCGCCTGCACGTTCAACAGAACGATCTCGCCTTTCTGGTCCACGACGACCATCGCGTCTGGAGCCGCTTCCAGCAGTCCGCGATACCGGCTCTCCATGTGCGCCAGGTGCAGCTCCGCGGCTTTTCGTACGGTGATGTCGCGAATGGCGGCGGTGACGAGGATCCCTTCCGCGCTCTCCAGGGGGCTGAGCATGATCTCGATCGGGAACTCGCTGCCGTTCTTTCGGAGACCGGTGAGCTCGATGCCTGTGCCGATCTGTTGTGCGAGAGCTTCCGCAGCGGACCGGAGGCCGTCGGCGATGAGCCGTTCGGCGAAACCTTCCGGAATGATGTTCTTCACCTGCTGGCCGACGAGCTCGTCGCGGCGGTATCCGAACTGGTTCTCCGCCTGGACATTGAGAAGCACGATCTTCCCGAGCTGGTCGACTACGACCATCGCGTCGGGCGCGGCTTCGAGGAGGCCTCGATATCTCGCCTCCGACTCCCGGCTCTCGCTGAGGTCGCGGCTGATCGAGGAGAAGCCCCGAAGCACACCTGCGTCATCACGCAGCGCCGTGAGCGTAACGGTCGCGAGAAACTGGGATCCGTCTCTTCTCACGCGCCAGCCCTGCTCCTCGTGCCGGCCGGCCGCCGCGGTGATCCTGAGTACCTCCTGCGGTCTTCCCATCTCGATCTCATAAGGAGGGAAGAAGCAGGAAAAGTTGTGGCCGATGATCTGCTCTGCCTTGTATCCCTCGATTCGCTCGGCGCCGGCATTCCAACTGACGATTCCGCCCTCGGGATCCAGCATGAAGATCGCATAGTCCTGGATGCCGTAAAGGAGCATCCGATACTTCTCTTCGCTGTCGCTCAGCGCCGACTCGGCGAGGCCGCGTCTGTATCTGGCGCGGTAAATGCTCACACCCGCGGTGCCCGCAATCAGAAGGCCGATGATGCTCCCAATGACCAGGAAGGGATCCAAAGTGGGCGTCATCGCACACCTCCCGGAAGAGCTAGCGCGGTCGCAGGGCGAGGGGGAGGCCTCGGACGAGCCGGGGCTCGCCCCGCGGCGGAGTGCGAGGCAGCCCGATGAATGTTCGCTCGATGTTTCATCCTCGCGGTTCCCTTCGAGTGAGGCGCCCGGCGCACGCAACGCGCGTGCTGACGTCCATGCCAGCGGCCGCTGGCGGGCGGCCTAACGGTTGATGGCCTTACCGACGTCGGTGACGAACTCGCCGACCCTCCGGCGCGCCTTACCGACGCCTTCCAGAACGGCGCCCGCGGCCAGTTCCCCGGCGCCCTCCCTCTCCAGTTCCTTGTCGCCCGTGAGGACGCCCGCCGCTTTCTTCACGCGCCCCTGCAGCTTCGCCAGCTTGCCTTTCGCTTCCTGCTTCATGCGATCCCCTCTGCGCGCCAGCCCGCCTCGCGTTGCGAGGGGAAGCCAGCTGCACGCTGAAATCGAATCTAGTCCGCCGCCTCGAGATTCGGAAGCGCACTTACTACCCGGGGACGAGCGCACTAGCTCGCGTAGTAATTACGCGAGTGGTGGAAAGGGGGGCGAGACGAGCGGGCCCGGACGATTCAGGAGGACCTGCTCCGTATTTTCTACTCAGGCGGACGCGTCGTGCAGGGTACTTAGTGCGCTTACTCGATTCCGGGTCCCGGGCTATCTTCTCTCCAGGCGTCGAGAAGAATCGGCACTCCGGGAATCGATGTCGCGATCTCGACGCGCCAACAGGAAGGATTCACATGAAGAAGCTAGTACTCGCAGTTTCGATCGCCGGGCTCGTGCTCGGCGGATGCACTTCGATCATGGACACCATCAAGAAGCCGGGCAGAATGAACGAAAGCGGTC
>JBPPMG010000096.1:0-4335 GCA_051305935.1 Thermoanaerobaculia bacterium
GTTGAACGCGGAGGTGGAGATCCACGGGCTCGGCTCGCCGAGGAGCGTTGTCACCGGATCGGTGCCGGCGTTTTTAAGCCGGCGAAAGACCAGGACCTCGAGCTCGTCCGGGCCCGACGCGACGCGCCGGCTCTGAAACAACTGGACTCCCGTGACGGAGAACGACGGCGAGGCTGGTCCGATGCGTCGCGGCTCGTCGCCCCACCAGGCGACCAGCTCGCCGCCCGCGGAGATTCGTGCGCCGCGTCGAGGGAGTACGAGCTCGCGGCCGAGCAGGTCGAACATCGCGGAGCGATCCGAGGCTGCGATGCCGCGAAGTCCCGCGGCGATTCGGTCCGCATCGCTGCCAAGCGACCGTTCGATCGAATCGATTCTGATGGCGACGAGCTGCGCGCGCTCGGTAAGGTGCTCGGTCGACTTCGCAGCGAAGGCGCGATCGGTGCGTTGCACCACGGCCGCTGTGACGAGCAGGGCTGCCGCGGCAGCAGCAAGGGCGAGCGAAAGCGCACGCAGGCGGCGCGAGGTCGCAAGGAAGGTGGCGAGAACCGCGAGGGCGAGGGAAGAGGCCGCGTACGCTGCCCCGAGGGAGTGAAACGCGAGCGCCGCGAGCACGAACCCCGTAGCCGCGCCCTCCGCAGCGAGCGATGCATTCTCACGCGGCGTGCGCCGGATGTCCCTCTCGCTCACGTACTCACCCGCAATGCGCGGCACCGTGCGGGCCGCGAGCTGTCAGTTGCCGCGCCGGCAGCTCAGTTGCCAGCCGACCGGATCGAGATGATCGACCAGCGGCCACCCTTTTCCTGCAGGATCACGTAAACCTCACGCTCCTCGGAGGCGCCGCCCTGGCTGATCGTCCAGCTTCCCTTGATGTGATACTGCTTCTCCGCGCTGACCTTGCGCGCGCTGTTCTGTTCGAAAGCCGAGGGCGACGCCTTGCGGAAGACGTCGTCGAGCACGAGCGCGGCCTGATCCGGGCCGAAGAAGCCGGAACGCTCGGCAAGCCCAGGGAACTGGAGCTCGAGCTTGTCTCCGTCGCCGATGCCGGCGACGAGTGGGCGGCTGTCCCCCTTTTCCAGGGCCGATCCGATCGCCGTCATGGCGTTGTCGAGATCGCTGTAGCCTCCGGCGAACGCAGCGACAGGCGCGAGTAACAGGGCGAAACTGATCATGGCAACTCGAAACATTGGATTCTCCCGCTCATCATAACTCCGCGGGGGGCGCGGATGTTTCGGGGAGGGGAGATTTGGGTGTCGGCGGCCCACGACAACGGTGGACGAAGGAGTCGCGGCTCCGGAAACGTCACAGGTCCGTGTACGGAAACCGGAATGAAGAATGTCGAATGAAGAGGAGGGCTGGTTCCGCAGTCCCTTCAGTACGCGTTGGTCGCGGCCTCGCTCCCGGGCGCTTTCATTCTTCATTTCGGTTTCCGGGCGTCGAAGTTGCGGATGATTTGAGCCGGATGTACTGACGTCACCCCCGCCTCATCGCCTCGAAGTCTTCCGGGAGCGCAGATTCGACCACGAGAGGCTGGCCGGTAGCGGGGTGGAGCATCTCGATCCTGCGGGCGTGGAGCATCGGACGCCCACGGTCGCGGTCGCCGTAGAGCCAGTCGCCGACGAGGGGATGGCCGATTGCGGAGAGATGGACGCGGATCTGGTGCGTCCGACCGGTCAGGAGATGGATCTCCAGGAGCGATTGCCCTTCGCCCGGCTCGAGCGGCACGATGCGAGTGAGGGCGCGCTTTCCCTCGTCGCGGACGCCGAAGTTGATGGCGCCGATCCGCGCGAGCGGCGCATCGACGAGTTGCGGCTCGGCGAGGCGGCCGACGCAGAAGGCGGCGTAGATTTTCCGAATCCGCTTCGTCTCGAACTGCCGCGTGAGCCGCACGTTCATCTTCGACGATTTCGAGAAGAAGATGACGCCGGTCGTGCCGCGATCGAGCCGCTGGAGGAGAAACGTCTCCTCGCCCTTCGCACCGAGGTAGGCGCGCACGAGATCGAGGAGGATCGGTTCCTCCTGGTCGTAGCCCCGCTGCACGACGATCCCGGCGGGCTTGTCGACGAAGAGGAGGAACTCGTCCTCGTAGAGGATGGTGAGGGGCGGCGGCATGGGAGGTTTTTAGTTGTTAGTTGTTAGACAGGCAGGGGCCTACGACGGAGATGGCGGTGAGGCCGGTAAGGAAAAAAGACTGAAGCTAGAAGTTAGAACGTAGAACATTGAATCCAGCGTGGATTCCTTCCAAGTTCAACATTCGTCGTTCTAACTTCTGACCTCAGGAAGTCTGTCTAACAACTAACAACTAACAACTAACAACTAACAACTTCATGGAGCCAGTATGCTCGACACCACCAAAATCTCGTTCGGCCCCTCCGGCCCCTCCGGCCTCGTGCCGGCCATCGTCCGCGATTCGCGAAGCGGCGAGGTGTTGACGCTCGCGTACATGAATCGCGAGTCGCTGCGGCTGACGATCGAATCGGGCGAGACGTGGTTCTGGAGCCGCAGCCGGCAGGAGCTCTGGCACAAGGGGGCGACCTCGGGGAACACGCAGCGCGTCGTGGCGATGGCGCTCGACTGCGACTGCGACGCGATTCTCGTCGACGTCGAGCCCCGCGGTCCTGCGTGCCACACGGGGGCGCGCTCCTGTTTTGGCGGGGAGCGTTTCTCGCTGTCCGCCCTCGAAGATGTTCTGCGGCAGCGCAAGCTCGAGATGCCGGAGGGCTCGTACAGCGCGAAGCTCTTTCGGGGAGGCAGGGCGAAGATTCTGAAGAAGATCGGGGAGGAGAGCGCCGAGGTGATCATCGCCGCGACGTCGGAAGGGCGCGAGCGAGTCGTGTCCGAGTCGGCGGATCTCGTCTTCCACCTGCTCGCGCTCCTCGTGCACGAAGGGATCGCGTTCGATGAGGTCGTCGCCGAGCTCGGGTCTCGGGCACGCTGACCTTCAGCGCGGAGGCTCCTATACTTGGGGCATGAACACGCAGATCCTCTTCCGCAGCCGGCCTGCCGGCGAGCCGCACGAGAGCAACTTCCGGCGCGTTCAGCACGGCATACCGACGCCGCTGAAGGGGGAGGTCCTCTGCCGGACGATCTGGCTCTCGCTCGATCCCTACATGCGCTCGCGGATGTACGAGACCGCAACCTACACCGATCCGGTCGACTTCGGCCAGGTGATGGTCGGCGCGACCGTGGGCCAGATCGTCGAGTCGCACGTCGACGGCTTCGCGGCCGGTGACTTTGTGCTCGGCTTCGGCGGCTGGCAATCGTACTGGCTGACCGACGGGAGCGACCTCCGCAAGCTCGACCCGACTGTCGCACCAATCTCGACGGCGCTCGGCGTCCTCGGCATGCCGGGGCTCACCGCGTACGTCACGGTGATGGACATTGCGACGGTGAAGAGCGGAGACACCGTGGTCGTTTCCGCCGCAGCGGGGGCAGTCGGCTCCGCGGCGGGGCAGATCGCGAAGATCCAGGGATGTCGCGTCGTCGGGTTCGCGGGATCCGACGAGAAGTGCCGCTGGGTGACTGGAGAGCTCGGCTTCGACGCCTGTATCAACTACAAGGCGTCGAAAGATTTCGACGCCGCGCTCGCGAAGGTGTGCCCCGACGGCATCGACGCGTACGTCGAGAACGTCGGCGGTCCCGTGGGCGAAGCGGCAATGCGCAATTTGAAGGTCGGCGGACGCGTCGCGCTCGTCGGTCTCATCTCGCAATACAACGAGAGGAAGCAGCACCACGGTCTCGACATCTCCCCACTGCTCTGGAAGCGCGCGACGCTGCGCGGGAGGATCGTGCGCGACCACGTGAAGCGCACGCCCGACTTCCTGCGCGACGTGAGCGGCTGGATGCGCGACGGAAAGTTGAAGTACCGCGAAACGATCGTCGACGGCCTCGACAACGCGCCGCAGGCGCTGTTAGGCCTGTTCCACGGCGAAAACATCGGAAAGATGCTCGTGCAGGTCGCGGCGGACCCGTCGCGGGGACGGTAGTCGGTGGGTTTTGGTTGTTAGTTGTTAGTTTTTAGTTGTTAGACAGGCTGCGTGACGAGCCGGAGCGCGCTGGTTTCGCGCACGTTTCAGATCGTCAAACACGATAAAGGCGGACCAGAATCGGTCCGCCTTCCGCAATCATGCGACTTGCCTAGCCTGTCTAACAACTAACAACTAAAAACTAACAACTCCTACTCCAGCCACTTCTCCATCCACGTGTGCACTTCCTCGTAGAAGCGGCGGCTGTCCTCGCCCTTCAGGATCCAGTGGTTGGTGTCGGGCCAGACGAGGAGGCGGCTGGGAACGCGCTGGCGCTGCAGGACGCTCCACATCTCGAGCGAGTTGTTGAGCG
>JBPPMG010000333.1:0-3207 GCA_051305935.1 Thermoanaerobaculia bacterium
CGATAGGCTGCGTTCTCCGAGAAATACGCGTAAGACCAGCTCGAGAGTCCGCGTCCATCCGTGTCGGGGAAGTCCTCGCCGTCGTCGCCGGCCGCGAACTGCAGGTACTGCTCGTTGTCGCGGAGCAATACGACGATCGGCTTCTTGGCCGGCTCGAAACCCGCGACCTTGATCAAGTCTTCCCAGGCGCGATCGAGAGTCGGTTTGTACTTCTCGAGCGCCACCGCGCGGTCTTGCGTCGTGTAGAGCCAGTAGTGCTCAGCGGGAATGCGCCACCACTTGTAGAGCTCCTGGTGGAACGTGTTCGCTTCATCGAGCGTGAGCCACTTGTCGCCGCACTTCCACAGACCTTTGTCGATGTTCGCTTTGTCCGCCGGCGGCACCCACTCGAGGTCTTGGAGAATCCAGCCCTCTTGCTTGCGCTTGAGCTCCTCGGCGTCGATCCACTTGCCTTCGTCGTCTTTGACGAGACCCTTCTCGAGGAACGGCACGTCTTCGGGCGCGACGCGTTTCCCCTTGTATTCGACGAGCCCGTCCTTCTCGGCCGCTTTGGCTTCCTTCGCCGCCTGCTCCTTCTTGTACTCCTCGATCTTCTTCTGTGATGGAAACCACTTGTTGTCGTACTTGACGTATCCGAGCGCGAGGTTCGCGTCCTCGAAGTTCGGATCGATCTTGAGGATCTGGCGACAGACGGAGCGACCCTTGTCGTCCTTCTTCTGTTCCTTGCACCACTTGTAGACGTCCCACAGCTTGTCGACGTCGTTGCCTGCGTCTTTGCGCCGGCGTTCGAACTCCGCGTCTTGCTGCGGTTGCTGTGCGGTCGGCTCGCCACGCGTGAGCGGCGCGGGCGCGGGCGATGCGGGGAGGAGGAGCGCGACGAAAAGTCCGTTCAACATGAGAGACGTGGGGCGAGGCTCGGCCTGGTGTGCGCTGCGCTCGGGAGTGCGCGGCCCGGCATCGTAGCCCCCGGCGTCCGGCGCGTCCTCGCGCGACCGACGGCGTTTCCGAGCGAGTGCTGTGCGGCGCTCGGAGTGCTCGCTAGAATCGCGGCCCCCAAGAATCTGCCTGCTCCCGGACACGTGGCGCAAGCGTCGATGAACGACTGCCGTTCCGTGGCGCTCCCGCGCTCCTCGGTCACCGCGCGCTGTCCCCCAGCGCCCGTTCGCCGCGCTCTTCGCTCCCCCCCGACGCCTACGTCAGTGCCCAATTGACGGTCGTCTAGACACACATATGGCTCAACATAAGGCTCCCACCGCGATCACGATCGCACCGACCACCGAGAAGTCGAGCTTCGCGCTCTTCGTCGACCGGTACTGGAAGTTCGGCGCGGTGCTGGCAGTCGCGTTCACCGCGGCCGTGCTCTGGAACGCGTCGCGCCAACAGCGGCAGCGCGAAACCCAGGTCGGCGGCTGGAACGAGTTGCTGGCCGTGTCGCGCCCTGACGGAACTGGCGGCCAGCCGGGCTCACCCGCGGACATCCGCGCCGTCGCGGAGCGGGTCAAAGCAACCGACGCCGGCGCGTGGGGCTACTTCATCGCCGCAAAGGGCGCGCTCGACAAGAACGACTACGATCTCGCTTCCGCGAGTCTCGCGGATTTGAAGGCGGCCTACCCGCAGCATGCGCTCCTCACCGAGACCTTGCCCATGGGTAAGGACGGCGCGCTCACGACCGCGTTCGCCTTGCTCGAGCAACGCATCCAGGACCAGCGCAAGTGGGCCGCGGATCACCCTGGGCTGTTCGGCAATCCCGAGCCGCCGGCGGATGCCCCGCGCGTGCGGCTGAACACCGACAAGGGCGCGATCACGATTCTGCTTTATCCGAACCTCGCACCCAAGCACGTCGAGAACTTCCTAAAGCTCTGCCGCGAAGGCTATTACAACGGCACGAAGTTCCATGCGTTGCGCCGGGGCAGCTGGATTCGCGGTGGGGATCCGAACTCCAAGGAGGCCGACACGGCCACGTGGGGCGAGGGCGGTCCGGGCTACGGCCTCGACACCGAGACGAACGACCTGCGGCACTTCTCGGGCTACCTGAGCATGTGGAAGAAGCCCGGGGAGACCCAGAGCTCAGGCAGCCAGTTCGTGATCACGACTGGCGCGGTGCATGCGCTCGACGGCCAACAGGTCGTGTTTGGAAAGCTCGTCGAAGGCGTCGAAACAACGACGAAGATTGAGAGCTCGACGGTGACCGCCGGTACAGAGCGTCCCGAAGATCCCTCGACGATTCAATCTGTCGACGTGCTCTGAAGAAGTCGATCCGACGAGCTTTCAGGAGGCTGTTTGCGCCGCGCTCTGGCGGGCGCGGACGTCGAGGCCGTGAATTCATTCTCGGCCTCTGAGTCGGCAGCGCTCCGTGCCTGCGCGCGAGAGTGTTCCACGTGGAACACTCTCGTTCGAGAATCAGAGTCGCGGCGCAGGAGCGAGGACTTCGCTCAGCCGCTCGAGGTCCGCGCGCGAGAAATACTCGATGCGGATCTCGCCGCGGTAACCCGGCCCGTTCTGGAGCGTGACCTTGGTGCCGAGGTGGCGCCGCATGCGCTCCTCGAGGTCCTTCGCCCACGCGGGAATGGTGTCGGCCGACGTCGGCGGCTGGGCTTTCACCTTGCGCGCCTCGGCTTCGGTGCGCACGAGCTGCTCGACTTGACGGACCGAGAGGTCGTCGCGAACGACGCGCTCCATCCAACGCGCCTGTTCCTTGGCTCCCGGCACGGCGAGCAGGGCTCGCGCGTGTCCCATGGAGAGCAGTCCGCGGGCGATGGCGCGCTGCACGGGCTCGGGCAATTCGAGTAGCCGTAGGTGATTGGCAACCGTGGAGCGCTTGAGCGAGACGCGCTCCGCGACCTGTTCCTGCGTCAGCTGGAGCACGTCGATCATCTGCTGGAAGCCGCGCGCACGTTCCAGTGCGTCGAGATCTTGGCGTTGGACGTTCTCGACGAGCGCGAGCTCGAGCATGTCGCGATCGCTCAGGCCTTCGCGGACGATGGCCGGGATCGTGGTGCGACCGAGGGCCTGGGTGGCGCGCCAACGGCGTTCGCCTGCCACGAGCTCGTAGCCCTCGCCTTGCCGCCGAACGACCACGGGTTGCAGCAGGCCGTGCGTGCGGATGCTGTCGGCGAGCTCCTGCAGGGCTTCCGGATCGAAGGTCTTGCGCGGTTGGTGCGGGTTGGGCCGGATGGCGGCGACGGGAAGCTCACTTGCCTCTTTCAG
>JBPPMG010000337.1:0-4033 GCA_051305935.1 Thermoanaerobaculia bacterium
GTGCTTCCACGACAGCCCCGCGATGAAGACCAGGATCGCGGCGACCGCGAGAATCACGGCGGCGGTTCCGAAGTCCGGCTGGAGCATGATCAGCCCCGCGATCATCGCGAGGATCCCGAGCAGGGGCAGCAGCCCGCCGGCTACGTCGTTGATCCGATCCTCGCGGCGCGCCAGATAGAAAGCGAGGAACAGGATGACCACCGGCTTCGCGAACTCCGCCGGTTGGAGATTGAACGAACCGACCGAGAACCAGCGGTGCGTCCCGTTGATCGGCGCCTGGAACAGCACCGCCACCAGCGCGAAGGAAAGAAGGAAGAGAAGGCCGTAGACGCACTTCCAGTCCCGCAGCCGCTGGATGTCGACGTGCATCGCGGCGAGCATCAGGATGCTCCCCGCGAGCAGGAACAGCCCCTGACGCACGACGAAGTGGTAAGGATCGGGCTCGGCGTTCTGCGTAGCGATGATGGCCGACGCGCTGTAGATCATGACGAGCCCCACGACGACGATCAGGATCGCTGCCGCGAAGAGCGTTCGGTCCCAACTCATCCGCCGGCTCATGAATCCACCTCAGGAAGGGCGCGGACGAGCTCCTCGAAATGACGGCCGCGATGCTCGAAGCTCTGGTACTGGTCGAAGCTCGCGCACGCGGGAGAGAGAAGGACGGTGTCGCCCGGACCGGTCGATGCCGCGGCGGTCTCGACCGCCCGGTCGAGCGTCTCGCACGCGGTGATCTCGGCGGCGCCCGAAAGGGCCTCGGAGATCCGCTCGGCAGCAGCGCCGATCGTCAGGACCGCTTTCGCCTTGGCCTTCACGACGCCGGCGAGCCGCTCGAACTCCCCCTTCTTGTCCTTGCCGCCAAGGATGAGGACGACTCGCCGGTCTTCCATCCCCTCGAGCGACTTGAGCGTCGCGTCGACGTTCGTTCCCTTCGAGTCGTTGATCCAGCCGACCGAGTCCCGGACCCGAACCAGCACCATTCGGTGCGGAAGGCCCTCGAAAGATCCGAGCGCGATCTGTACGTCGACGTCGTTGACCCCGAGCGCCCGCGCGGCCAGCCACGCGGCCAGCGCGTTCTCGGCATTGGCAACACCCGCCAGCCGGAAAGCGGAACGCTGAATCGCGCGCTCGCTACCACCCAGCCGCATGATCATCTGATCGCCTTCGAGGAAGGCACCCTCTTCGAGTCGTCGCTTCGACGAGAATCGGAGCACGCGCGCGGGCGTCTCAGGCTCGGTCCGGGGGTCGTCCGCGTTCGCAACCGCAAAATCCGTGGAAGTCTGGTTGCGGAAGACGCGGTGCTTGGCCGCCGCGTAATCGTCCATGGAGTCGTACCGGTCGAGATGGTCGGGCGTTACGTTGAGCAGCAGCGCGACGTTCGCCCGGAACGTGTCCACCGTCTCGAGCTGAAATGACGAGAGCTCGACGACGTAGGTCCTCGGCCGTTCGTCGATCCGGGAGATCAGCGCGTCGCCGATGTTCCCCGCGACAATCGGGTCGTGGCCGGCGACCTTCAGGATCTCGCCGAGGAGGGCGGTCGTCGTCGACTTGCCGTTCGAGCCGGTGATCGCGACGACCGTTCCCTCGAGGTAGCGGAAGGCCAGCTCCACCTCGGAGATGATGGGGATGCCGCGTGATTCCGCCTCGCGCAATGGAGCGATCGTCCGCGGGATTCCGGGGCTGAGGACGACCAGGTCGACGCCGTCGAACAGGTCTCCGGGATGGCCGCCGAGAGCCGTCGCCACGCGGGGATCGAGGTCCCGGACGAGCGGCAGCTCGCCCGCCGGACTCGAGTCCGTCAGCACGACGCGCTCGTCGCGCGCGACCAGGAAATTCGCCGCAGCCACGCCCGACTTCGCCCCCCCGAATACCGCGACCTTTTTCATCTTCTACCGATACCCGTCCCTATCTCAGCTTCAGCGTCGAGACGCTGAGCAGCGCGAAAATGATGGCGATGATCCAGAAGCGGACGACGACCCGCGTCTCCTTCCACCCCGACAGCTCGAAGTGGTGATGGAGAGGCGACATCTTGAAGATCCGGCGCCCGGTGAGCTTGAACGAGATGACCTGGAGGATGACCGACACGGCCTCCATGACGAACAGGCCGCCGACGAACAGGAGCAGAATCTCCTGTTTGATCGCAACCGCGAGGCAGCCGATCGCTCCGCCGAGTGCGAGCGACCCGACGTCACCCATGAAGATCTCGGCCGGGTGCGCGTTGAACCAGAGAAAGCCGAGAGAGGCTCCGACCATCGCGCCGCAGAAGACCGCGAGCTCCCCCGTTCCCGGGACCCAGGCGATCCGAAGATAATCGGCGAAGTTGGCGTTTCCGGCCGCGTAGGTGAGCACGGTATACGTCGCGGCTGCGATCCCCGTGGCGCCAATCGCCAGCCCGTCGAGTCCGTCCGTGAGGTTGACCGCGTTCGAGGAGCCGACGATCACGATCACGATGAACGGGATGTAGAGAATCCCCAGATCGACGACGAACTCGGCGAGGAACGGGAACGTGAGGACGGTCGAGTACTGGTTCTGGAGCTGCGGAAGGTAGGCGATCGCCGATCCGGCGATCGCGGCGACCAGAACCTGGAGGGCGAATTTCTGCTTCGCCGTCAGCCCGAGGTTCTGCTTCTTCACGAGCTTCTGGAAATCGTCGACGAACCCGATCGTGGCGAACGCGAACGTGACGAAGAGAACGATCCAGATGTATGGATTGAGGATGTCGGCCCACAGAAGGGTCGGAATGATGATCGCCAGGATAATGAGGATTCCCCCCATCGTCGGCGTTCCGGCCTTCATGTGATGCGACTGCGGACCTTCCTCGCGAATGAACTGGCCGAGCTTGATCCGGCGCATCCGCTTGATCAGCCAGGGGCCGAGCACGAACGAGATCAGCAGCGCGGTCAGCGCCGCCCACGCCGTGCGAAACGTGATGTAGCGGAAGACGTTGAATGCCGACACGACGTCGCGCAGCGGGAAGAGGAGGTAGTACAGCATGCTAGGCGCCTCCCTCGAGCTCGGTCACGATCCGGTCGAGTCCGATCCCTCGCGATGCCTTGAGCAGCACGAGGTCCCCGGGACGGACCTGTTCGCGGAGAAACGATGTCGCTTCCTCCGCCCGGTCGAAATGGTGAAGCTGGGAATCGGCGAAGCCCGCCTCGCGCGCCCCCTCGAGAAGCGCCTTCGAGCGCGGCCCGACCGCAACGACGATCTCGAACTCCTTCGGGATCGCCTTCCCCGACTCGCGATGGAACTCGGTCTCGCCCTCTCCGAGCTCGAGCATGTCCCCCACGACCGCGATCCGCCGCCCTTCGGCCTCGGATCCCGCGATCAGCTCGAGAGCGCGCCCTAAAGCGTACGGGTTCGAATTGTAGGTGTCGTCGTAGAGGCTCGCTCCGTTCCAGTCGACCAGGACACCGCGGTGATAGGCGGGAGCGATCGCGGCCGTGCCCCGCTCAATCCCTTCCCAGGAGACTCCGGCGAGCCGCGCCGTGGCCACCGCCGCCAGATAATTCTCGAGATTGTGGAGCCCCGGCTGGGCGAGCTCGATCCGACGCCGCTCTCCCTCCGCTTCGATGGTGAACGAAGTCCCCCGGAGCCCGCGCTCCTCGACTTCCACCGCGCGCACGTCCGCGCCCTCACCGAACCCGTACGTCATCCGGCTCCCCTCGAACCCCTCGGCGATCCGCATCACCTGCGGGTCGTCGGCGTTGAGCACGACGCGGCCGCGAGGCGAGAGGTTCTCGAGAAGCTCGCGCTTGGCGGCCGCGATCCCTTCGATCGAGCCGAAAAATTCGAGATGGACCGGCCGGATGTTCGTGTAGACGCCGATGTCGGGCCGCCCGTACGAGGCCATGTCCGCGATCTCGCCCGCGTGATTCATTCCCATCTCGGAAACCACCACCTGCGCGCGGTTGGGAACGTTGCTCAGACAGAGCGGAAAGCCGATCTGGTTGTTGAAATTGCCCCACGAGCGGAACGCCCTCCGCTCGGTCTCGACGAGAGCGTGGATCATCTCCTTCGTCGTCGTCTTGCCGGT
>JBPPMG010000350.1:0-2416 GCA_051305935.1 Thermoanaerobaculia bacterium
CTTCTTCGACTTTCAGGTCGATCCCGTCGAGCGCGACGGTGCTGCCGTAACGTTTGCGGAGTCCGCGTGCTTCAACGAAAGCCATGCCCTCAGCGCTCCTTCTCTTCGTCCGCCGCGGTGCGGGGCGGGACACTCTTGAATAGTTCTTTCGGGTCGAGGCCGAGGCGGCGGATCGTCTCCCCCACCCGCGGCCACTCTTCGGTGAGGAAGCGGCTGCGCTCCCCTTCCAGTAGAAGATCGCGCGCGCCTGGTCTCACGAACATGCCGAGACCCCGCCTCGACTCGACCAGACCCTCGTCGACGAGCTGCTGGTATCCCTTGAGGACGGTGATCGGATTCACCCGGTAGTCGGCCGCGACCGTGCGCACCGACGGGAGCGGGTCGCCCTCGGAAAGCACGCCGTCGAGGATCAGCGCCACCACGCGATCGCGAAGTTGGCGGTAGATCGGCTGGCTGTCGTTCCACTCGGCGTTCATGAGGTCGTCCCGATCACTAGTGATGTAGTTAACTACAACACCTAATCAGAACACAAGGGGTAATTTTGACAAGCGTTCCCGACGAACCGGGGGGGGGCTGGCTGAGAGAGCCGAAGCTGAAACTTTCGGTTCCTGTGAGCGAAGCTGGAAGGCTTCGCCTACTGTCCTTGCCCGTCACTCCGCACGGAGCGTCTCGATCGGATCGATCCTGCTGGCGCGCAGGGCCGGGACGATGCTCGCGAGGGCGGCGACCGCGGCGAGAAGGAGCGGCACGGCGGCGAGCGTGATCGGATCGTACACGCTCACACCGTACAGCGCGCCTCGCAACACGCTTCCGAGCGCGACGGCTCCGGCGAGACCGATCGCGGCGCCCCAGGCCGCGAGGGTGAGACCTCGCCGGACGATCTCGCGGACGACCACGCCCCTCGAGGCGCCGACCGCCATGCGGATCCCGATCGAGCGCCGGTCGCGCGAGACCAGGAACGTCATGATCCCGTAAACACCGATGACGGCGAGCAGCAGCGCTCCCGCCGAGAGGATCGTCAGGGCGACCACGACCAGTCCGTGTGGCTGGAGGTACTCGTCGACCACGGCCCGCATGGTTCGAGTCTCGGTCACCGGCAACGTCGGATCAATCTCCGCGATCGCCTCCCGGATCGCCGCCATCCCGCCCGCAATCCCGGGTTCGTGTCGCGCGAGGATACGGAAATACGAACCCGGGCTCGCGAGGGCCGGGATGTACATCTGGAGCGGACGCTCGCCCGCGATCTCCCAATGCACGGTCGCACCGGCGACCCCGATCACCCTCCGCGGCGCGTCCTCCCCTTCGATGAGGAGCATCCGTCCCAGCGGATCGGCGCCGGGCCAGATCCGACCCGCCAGGCGCTGGTTCACGATCACGACCGGCTCGCTCGCGACGCCCGCCCCGTCTCGGAAGGATTCGCCGGCGAGCAGCGGAATCCGCATCACATCAAAGTAACCGGGCGTGATCCGGAGCGTGCTCGCGGTGGGAGCGAGGTCGCGCGTGACCTCGGCGCCCGGCTCTCGCACCTCGAGCGCGTTCATCTCGTGATTCAGCGGCAGGAGATCGACGGTGGCGGCGGCGCGGACACCGGAAATCGCCGCGACGCGCTCGACCACGGCTGCATGGAACGCCGCGCGCTGATCGGGAGTCCCATACCGCGGTTCGGGCAGGACGACCTGCATCGTCGCGATGCCGTCCGGATCGAAGCCGAGATCGACATCCTGGAGCGACGAGAAGCTTCGCGCGCCGAGCAGCGTCCCGACCAGCAGCACCACGGCGAGCGCCATCTGGGTGACGACGAGTCCCCGCTGCATCTTCAGCGCGTCGTGCGAAGACGCCGCGATCCCGCCATCCTTCAGCGTCGTCCATGCTTCGGACCTTCCGGCGCGAAGTGCCGGGAGCGCTCCGAACAGGATCGCGGTCAGCAGCGACAGTACGACGGTCGCAATGACGACCGTCGCGTCCACCCCGATCGTCCCGACCCGGTAGAGGTCCGCCGGGACACCGCTCTCGAACCCCTTCGAGACCGCCGACCCGAGGGCGAGTCCACCCGCGCCGGCGAAGAGGGCGATGAGAAGGCTTTCGAAGAAGGTCTGGCTGATCAGCCGGCGCCGTGACGCGCCGAGCGCGACACGCACCGCGAGCTCGCGGCGTCCGCTGAGGACTCGCGCCAGAAAAAGCGTCGAGAGATTGAGGCAGGCCATTCCGAGAACGAGGAGACCGGCGAGGACCAGCGCGCTCGAGTAGAGTTTGAACATCTCGTGCGCGAAATTCAGCGCCTCGCGGAGAGGGACGATGTTCACTCCCGCGTCCGCGTTCTCCACCGGATACGCGCCCGCGAGCCGACGCGCGAGCGCGTTCATCTCCGCCTGCGCCTCCTCGCGCGTGACCCCGTCGCGAAGCCTGCCGACGACCT
>JBPPMG010000368.1:0-7423 GCA_051305935.1 Thermoanaerobaculia bacterium
AACTAAGAACTAACAACTAACAACCATCAACAGCCATCGACAACTAACAACCATCAACAGCCATCACCCCCCCCCCCCAACCTCACTCGCCCAACATCCGCGCGATTCGCTCGATCGTCTCCTGCCGGCCAAACTGTGCGCGGGCGCGGGCGACTTCGCGTCGCGCGAGCGCGATCGTCTCGGGCCGCTCGTCGACGAGCGGCATCGCGGCATCCGGCACGAGCGCTCGATACTCCTCGCGCGCGAGCAGCGCGGCGTCGTGCCTGTCGCGCCTCGCGAAGACGAGACCGACGTCGTCGAACGCGACGAGCGCCCACTTGTCCCGAGGAAAGTAGACGAGCGACGCTGGAACGCGGCGGCGCTCTCCCGTCACGGCGTCGATCACTTCCATCGACTCGCGCCGGTACTCTTCGACCGCGAGCGTGAGCGAGTATTTCTCGATCAACTCCCGCCACGCGCGCGAGTCGAGCCGCGCCTTCCCATACTCCCCGATCCAGGTCAAGTGCAGCTCGTTCCGTCCGTCGGTCACGACGCGCCGCTCCGGGTAGAACCGCCAGATGAGATAGCCGCCGAGTTGATCGGGGTTGTAGACGTTTCCCTCGAGCCCGAGCGCCTGCAGCCTGGCGACCGACGCCACAGGGAACTGGGCCGGATCGGGACCCGTGGCGATGCCTCCCTGCTTCCAGACGCCGAGCGCGACGATGGCGGCCGCCGCAATCGCGGGCAACGGCAGTCGCAGTGTGGCGAGTCGCGGCAGCGCAGGCGCGACCAGCAACGGCAGCGCGGCGTAGAAGAAGCCGTGGTTCCGAACGTAGCGGAAGGCGAGCAGCGCGAGAAACGCGAGGACGATCGTGCGTGGCAGAAGCGCGCGCCGCTTCGGCGACGCAAGGAGAAGCAGTAGTGCCGCGGGAGCAACGAGGAAGAAGAGCGGAAAGTCGGCGATGCGTGTCGCGCTCCACTCCATGTTGAGGAAGAGCCCCGAGCTGACGAGCCGCGCGAGCCGGAGCGGCGCGAGGACGCCTTCGAGCCCCCACGGATTCGCGAGCAGCCCCAGCCCGCCCGCCGCCGCGAGCCCCCATCGCTTCAGCGCCTCCGCGCGCGCGGACGCGCTGCCATCCAGAAGGAAGCCGGCGCCGGCGAGCCCCGCGATCGCTGGCGCGACGAGCGCGGACGGATGGATGTTGATCCAGACAATCACCAACCCGACGAATGCGAGCGCCGAGCGCCGCGTCACCGGTCGCAGCAGGATGACGAGCGCGAGCACGAGCAGCAGCGTCGCAACCGTTTCCGGCCGTGCCGTCAGACGGTGGCTCGCCCCCCAGAGACCGACCGCGGTCGCAAAGAGCGCCATCCCTGCCGCCGCCTCTCCCGCCGCGGCGAGGAGCACGACGAGGAAGATCGCCGCGACGACGAGGCCGCGCGCGACGGAGACTCCCGTCTCGCCGCCAATCGCCGCAACGCCCCACGCTCCGAGCTGGAACAACCACTCGCCGTCGACCCACGGAACCGTGTCGCTCGACACGCTGAAGGGATCGGTCGACGGCAGCGTGCGATGCTCCGCGATCCATCGCCCCGTCTCAAGATGCCAGTAGAAGTCGTAGCTCCGGATCGGCGTGACCGATGCGATCGCGAGCAGCGCAAAAAGCAGCAGCGCCTTCCAGCGCGCAAACGGCGCGGTCTCCGTCCGATCCATCGCGCCGAGTATAGCGGCGCCCCAACGCGACGACGCCCGCGTTCCCGCGGGCGTCGTCGATCGGCTCATCGTTCTTTCGTTAGAAACTCACGGCTGGAGGCGCGGGCGCGGCAGGCACCTCGGGGATCTCCGGGATCTCCGGAACCGCCGGAACCTCCGGAATGCCGATTCCGTTCAGCTCCGACAGCGTCACGCTGCCGTTTACCGTGGTGACCTCGAGCGACTCCTCGTCGCTGTTCCCGCTGTTGATCGTCACCGGGATGTCGGAGCGGAAGCTCCCGTTCACCTGGTGAATCTCCGGGTTCACCCGGCAGTCGCGCGGCACGCGCACTTTCACCGAACCGTTGACGGTCTTCAGGCGGGCGCCTGGGAAGCGCTCGGTGAAATCGGCACGCACGGATCCGTTCACCGTCCGCGCGACCAGCTCGCCGCTCGGCGTGCTCACTTCGATCGGCCCGTTGACCGTGGTCAGATCCATCCGCGCGTCGACGCCGTCGACTTCGATCCGGCCGTTCACGTTGTCGATCTTCAGCTTCAGCCCGACCGGGACACGGAAGTCGTAGTTGATCCTGTTCTCGTCGCCGAAGAGGAACTTCCGGCTCTTCTTCCGGCGCTCGGAAACTTCGAGCGTCGCTCCGTTGAGCTCGGTCCTCAGCACGTCGTCCTTGTCGCTCCCTTTCCGGACGCGCATCTGGGCCACCATCGTGATCTCCGTCGCAGAAGCATCCGCGGTGACATCGACCCGACCGTTGGTGCCGACGACGCTCAGTTCGTCGATCCCGGTGGCGGGCCATGACTTGCGGACCTCGAACTCCTGACGGGCCGGAGCGATGCCGCAACCCGACCCGAGGGTCAGCGCGACGACGGCGGCAAGTCCGACAATTCTGGCGTTCATGGCAACCTCCACTGACATTGCTAACGGAAAAGAGGCCAAAAGGTTTTCAGCAGGGCCCACCGGCCCCGGAATCTGGAAATTTGAGCCGATTCGTGCTGTCATGCAGCCCGTTCGGACGGCCATGGCTCGCCAGATTTCACAGACCCTCATTCTCCGCATCGTGGCGTTCCTCGTCGATTCGGTGTCGATTCTCGTGCTGCTCATCGGTCCCGCCACCGGCCTGAGCTACCTCGCGATCAGGCTCTCGAACTCGACCTGGGGGATCGCCAGGATCTGGCACACGGCGATCGTCCTCCTCGCCCTGGCAACCCTCTTGCGCGACGGCTTCCACGGCCGCTCCCCGGGGAAACGGCTCATGGGGCTACGCATCGACACGCCCGCGGGGAAGCCCTGCTCATGGGGCCGGTCGATCGTTCGCAATCTCCCCCTCGTGATCCCGGGATGGAACCTCGTCGAGGTCTGGCTCGTTCTGTTTGGCCGCGACTCCCGAAGGACGGGCGATCGAATTGCCGGCACGCGGGTTCGCGAAGAATGAGCGCGCCGCGATACGCGCCCTCGGTGGCCGAGCTGCATCTGCACCTCGAGGGCTCGCTCCGCGCGGAGAGCGCCGTCGAGCTCGCTCGCGCGCGCAATCTCCCGTGGGGCGAGCTGACGCCACTCCAGTTGCGCCGGAAGTTCCGCTACGCCTCGTTCACCGACTTCCTCCTGGCGGTCCGCGACATGGCGCAGGTGCTCTGTTCCTACGAAGCGCTCGAGCGCGCGTCGCGCGAGCTTTCCGGTTCGCTCGCGGCGATCGGGGTTCGTTACGCCGAGGTTTACGTTTCGCCGCAGATTTACGCCCACTGGGGGCTCGACGCCGCCGAGGCGCTGCTCGCAGCCGACCGAGGCTTCGCGACGGGCGAGAGCGAAGGGGGCGCGCGATGCGCGATCCTCCTCGACTCGGTACGCCAGTGGGGAGCCGGTCCCGCGCACGCCGTGCTGGACGCGTTCGAGCGCTCGCGTTGCGCGCGCGCGATCGGCTTCGGCCTGGGAGGCGACGAGACGACACCGCTCGCGCAATTCGAGGAGGTCTTCGCGCGGGTGCGGTCGCTCGGGCTTCGGCCGATCGTCCACGCGGGCGAGACCGGGACGGCCGGCGACGTTCGGACGGCGATCCGCACACTCGGAGTCGAGCGCGTCGCGCACGGCATCCGCGCGGTCGACGACCCGGAGCTACTCGCCGAGATCCGCGAGCGCGGAATCGCGCTCGACGTCTGCCTCACGAGCAATTACCGCACCGGCGCGGTGCGCGGCGCGCATCCGATCCGACGCCTGCTCGATGCCGGAATCGCGGTCACACTCAGCAGCGACGACCCGTCGCTCTTCCGCACCGATCTCGCGCGGGAGCTCCGGCTCGCGCGCCGCGTCTTCGGGCTCTCCGCTTCGGAGCTTGCGACGATCGCTTCGAACGCGATCGAACACTCGTTCGCGCCGGAGCAGACGAAGGTGACGCTCCGCGCGGAGCTCGCGCGCCGGCTCGGATAGACTCTCTTCAGCGTGATCGACTTCGACGAATACGCGCTCGTCCCCAGTGAGGCGCGGGCGACGGTCAGGATCCAGCGCTCCGAGTTCATCGGTATCGCCTTTCCGGCGCCGACACAGGAAGAGTTCGACGCGGCGCTCGCGCGCATCTCGCGCGAGCACTTCGACGCGACGCACCACTGCTGGGCATGGCGCCGCGTCGAGGGAGACGAGCTGCGCGCGCACGGCTCCGATGCAGGCGAGCCGAGCGGCACCGCCGGGCGGCCGATCCTCCAGGCGATCGAATCGGCGGAGCTGCTCGACACCGGCGTCGTCGTCGTCCGCTACTACGGCGGAGTGAAGCTGGGGACCGGCGGCCTGGCGCGCGCCTACCGCGACGCGGCGCGCGAGGTGCTCGCCGTCGCGCCACGGGAACGGCGGATCCTCTACGGCCGCGTCATCGTCGAGGTGCCGTTCAGCCTGATGAGCGCGGTCTATCGTCTGGTCTCCCCACCCGACGTCGTACTCGTGTCCGAGAGTTTCGGCGAGCCGAACAGCTTCGAGCTCGACGTGCGCAGGTCGCGAATCGAGCGGTTCCTCGCGCAGCTCGAAGAGAAGAGGATCACGGCGCGGCGGGAGTAACGAGCTTGTAGCGAAGGCGTCCCGCCTTCGCGGGCTTGCGATGCTCAAACGACCTCGCGAAGCGGGCAAGGCGGGACGCCTTGCCTACGAGGCGAAATCTCGCACCATGCATCTCTCGTTCACCACAACGACCACATGTCCGGCTTCCTGCGTTTCCTCATCCCGCTGCTCGCGCTCTCGCTCCCCGTGCCCGATTCGTCGGCGCAGCCGGGTGCTGCGTCGCGACATCGAGACACGTGGGCTATCGCCGCGCCTGCTGCGCCGTCCCCGCGCGAGGCCGCCACGCGCCTTCTCGAGCTCTCTGCGACAAGGCTCGCCGCCGGTGATGCGCTCGAGCTCGCGAAGCCTTCCGAACGTACCTCGCTCACCGCGTCGCATTACTTCTTTCCGCAGACGATCGGCGACGTTCCCGTTCTCAACGGCGGCGTCGCGATCAGCATCCGCGACGACGGTACCGCGTCGATCCATGACCGTACCGGAAGCCCGTCGTTCGGCGTCCTGCGCACCGGTCGGAGCGAAGCGACGAGCGCCGCGATCGACGCAGCGCGCCACCTCGGCGCAAACGCGGTCGAGAGCGTCGAGCTCGTCGCCTGGGTCGGCGACGACGGCGTCGCACGAGCCTACCAGCGAGTAATCCTCCATTCGGGGCTCCGTCGGTGGGCAGTATTCGTCGACGCCGAGTCGGGCGTCGTCGCCTGGACCGAGCCGCTCTTCATGACCGCGCGGGGCCAGGTCTTCGATCCGAACCCCGTCACGGCTCTGAACGACCCGACGCTTGTCGACGGCGACGATTCCGACGCGTCCGTTCCGTCCGGCGCCTACGCTTCGGTGGAGCTTCCCGATCTCGGCAGCGCTGGCCCGCTCGCCGGACCGCACGCCACGATCGTCGACATCGAGATCCCCACCACGAGCCGCGCGGACCTGGGCGGTTCGCTCTCGTTCACACGGAGTCGCGACGAGTTCGAGGAAGTGAACGCGTACTTTCACGTCGACCGCTCACAGCGCTACCTGCAGAGCCTGGGATTCACCGGCGGCCGCGCGATCGTCGCCTACTCGATCGAGATCGACACCCACGCGGCGGGCGGCAACGACGATTCCTCCTATCGCCCGTCGTCGCCCGGCCACGGACGTCTCTTCTTCGGCGACGGCGGAGTCGACGACGCGGAGGACGGAGACATCGTGCTCCACGAGTACGGCCACGCGATCCAGGATTCGATCGTCCCCTCCGGCTTCACCGGACCGTCGCCGAGCGAGCCTCGCGCCCTCGGTGAGGGATTCTGCGACTACTGGGCCTTCTCGGCCTCGTGGGCCGCGAGCCGCGCGTCGGGTCGCGATCCCTTCTGCGTAGGCGACTGGGATGCACGTTGCGCTCCGGGGCCGTCGGCACAGTGCGGCTATGCTCCGGGCGCCGACTGCCTCCGCCGTGTCGACGGCACGAAGACGATGGCCGACTATCTCCGCGGCGGCAGCTTCGGCACCGAGCACCTCAACGGCGAGATCTGGTCATCGGCCCTGCGCGACGTCTTCGTGGCCGCTGTCGCGCGCCTCGGTGACGAGGAAGGGCGTCGCACCGTCGATCGCACGATTCTCGAGAGCCATTTCGGCATGCCGCCTAACCCGTCGTTCCGCACGGCGGCGCTTCGCATGATCGACGCCGATCGCCGGCTCAACCGCGGAGCCCTCACGCCTTCGATCTGCACGGCGATGGCAGCCCGGGGAATCGTCGCCACAGCCGACTGCGACCTCGGCCTGCGAGGAGTCCTAACGCTCGTAGAATCACCCGCACGAGATGTCGCGGTCCCCGACAACGACCCGAACGGTGTCTCGGCGACGCTTCGCGTCAGCGACACGCGGGTCGCCGAAGAGTTGTTCGTCCGAGTCAACATCGCGCACCCGCGGCGCGGCGACCTGCGCCTGACTCTGACGGCGCCCGACGGCGCAAGCATCGTGCTGCAGGTGGAGAACGACGACTCGGCCGCGGACATTAAGGCGGTCTACGGCCTCGACGCCGAACCGTCGCAACCGCTCACGACGCTCGCCGGAAAGAGCGCGGCAGGAACATGGACGCTGCGCGTCACCGACACCTTCGGCGTCGACGAAGGGCGGCTCGTGACCTGGGGAATGATGTTTCGCTTCGCGGGAGACGAACCGATCACGACGCGCGGCACGCCCGGAAGCGACTCGACGTTCATCCCCGTCGCCGGAAGCGTGGCGGGAGCATTCGGAACGCGGTTCCTCTCCGACGCGCGAATCGCAAACATCGGCACCGCGACCGCGCGCGCGACTCTCTTCTTCACGCCGAGCGGCGCCGATGGCACGGTGACGTTTTCCGCCGTGAAGCTCGAGATCCCGCCCGGAGAGACCGTCGCGCTCGACGACTTCGTCGCGTCGCTCTTCCACGAGAGCGGAACCGGAGCGATCGAGATTCGCGGCGACACGGCGAACCTGATCGTGACGAGCCGCATCTACAACGACACGGAGAACGGAACGTACGGGCAGTTCGTGCGGTTCCCACGCTATTCACTCGCGTATGTCTCGCGACCGCGTGGAGTTCATATCCTCCATCTCTCGAACGGCCCGGAGTCGCGTTCGAACCTCGGAATCACTGAGGTCGCTGGTGCGCCGGGCTCAGTCGAAATCCGCCTCGCCGACGCGACTGGAGTCACTCTTTCCACTGAGACCTTGTCGGTTGC
>JBPPMG010000372.1:0-2658 GCA_051305935.1 Thermoanaerobaculia bacterium
GCTTCGTCGAGATCCACGGTCCCCTGGAAAAGGAGCGCGTCGATCTGCGCCAGCTCGGCCTGCGAGCCGGATTCCGAGACGAGCCGGGCGAGCCCGACCAGCAGGTCGGAAGTCGGATCGACGACGGGAGACTCGAGGGAAGCGAGGATCTCCGCGGATGAGGCAAGCGACTCGCTGCGCGCGCTCATCGTTCGGCGCAGCAACGCCGCCTCTGGAAGAACTCCCAAACGTCGAATCAGGGATTCCGCTTCTTCCGCGTTTCCCCGCCCGATTGCAGCGCGGGCCTTGAGGTAGATCGTTGCCGGCCGCTCGCCGTGAGCGTTTTCGATGCGATCGATCTCGACGGAGGCCTCGGCTCCCCGATCGCGGGCCAGGAGCCAGACGGCTCGCTGCATTGCCGCTCCGGGACTGGAACCGTTCGGCTGGGGTGCATCCGGGGATTCCGCAAATGCTTCGTACTGGCGGATCTGCGGAATCGACCAGGGATTCGCCTCGAGGGAGCTGAGGTGCCACTGGCTGGTTTCTCGCGGGGTCGTTGCGAGACGCGCGAGGCCGGCGAGGGCAACGGGGTCGTCCTCGCGCATGCGAAGCACGCGCTCCCAGGCGGATCGCGCCGCGGCCGTTTCCCCCCGGGCCTCGTGGTGCCGCCCGAGGAGAAGGAGGGCTCGGTTGAGGAGTGAGACAAGTGCGTCCTCGTCGGAGCGACCGATGGTGAAGATCTCGAAGTTCTCCTGTTCGCGAGCGCGCTGCCGGACCTTCGCGAGGCCCGGCCCGTCGAGCGCGGTGACGACCGCGGCGAGCAGCTCGCCCACCTCCGGGTCCTCGCGGCGCTGTTCGTAGATGGCGCCGGCGAGCGCGTAACGATAGATCGCGATGTCGAGAGTGGCTTTCGGCCCGGCCTTCCGGTCCCTCTGCTCTTCGGCGAGCAGCACGGCGTTCCGGGACGCGGCCTCCGCTTTGTCCGGCAATCCCGCCACGCGCATCCCCGACGCGTAGAGGTTCCACGTGCTCGGGTCGTCCGAGCGGTAGCGGATCGCCTCCTCGAATGCCGCGCGCGCATCGCCGGCGAGGCCCAGCTTGGCGAGGGCAGCGGCGCGGTACGTCACGGCGTCGGCGTAGCTCGAAAGGTCGGAGCGCTTCCGCGCGCCATGAGCCATCTCTTCCGCGATCCGCAACGCGGCGCGGTAGTGGCTTTCGGCGGCCTCCGTTTCGTGACGGGTTGCGAAGATGTCCCCGAGGTTCAGATTCGGGGCGATCTTTTCGCGGGAGGTGTGGGCCCGCTCCAGCTGACGTCGTGCGATCTCGATCTCGTAGTCGCTCGTCAGGCGAGGCTCGGCTGCGACCAGCGAGCTGGCAAAGACAAGGAGAAGCGAGACGAAGAGGTGTCTCATTGGGCGAAGTAACCCTCTCTGGCGTCGAGCACGCGAAGACCCCGCTCGGAGGATTCCACGCGGATCGAGCGCCAGCCGCGATCGGAAGCCGCCGACTGGTAGGAGACGATCCAGCGCGACTCGATCTCGTCGAACAGTCGTCCCAGGTCCCGCCCCAATCGCGAGGGCGAGCTGGAAAGCATTCTTCCGCCCGTCAGCTCTGCGAGCTCTCCCAGAAACTCTCGCCCGTTGCCGCGGCCGAGAACGAGCGAGTAGACGGACATGCGATCGCTCGCGATCCGTCGGAGAGCGTCTTCACGATCGAGAAACGAGTTTCGATCGTCACCATCCGAGATCACGAGTGCGATGGTTCGCGAGTCGGGCGCGATGGCAGCGAGCGCGTCGCGAAGAGCGGTACCTCCAGATGGCGTTCCGCTCGTCGCCTCCGAAAGGGGTGATGGGTCGCCGACGCGATGATTGAACGCGACCAGGTCGGCCGTGTCGCCGGGTGAGAGGCGTTGCGAGATCGAACGTACCGCCTCCATCGCAGCCTCGAGCCTTCCGCCTCCCATGCTTTGGGAGCGGTCGATCACGAACACGAAACGGGTCGGTCCGCGCCCCGACTCGACGCTGCGGATGTTCACCCGACGGCCGTTCTCGAACAGAGTGAGTGACCCGGGATCGCGTGGAGGATGGGAGAGCGAGAGCGGCACTTCCACCCAGTCGACGGTCATCGCTTCCTGGAAGGCGGTGGAGCCGAGGGCGAGTTCGGCCGCTTCGTGGACAGTGTAGCCGGCCGCGTGGACGTCCGCTCTCAGACGGTGCGGGCGGGAGCCGTCGCCGAAATCGTGTTCGAACGTAAAAGGGGATTGTCGAAGGACGGCGACCAGCAGCCCGTCGACGCGTACTTCGACGCGGTCAACCGATTCCAGGTCCGTCCCTACGGTGACGGCCTGCCGCCCCGCGAGCCACGTCCCCGCAGAGAGCTGTTCGAATTCGACCGCGGCGGCGGCGGGGACGGCGGCGAGAATCAGGATTGTCAGGAGACGAGAGAACCGCATGGAGAGGGAAACCATGGATCCAAATAAGTAAATTTCGAGGAGGCGGCCGACTTGTGCAGAGGTTCCCTAGCATCGGAGCGGAAGGTCCGCGCCGGGGAACGGGCGGCATCGGATAGACTCCCGCGTCATGCTCGACCCGATTCACCTCGCACGACAGCTGATCGACGTCCCTTCGGTGACCGGCGAAGAGCTCGCGCATGCGCAACTCCTGGCATCCCTGCTCGAGG
>JBPPMG010000389.1:0-31420 GCA_051305935.1 Thermoanaerobaculia bacterium
ATCGATGATGTAGATCCCGTTGCGCTTTCCGAAGATGTACTTCTTCATCTTCGGATTCCAGCGCTTGGTCTGATGACCAAAATGGACGCCAGCTTCCAACAGCTCTTTCATTGTGATTGAAACTGCCAAACCGTCCTCCTTTTTCTAACTTCGTTCCAGTGGACAAAAAAGGACAGGAGCCTTGCGACCCCTGTCCCGTGCTGACTACCTGAATCTCGGATACGTCACGGCTGCCACTAGCGCTTCGAGAACTGGAAGCGGGCGCGGGCGCCCTTCTGTCCGTACTTCTTGCGCTCTTTCATGCGAGGGTCGCGCGTGAGGAGGCCCGCCTTCTTGAGCTTCTTGCGGAGCTCGGCGTTGAAGGTCTCCAGGGCACGCGAGATGCCGTGGCGAATCGCGCCGGCCTGTCCCGTCGGTCCGCCGCCATCGACATTCACGAGAATGTCGAAGTGGTCGACCGTCTCGGTGAGCGAGAGCGGCTGCCTGATGATCATCTTGAGGACTTCATTGGGAAAGTAGTCATCGAACGTCCGGTGATTCACCGTGATCTGTCCGCTTCCCTGGCGCAGCCACACGCGCGCCGTCGACGACTTTCTGCGACCGGTTCCGTAATATTCGACCAAAGCTGAACCCTTTCCTTCGATGCCTACGAAATCTTGACCGACTCAGGCTGCTGAGCCTGATGCGGGTGCTGGGTCCCGCGGTAAACTTTGAGCTTCTTGAGCATCTTGCGGCCGATGCGGTTCTTCGGAAGCATGCCCGCCACCGCCCGCTCGATCATCGACTCGGGCTTGTCCAACCGGACGAAGCGCGCCGCCGACTCTCTGAGTCCGCCGGGATAGCCGCTGTGGTGGCGGTACATCTTCTGCGACTCCTTGCGGCCGGTGAGAACCACCTTCTCGGCATTCAGGATGATCACGTGATCGCCCGTGTCGAGAAACGGAGTGTACGTGGGCTTGTTCTTGCCGGCGATGATGCTGGCCACCGCGGACGACAGCCGGCCCAGAATCAGGCCGTCGGCGTCGATGATGAACCACCGTGGTTCGATATCGCCCTTCTTCGGAAAATACGTGCGCATTTCTTGGTTTCCTATAGGTGTTTCTCGAGCCGCTTAACGCGCGGCTCGGACGTCCGAGAGGCGCTGCCGAGGCTTGTTGCGGGCACTCCGCACCCGACCCCTCCAGAAAGGGGCTGAACGGTAACATCGCTTAACCGCCGGTGTCAAGACGTACATTCCCAACCTCTTGTCTACTGCGCCGGGGAGTGGTAGAAGCCCCGCGTGCTCGACAAGGATCCGCGCCAGATCCGCCGGATGTTCGCCAGCGTGTCGCACCGCTACGACGTGGCAAACCGCGTCCTTTCGATGCGTTTCGACGTGGCCTGGAGGAAGCGCGTCGCCGGCGAGTTGCTGCCGGCGCCCGGAGGCCTCGTCCTCGACCTCGCGGCAGGCACCGGAGACCTCACCGTGGATCTCGAGCGCTTCGGAGGTCACAAGGTGGTTTCCGCAGACTTCACGTTCGAGATGCTCGCTCACGGAAGGGAGAAGCTCCGCAGCCGGGCGCCCGGCGCAATCCAGGTGACTGCGGACGCCCTGTCGCTGCCATTCGCTTCGGAGACCTTCGACGGCGTTTCCGTGGCGTTCGGCGTGCGGAACTTCCAGGATCCCGGCCAGGGGCTGCGCGAGATCCGGCGTGTGCTCAAGGGGGGCGGCCAGCTCGGCGTTCTCGAGTTCTCGAAGCCGAGACAACCCATTCGCTTTTTCTACGGACTCTACTCCCGGCACATCCTCCCCGCAGTCGGCGGCTTGATCACCGGGACCCGAAGCCCGTACGAGTACCTTCCCGCATCCGTTCAGGCGTTTCCCGAAGGCGATGCCTTCCTGGGCCTGATGAGGGAAGCGGGGTTCAGGAACAGCACGGCCGCGCGTTTGAGCGGCGGAATCGTCACTTTCTACCGAGGTGAAGCGTGAGCGCAAAACTGATCGACGGAAAGCAGATCGCATCCGAAGTCGAGACAGAGGTCCGGACCGAGTGCGAGACTCTCGCGAAACGGGGCGTGATTCCGGGCCTCGTCGCGATCCGGGTCGGAGACGACCCGGCATCGGAAGTCTACGTGCGCAACAAGGCGAAGAAGGCGACCGAGCTCGGCCTCCGCGGCACCCAGAAGCATCTCGCCGCGACCACGTCCCAGGCCGAGCTGGAGGCCGAGATCGATCGCCTCAACGAAGACGACGAGGTCGACGGAATCCTGCTGCAGCTCCCGCTGCCGTCGCATCTCGATTCGAAGGCGCTGCTCGATCGGATCGATCCACGCAAGGATGTCGACGGCTTTCATCCGGTGAACGTCGGACGGCTCCAGCAGGGGCGCCCCTGCCTCGTTCCCTGCACGCCGATGGGCGTGATCCGGCTGCTCGAGTCGAGCGGGATCGCGATTGGCGGGTGCCGCGCCGTGGTCGTCGGGCGGAGCGACATCGTCGGGAAGCCGGTCGCAGCGCTCCTGCTGCACCGGCATGCGACCGTGACGATCGCGCACTCGAAGACTCCCGACCTCCCCGGTGTCGTGCGCGAAGCCGATATCGTCGTCGCCGCAATCGGCCGCCCGATGATGATCACTGGCGAGATGATCAAGCCTGGCGCCGCGGTGATCGACGTCGGCATCAACAGGATCGAGCCCGGCTTCGCGAAGCTCGGCGCGCTCAGCGAAGCGAAGCGCAATGTCGTCCTCACGAAGGGCTCGGCGCTCGTCGGCGATGTCGACTTCGAGTCGGCGAGCAGCGTGGCCGGCTGGATCACGCCGGTGCCGGGCGGCGTGGGGCCAATGACGATCGCCTACCTGCTGAAGAACACGGTCCAGGCGGCGAAGGACCGGCGCTCTTGATTCTCCGCGTCGGGCTCACCGGCGGCATCGCGTCGGGAAAATCGACGGTCGCGAGATTCCTTGACGACCTCGGCTGTGTCGTCATCGACGCCGACGGTGTGGTCCGCGATCTCTACCGGCCGGGCATGCCCGGCCATCGCGCGCTCGTCGCCCGGTACGGCGATGCGGTGCTTCGCGACGACGGCGAGATCGACAGGCCGAAGCTCTCGGCGATCGCTCTCGCGACTTCGGAAGGGGCCGCGGAGCTCAACGGCCTGATTCACCCATTGGTGATCGAAGAACAGGAGCGCCGCATCCGCGCGGCCGACGCCGGACAGGACGCGATCGTCGTCGTCGAGGCGACGCTCCTGCTCGAGTCGGGGGGGAAAGAGCGCTTCGACCGCATCGTGGTCGTCGACCTCGAACCGGAAGAGCAGGTGCGCCGCGGTACGGCGCGAGGCATGAGCGAGGCGGAAGTGCGGCTTCGAATGTCCCGACAGATGCCGAGGGAGTGGCGGGCCGCCCAGGCCGACTACCTGCTCTCGTCGGACGGGACGGTCGCCGAGACACACGAGCGCACCGAAGCGCTCTACGGCTCACTGCTCGCCGATCTCGCGCGCAAAAAATAAACGCGCCCCGCCGAAGCGGGGCGCGTTCGTTTTCGATCGTGCGATCGGTTACTTCGTGGCCGGAGCCGGCGAGGTCGAGGTGCTCATCGTGCTCATTTCCGTCATCGTCGTCTCGGTCGTGGCGGCGGTGTCGGTGGTCATCGCGGTGTCGGTGGTCATCGCGGTGTCGGTCGACATCGCGGTGTCAACTGCCGGGGTCTCAACGGCGGCCGGAGCGGCTTCCGTCGTGGTCTCCGGAGCGGCCTCTTCCTTCTTGCAGCCGACGGCGAAGATCGAGAGGGCGAAAACGGCGATCAGGGCGAAAACGAGTGACTTCTTCATTGGGTGAATCTCCTGGTTGGTTGTTGTTGTTTACTTTGAACTCTTGATGGTTCAAAAATCAGTTGCTACAGGTTTACTTGGTGGCCGGAGCGGCGGACGTGTCGGTCGTGGCCGGAGCTGCGGTGTCCGTGCTGGTCGTCGAGATCACGGTCGTCATCGTGTCCGTCGTGGCGGCCGGGTCGGTCGAAACGGCAGTCTCGGTGATCACGGTCTCGGAAACGGTCGTCTCGGTCACCGCGGTATCGGTCGTGGCGGCTTCTTCCTTCTTGCAGCCGACTGCGAAGATCGAAAGCGCGAAGAGGACGACGAGTGCAAGGCTAAGGGACTTTTTCATGAAGTTTCTCCTGGCAGCGCGAACGCTGCGTAATGTGTTGAATTAGAAGGTGGATGAACCCCATCAACTCTGTGTGGTCTGGTCTCGCGCTTGCCGGCGCTTTCCTCCGTGTTGCTGTCCCCATGGATGACAGAGCGAGCCGCCGCTCCGTTCACGTTGAGTCCCAGGAAAGCGCTTCAGGCACACGCTCAGCGACGGGACTTCAACCGGGCGAAATGATAGACATGTTAACGAGAATGTCAAGAGCCGCAGACTCCCAGCCTTCGAATCCCGCCTGCCGCCGGGCTGTGTCCGCCGACGGCACGGAGCTCGCTTTCGACCTCTATCGCCGCGAAGACTCACCGCTGGCAGTAGTCGTGATTCCCGGCTTCTGGCGAACGCGCAAATATCAGACACTGCAGGAGATCGCCGCCAGGATCGCGCGCAATACCGCCACTTGCGTCGTAATGGATTGCCGCGGACATGGCCAGAGCGGCGGCGTGTTCGAATTCAATCGGAGCGAGCACGAGGATGTCGCTGCCGTGACCCGGAGTTTGATCGAAGAAACCGGTGCCCGGCGTATCGTGCTTCTCGGATTCTCCGCGGGGGGAGCGATCGCAGTCTCCACGGCCGCGCGCCATCGCGAACTCCCGATCGCCGGCGTCGTGCTGGTCTCTTCGGTGTCCGACTTCCTCCACGTCGTTCCCCGTCCCAACCCGTTCACGATCCACCGCCACCTCTCCCTCGGCCAGGCGGTGAGGCCTCCTCGCTTCCACTGGCCTGGAGATCTGCGGCTCCCGGTGATCGAAGACGCAGCCAGCGTGCCGGTCCCGATCTGCCTCATTCACGCGCGAAATGACTGGCTGGTGAGCCACCGCCACTCCGAGACGCTTCATCGACACGCGCCGGAAGCGGAGTTGCACATTCTCGAGATCCGTGGTCGCTATCACGCGGACAAGCTCTTCGACGTCGCGCCCGGACTCGTCTGGCCAATCATCGACGAGTTCGTCGGCCACCTCGAGGAGCGCTGATGTCCGGTTCAAACCGCCGAGGACAGGAACCTGCGCAGCAGTGCGAACGCCTTGCCGCGATGAGAGATCTCGTCTTTCTCCGGACCGGTCATCTCCGCGTACGTTCGCCCGGACGCTTCAGCGAGAAACCATGCGTCCCAGCCGAAGCCGCCCTGACCGCGAGGCTCGGTGATGATTTCTCCGGCGGTCTCTCCGACGAAGAGGGAAACGGAGCTTCCGTTCCAGAAGGCGAGCGCGCAGCGTGCGGCAGCTCGGCAGGATCCTAACGAGCGCGCGATGGTCGCGAGCCCCTCGCCACCCGCGGCCTCGAGCAGCCACTTTACGTAGGGCCCGGGGAAACCGCCGAGGGCATCGAAGCCAAGTGCGACATCTTCGACGAGCAGCGGGCCGTCGAACGACAGGCGCGCCCGTTCGAGCTTCGCGATGACAATCTCTTCGAGTGTCGCTGCCTGGATTTCTTCGAGGGCGAGGTGGACAGGCTCGACGGCGACGCCGAGGAGACGGCGCGCCTCTTCAGCCTTGTTCGCGTTAGAGGTGGCGAAGCGGATCAGGGGACGCCCCGCGATCAGGAGTGCAGGACAGCGTCGTGAAGCCGCTCCCGGAGACTGTCAGGGGCGCAACGCGGCCGGAGCCGGCTGCGGAGGAAACGCCTGAGGCGCTCTTCGACGCCGACGTAGCGCTTACAGCCTTCGCAGGCTTCGAGGTGTGATCGGAAATCGTCGGCCTTCAGCTGGCTGACGGTGCCATCGAGAAAGAAGTAAACGAGATGCTTAACGTCGCCACAGACCAACGCTGGCTCCTATCAACTCGTATTGACGGCTCAGCGGTGAGAACTGGCCTACTCGAGGTCGAATTCCTCTTCCGGTTCCTCTTCGATCTCGAACTCGAAGTCCTCGGCGTCGCCCGCCAGAAGCACGAGCTCGTCGTCTTCCGTCGTTTCCTTCTCCTCGGTTTCATCCTCGGGCTGCGAGGCGTCCGTCTTCTTCTTCTTGACCTCGTCCTTCTTGGAGCGCATCTTCGCGGGCTCGCCGTGGCGGATGTAGCCGTACTTGCGGGCGTACTCGAGCAGCGTCCGCTCGAGCATCTTGCGTCCGCGGTAGAGGCGCGACATCACGGTGCCGACCGGGCAGTCGAGGATCTCGGCGATTTCCTTGTAGGAGAAGCCTTCGAGGTCGGCGAGAAGCACGACCATCTTGTAATCGTGTGGCAGTGAGTCGAGGGCGCGCTTGACGTCCTCGTCCATCATGTCCTGGAAGATGTCGGTCTCCGGATCCTTGATGAGGTCCGGGGCATTCTTCTGGATGACGCGCTCGTACGACTCTTCGATCTCGGAGAAGTCGATCTTGTGAGGCGTCAGCTTCTTCTTCCGGTAGTTGTTGATGAACGTGTTCTTCATGATCTTGAAGAGCCACGCCTTGAAGTTCGTACCTTCTTCGAACTTGTCGTAGTACTTGTACGCCTTGAGGTACGTCTCCTGGACCAGATCCTCGGCATCTTCCGAGTTCCTGGTCATGCGGTAGGCGGTGTTGTACAGCGAATCGACGTACGGCATCGCCGCCTTCTCGAAGTCCCAGCCTCGCTCGTGATCCTGCTGCTGCGCTTCAGCGCTTTTCATAAGAGTCTCCATTCACTTCCCACTCTCTCGGGATTCACGTCCCGTGCCGGTTTCTCCGGCGAGGCGTCTCGTAGGTCTGACACCAACGGACGCCGGGGCGAAACCACCGCAAATCCGTAGATTTGCGGCATTCCAATCGCTGTATTGTCGCGAGACGGACCGAACTGCCCGACCTGTCGGCCGGACACCGCTGGATCTTTTCCGGACACTGGTGTCCTCGATCGGCTGCGGTTGAATGGACTACGAATGACGGAGGGAAATGGTTCGGTAGAATCGCTGCAAACAACTGGTAAACGACACAAATTCCGTCACTACCGGCTACACATTACCACGGGCGTGGGAATAATTCAATCTGCGCTGCGCTCGGCGAGCAACTCTTCGTACGCGCGCGTCACGGCGCGGAAACGCTCCGCCGCGGCAGTGCGCTCTTCGGTGGTCGATTCGTGAAAGCGGTCCGGATGGCACTCCGACGCAAGCCGCCGGTAGGCTGCCGCGACGTCGTGCCGGCTCGCGCCGTGCGCGAGCCCCAGGGTCGCGAGGTTTGCGGAGGCGTCCTGCCCACGCGCCGCGTCGAACATCGGCGTCGCCCCTCCGCCTCGGTCCGCGCCACGCGGGCGCCCGTGCTTAGCCCAGTCGACGTAGTCGAATCCGTGCTTCTGGCGCAGGCGCGCGAGCGCGTCGCTGTGAAATCCGAGACCGAACGTCAGCTCCACGAGTGTGTCGTACTGCGGGAGCGCAATCGTCGTTCCCGACTCCATCGCCACCAGCACCGCGCTCTCCAGAAATCGTTCACGTCGATCGCTCGCGGCGAGCTTCGCGTACTGCTCCACCCAGCTTGCGATGTCGATTCGGCCGCGCTTCCCGCACTCCACTTCCACGAAGCGCTTCACGACGACGATCGCGCGATCGACCGGCATCTCGCCCCGCAGCGCCACCTCCAGCAGAAGCTCCGCTTCGATCGTCTCGACCGTCACCGGACCGCGCCCCGAGGTCTCCCGTGTCGCGCGCACGACCGCGATGCCGACGAGGGCGCTCGCGGCAAGGGCGGCTGCGATGATGATTGCGATCGGAAGCACGTTCGATCCTCTGTCGGACCCGCGACTCAGCCCGCCGGCTCGAACCGAACGGAGTTCGTCGGCCCTTCCCAGATGACGATCGCGGCGACTCGCATCGTCTCGGCGCCCAGCGCGGCGCGAAGCTCGTCGTGGAACCAGCGCGCGATGTTCTCGGCCGACGGGTTGATCGAATCGAACGGCGGCACCTCGTTGATGCAGCCGTAATCGAGCCGCTTCGCGAGCCTCTCGAGCTCGCGCTTCGATGCCACGAAGTCGATCGCGAGATCGTCCTCGTCGAGCCCGCCGTCCGGAGCGCTCAGCTCCGCCTCGACCAGGTAGGAGTGTCCGTGCAGCGGTTCGCAGATTCCTCGGTACTGCCGGAGAAAATGGGCGGCCTCGAAGCGCGCCTGGATCTTCACCATGTAGCGATGCTCATTCATTCGAAGGCCACAACCTCTCGAGAATCACCGGATCGACGCCGATCGCGGCGAGCTCCTCCCTGGTCGATTGCGAGCGGAGCAGGCGCTCGGCCATCGCGCCGTCGTAACACGGCACGGGATCGTCGGCCATCGCCAGGTCGACGAGGGCCTGAAGCGTCCTGGAGCGATCGTCGTCCACCGGATCGCATTCTCTCACCCGCGCCCTCTCCCGGGAAGGCACGCCGCTGCCGGACATGCGGCCGAGGCTCGATCGTGTGTACAATGCCGCTCCGATGCCGCTTCCGAAAAGCCTGACCTGCAGCGCCTGCAAGCACACCTACCCCGAGGGTTGGTGCCGCTGCCCGTACTGCGGTTTCGACGCTGCGCGGGAGAAGCGTGACAAGCAAGTCGAGCGCGTCCTCTCGAAGAAGTTCCCGCGATATGCCGAGGCGCTGCAGCGCTTCCGTCAGCGCTCGAGCAGGCCTGGCCGCGATCAGCAGCGTTCCGGGGCTGGACAGCAGCAACTGCAACCGCCGCAACAGGGAGCGGCGACACAGCAGCAGGGTGAGGCCCGGAAACGCAGCCGCAGGCGTCGCGGTCGCCGTCGCGGCGCCGGCGAGGGCCAGCCGGTTCGCGCCGATGGAGCGCCTCGCGAAAATGCTCCGCAGAACGCGCCACGCGAAAACTCGCAGCGGGAGAATCAGCCTCGCCGCGAGCCTCGACCCCAGCAGCAGCCGCGCCCACAGCGTCCTCCGCAGCAGTCCCAGCAGCAGAATCGCCCGCCGCGCCCTCCGGAGCAGCAGGGAGCGCCGGGTGCCACCGCCGAGGGGGGCGATGCCGCGCGTCGCCGTCGTCGCAGAGTTCGCCGCCGTCGCCCTCGTCCCGAAGGGGGCGGCGCTCCGCCGTCTGGCACGCCGCCTCAGGAGTGACTCAGCCTTTCGGCTGGTCGTCGCTCGCTGACGGCTCGTTGAGCTTCAGATAGCGGACCGAGCATTCCGCGAAGCCTTCGCACCGCACACAGTAGCGATCTTCGTTCTCCGGCTTGTAATCGGCGGGCGGGCAGATGTTCACTCCAGGCTTGATCTCCTGCGCCATCGCCTCGGCGAGCTTGCGCCGGTCTTCTGGCGACCCCTCCGCGAGTGCGCTCTTGATCACCGCAAAGCGGGCGAGGTTCTTCTCTCCCAGCCCCTCGTTCCCCTCGCTCATCGGCGCGGGCCGGAACGCGGAGGGAGCCTGGCGCGGAATGACGCGCGCCGGACCGTGTCGCAACCAGTAGTACCCGAGAGCCACGACGACACCGCCCAGAGCGGCCAGGCTCGTGGGGCTGCGCATCACGACTCCGATCGCGAGCAACCCGGCAGCAATCCAGGCGATCCACTTCACCTTCACCGGTAACACGAAGAAGATCAGGAACGTCTGCTCGGGGAACGTGTGCGCGTAGGCGAATAGCAGCGAGTAGGTCAGGAAGTACGCCCCCATCAGCGGGTAATTCATCAGCAACCCGACCGCCGCGGAGCCTCCGAGCGAGATGACGTAGAACGTGACGAAGTCCCACGTTCCCCATAGCTCTTCGAGCACCGTACCCATGATGTAGAGCACGAGAAGGTCGAAGAAAAGGGCGATCGCACCCGACTGAATGAACTGGTAGGTGAAGAGCCGCCAGAGCTGTCCCTCGAATATCGCCGCCCGATCGAGAGCGAAGAGCCCGACGTACTTCTCCAGATCCTGCGTCTGGAAAATGAAGAAGGCGATATTGAGAAACAGCAGAACGTAGATCGAATGGATGTTGTCTCTGCCTCGCGCGCGCATGTTCGAATCGCTGAGAACGGACTCAACGGGCGGCGAAATTCTCGAGACCGACGAATACGAGCCTGTCGCCGTCGCGCAGACCGCGGGCCGCGGCCTGCCCCGCCGCGAGCTCCAACACGTAGCGGGCAGCCGCTTTCGGCGGATAGGATGGGCACGGATCGGCCTTGCACGGCGGGACGTCGCGCGCAATATCGACGATCGTTCCCCCCTCGTCGAGCCAAATGATGTCGAGCGGGATGAGCGTGTTCTTCATCCAGAAAGAATGGACCGCGGTCTCGGGGAAGACAAAGAGCATGCCCCGATCGCTTCCGAGGCTCGAGCGGAACATCAGCCCCTGCGCGCGCGTGAGTGGATCGCTGACGACCTCGACGAAGATCTTCGAGCCGCCCGGGAGAACGACCGACGGCGGCGACCCGCCAACGGCATCGGCGGAGGGTGACGCCGACGGTTCGGTGCGCGCCGCATCGCGGGCATCGCACGACATGGCAGTCGATAGCGTGAGCAGCAGCAGAGAGACGGCGATCGCGAGCCTCACTCTTCTTCGTCCTTTCCCACGCCGACGATTCCGTGCTTCTTCGCGTAGTAGCGGAACGAGCGGAAGGACATCTGCAGAATGTCGGCGGCGACCTTCTGCACCCCGTTGCTTCGCTCGAGCGCCTGCGCCATCAGGCTTCGCACGACCGACTCGACGTGCTTCTCGAGGTTGATGCCGGCGGCGGGAAGCTCGAACGCGCCCGAGGCGGAGCTCTCGCCGAAGAGGACACTCTCGGGGAGCGAGCGGGTCGTGAGGACCTCCGAGGTCTCGAGCGCGATCGCCCGCTCGATGACGTTCTCCAGCTCTCGAACGTTTCCGGGCCAGGCGTACTTCTCGAGCGCGCGCATCGCGTCGACCGAGATCCGCTTCGGCAGGATCGCCATCTGCGCCGAGAACTTCGTGATGAAGTGGTCGGCGAGCAGCGGGATGTCCTCCTTCCGCTGCCGGAGCGGCGGGAGAGTGACCGGGATGACGTTGATCCTGTAGAAGAGATCCTCGCGAAACGACCCCTTCTGAATCGACTCGCCGAGATCGCGGTTCGTCGCGGCGATGACCCGGACGTCGACGAGCACTTCGTCGTTGCCGCCGACCCTGCGGATGACGCGATCCTGCAGCACGCGAAGCAGCTTCACCTGCATCGCCGGCGTCATCTCGGTAATCTCGTCGAGGAAAATCGTTCCTTTTTCCGCCTCCTGGAAGAGCCCTTTCTTGTCGCGGATCGCGCCGGTGAACGCGCCTCGCTCATGGCCGAAAAGCTCCGACTCGAGAAGCGCCTCGGGCAGCGCGCCGCAGTTGATCGAGACGAACTTGCCCGTGCGGCGCGAGTTGTAGTGGATCGCGCGCGCGATGAGCTCCTTGCCCGTGCCCGACTCGCCCGTGATCAGCACGGTCGAATGCGTCGGCGCGATGCGGGAGACGACCGCGAAGATCTGCTGCATCTTCGGGCTTCTCCCGATGATGTTCGCGAAGGTAAAACGCTCTTCGAGCGCGGTGCGAAGGTGGACGTTCTCCGTCTCGAGCTCGCGTCTCTCGACCGCCTTGCGGACGATGATCTTGAGCTCCTCGATGTCGAACGGTTTGGCGATGTAGTCGTACGCGCCAGCCTTGAGCGCGCTGACGGCCGACTGCGTCGAGGTGTAGGCCGTGAGCATGATGACCGGCACCGCCTCGCTCTGCGCCTTCATCTCGCGGAGGAAATCGAGCCCCGACCCGTCCGGCATCATCAGGTCGCACAGCACGAGATCGGGCTCGCTCTCGTGCAGCAACTCTCGCGCCTCGTGCAGCGACGCGGCCGCGCGAACGCTCCATCCTTCGTCTTCGAAGACGATCGACAGAAAGTCGCGGAGCGAACCTTCATCGTCGACGATCAGCAGGCTGAGAGGCATGCGTCGCGATTATATCCGCCGGAGCGGCGCGAGACGGCCCTCGCCTCGTTCACACGGAATCCCCACGAGCCTCACACCTTCGGAGGGGAGAACGTGCCCCGCCTCGATGTAGGATTCGCCGCATGATTCGCCTGACCTCCTCGGCCTGCCACCGAGCGATTGCCGCGCTGCTCACCTTCTTGTTCGCAACGCTTCCGGCGACAGCCGATGCCCGGAAGGAGCCGGTCAAGCTCGCCGTCATCCTCGCGATCGACGGCCTGTCGTGGCCGACACTCGAGCGATACCGTCCATGGCTGAGCCAAGGGCTCGCGCGCCTGCTCGACGAGGGCCAGGTCGAGACGGCGGCGCACTACGCGCATCTCAACACCGAGACCGGCCCGGGGCACGCTTCGCTTGGAACGGGCACTCCTCCACGCATCCACGGCATCGTTGCCAACCGCTGGTTCGAGACCGACCCCTCCGGCGCCATCCGTCGCTTCTATTGCACCGACCAGCCCGATGTCGGCCGCGTGCCGGGCCAGCCTCCCCTCTTCTATCGCGAGATCGAGCGCGACGGCCGCCTCTACGTGTTCGCGCGCCAGCGTGTGCTCGAGAGCTGGGAGGAATCGGGAGAGCTCGGCACCGAGGCGACGACGCAGATCGGCGAAGGTCCGAAGGCAGAGACGCTCGTCTTCGACAGCGACGACGCGATCTACCTGTACAAGCTCCGACGCGGCCTTCCCGCCGAGCTCACTCCTGCGGGGATCATCCCCGGCCCGAAGAACCTCCGCGTGAAGACTCTAGGCGACCTGCTCGTCGAGTCGAGCCCCCGCTCGCAGGTCGTTGCGCTCTCGGGAAAGGACCGCGGCTCGATCTTCCTCGCCGGACGGAATCCCCGCCATCTCGTCTACTGGTACGACCGCGCCACGGGGCGCTTCATCACCTCCGCTGCATACGACTCCGACGGAATTCGCGGCACGCAGATGAAGACGCTCGTCCGGAACTTCAACGGGATGATGGCGGGAACGCACCTTCTCCGAAGGTTCGGTAAGATCTGGTCGCGCGTTCCTGCGCCCGCCGGCGCGGAGGCGCTTCCGCAGCCCGAGCCGGATCTCTCCAAGTTCCAGATGCCCGACATCGGTCTCGGCTTCGACCACGACCTTTCGCTCAGCCCCGCGGGCTACTTCGACGCGTTCTACTATTCGGCGCTCCAGGACGAGCTGCTCGCGGATCTCACGCTCGCGGTTCTCGCCGATCCGTCACTCGCTCTCGGACGCCGCGGGGTGCCCGACATCCTCGCCCTCTCGTTCTCCGCGAACGACACCGTGTCACACAACTACGGTGCCGAATCCGAGGAACAGCTCGACACGCTTCGCAGGCTCGACTCCCAGATCGGCCGCGTTCTTTCCGCGTTGGATTCGATCGCGAAGGACGGCTCCTCGGGAAGAGTGGTCCTCGCGCTTTCTTCGGACCACGGATTCAGTCCCCTGCCCGAGGTCGTCCGGCGGCGCAGCGGCATCCGCAGCGGCGGTCGCGTCACCGGAAACGACAAGGAACCGACGAGCGCGTACCCGAGCTTCGACGAGCGCCTGAGCAGAGCGCTGACCGACGAGCTCTGCCTTCCTCAGGGAAGCCTGCCGATCAAAGGCTCCGAAGGGTGGGGGCTGACGTACGACCACGGCATCTTTCCGGCCCTCAGCGTCGAGGGGCCCTGCGGGGCCGCCGACCGCACGATCACGACAGCCAACGTCGATCGCGTACTCCCTGTCGTGATCCGGCGTCTCTACGGCGAGGAGATCGAGCGCGTGCTTCTCGTCTCGCAGAAGGACGACTGGGACCGATCCGACCCGGCCGTCGGATTCGCGCTCAACGATTTCGACGCCGCCCGATCGGGCGACGCACTTCTCGTGCCGAAGGAAAACGTGCTGACGATCTGGGATGCCTCGCGCGGCTCGGGCCACGGGTCGCATCACGCCTACGACACCAACGTGCCGCTGATTTTCTGGGGAGGCCCATTCGGGCCCGTCTCGATGTCGAGGCCGGCTTCGCCCTACGATCTGGCGCCGACGCTCGGGGACATCCTCGGCGTCGCGATGCCGGACGCCGTCGGTACGTCGCTCGCCCCCGCGAGCTCATCGCCGCCGGCGAAGAAGCGGCGATGACCGAAGCCAACTCTCGCTGACGACGCAGCCGCGCACGGAGGCCTCGAACCCGGCATCGTCGAAGGCCTCTGCGCGGAGTGCGCGCAGAAGCATCGCAATCGGACGAGCCCCGATCCCGTTCGCGAGCGTCTCGGCGATCAGGATCTCCGCGCCGGCGCGGTACCTGCGCGAGAGCGCGTCGATAAGCTCCCGCGTCACGTCGCCGCTGCGCTCGGCGACGTCGAGAAGCCTCGCCTGCGCGGACGAAGCCGCCAGGTGCGCCGGCTGCAACTCGCGCGACCGGACGCGCGCGATGTGGCTATCGAGCGCACGCCCGACTGCAGCGATCGCCTCCGGTGTCGCGGGAACGCTGCTCGGAATCGCCGTTGCGGCCTCGCGTCCTTCGCGCAACGATCCGAGGGAGCCGTCGGAGTCGAGTGGCCGCTTCGCGCGTCCTTCACGTCCACGGCGGTGCTCCAGAAGATCGACCACGCACTGCCGCTCGCTTCGTGGCGAGAATCTCACGGAGTCGAGCCGGGCAGACTTCCCGACGCGCTCGCCGGCAGGCGCCGCCTGAATCAGATCCTTTCGTTCCCCGAGCTTTCGCGTGATCGCCTCGAAGACCGGGCTCCGCTCGGCGACCAGCACGACGTCGTCCAGATGCTCCGCGGACTGTCCGATTCGACCCACGCGACCGATCCGCTGCTCGAGTTTCGACGGATTCCAGGGAAGATCGGCATGAACGACCCAGCTCGCCCGCTGCAGGTTCAGCCCCTCGCAGCCGACGTCGGTTGCGACGAGCACGTCGAGCTTCCCGCGACCTAACAGGTTCAAAATCGCTCCGAGGGTTGCATGCTCGCCATCGTCGCGGCGACACCCATCGCCAGTCACAAGAGCGCAGCGATACGTCCCGCGGAGTGACGACCAGATTGCGCGCGCCGTGTCGCGACTCTGCGCGAAGACGATCCCCGGCCGGCCCGGATACTCCGCGACGACACGCGCAACGAGCTCGATCTTCGGATCGTCCGCGAAGCTCCGTGCTAGAAACCGGATCGCTGTTTCGAGCGCTTCGAGCTCCCGTTTGAGTTCTCCCGCGCTCACGGGTGAAGCGTTGCCCTCGGCCCCCCAGAGCTCCGGAAAGAGCAGATCCTGAAACATCGGAGCATCGCGGTCGCCGAACGCGGCGCGATAGCTCGCGCCGGTCATCGCAACCCCGCGCGCGGCACACTCCAGCGAGCGCGCGTGAAGCCTGCGAAGACGCTCGAGCGTCGACCGCAACGCGGTCACGCTCGATTCCAGGCGCCGCCAGAGAAACGTCCGCATCAGTGCCGCTGCGGCTCGCGGCACGAGTGGAAACTCCAACCGGAGAAGAACGCGTCCGAGCTCGCGATCGAGCCCGCGCGCGGGACGATACGAAACCGTCCGCGTGCTCACCCGCGCGAAGCGAAGAGCCGCAGGCAATACCGAGCTGTCCCGGCATACGGAGATCTCGCCGACGATCTCTCTCAGCTGCGTCCCGGAACGGATCCGGAATGCCTCGTCGAGGGAGGGCACGCCGCGATCCGCCAGTGCATCGTCGGAGACGAGAAGCCCGAGCAGCGAGCGTAGATCGTCGGGAGAATTGCAGATCGGGGTCGCGGTCACCAGGAGAACGGCCGCGTCCCGCGTTCTCAGAGCCATCGCGCGATAGCGTCGCGTCCGCGGATTCCGGAAGCGGTGCGCCTCGTCGACGATCACGAGCCTCTCCCGCGGTCCGGCGGGCGCCTCGCGTCCCGCGAGCGAGTCGTGTGACACGACCGGCGAGACGAGGCCGAAGCGCTCGACGATCTCCCTCCATTGACCGACGAGCGGAGCCGGCACGACGAGCTCCACCGCCCCGCCGCGCACCTCCCACGCGCGGGCCACCGCGGCGGCGACCCAGGACTTTCCGAGGCCGACGCCGTCGGCGAGCAGCGCGCCGCCGCGCAACGCGAGTAGATCGAGGATCCATTCGACTGCCTCCGCCTGGAACGGCGCGAGGCGTGGCGCGTCTCGCGTGGCCGTCTTCGGGAAGAGGCTCATCCGCGCCGCTCTCCCCTTCGCGAGGTGGCGAATCGCCCAAGCGTGGCGAGCTCCCGCTCCGAGACGCCGAACAGCGACGCGACCAGCGCGTCCAGCTCCGCGTCGACGTTCTCGCCCGCGTGCCCGCGGCCCGCAAGCCTCGCGAGCGCGCGCTCCTCGCGCGAGCCCGGCGGGATCGGCGGCAGCGGGGTCGACGCGACCGTGGCTGCGAGCATGCGAAAGTGGTCGTCCTTTGCGCGCTCGGCCACGTCGAGACAGAGGGAGTCGACCACCGTCGAGTTCAGGATTGCCGAGAGCGCCAGCGCCTCGTCCACCGTCGAAGCATCGATCGCGTAGACGGTCTGATTCGGCACGACGGAGAAGCCGCGCCCGCCTAACGTCGTGGAGGCCGGCAGGACCGCGGCCTCGAACCCGCGCGAGAGGTCCTTCCAGACGACTTTCAGCCCCAGGTGCTCGGGACGGAGGTAGTCGAGCCGAAGCACCGAGGGAGCGACGCCGAGCGCGCGGGCGGCGCGCGCGATCCAGGCGTCGTCGTCGGGGCTCCGCTTCGCGGGCGGGCACAACATCCAGGTCGAGTCGGTCGCAGACCAGCGGCGCACGTCGCGGCCTCGGACACATCGCGCCACGGCACGGTCGGGAAGCCTGACATCACTCGCGCGGAGGACGACCCCATCGTCCTCGACCTCGACGTCCTCGAGAAAGAAGGTCGCATTCGCGCCGGTCTTCACCCCCATCACGGGCATCCGTCCGAGTGCGATCGACAGCGGCGGAAAGGTTTCACGCAGTCGCGTCAACACCGCGCGGCACTCCGGATCGGCGAGCGACCACGCCGATCCCGCACCCGCCGAGGCCAGCGCTGCCTGGGGCACTTCCCAGGTCGATTCCGAGTCTGTGATCTCGAGCGGCGCCGGCTCGCGCCGCTCCTTCCGGACGACGAGCCCCAGCGGGAAGACGTCGGCCCCGAAGAGCCGCTTCCCCTGGCGCGACCAGTCGCGGAGCGCGACCACTTCGTGCAGCCTCACGATTTCGCGACGCATCGCCGCGGCGTACTCGGCCGTCAGTACCTTCGACGGCAGGAGTTGCGCGAAGACCCCGCCAGGCTCGAGCAGCGCCAGCGACTTTTCGACGAACGCCACCGCGAGCTCCGACTGGGCGAATCCCCCGGCGCCGCGCCGCCGGAAGAACGCGTATCGCTCGGCGCACGCGCGCCGCAGCTCCGGCTCGATGCGGCTCGAGCGTACCCACGGCGGGTTCCCGATCGCGATGCTGAACCCGCCGGTGGCGAGCACTCCGGCGAAGTGGACGTCGAATGCGAAGAACTCGAGGTCGCCCCTCGCGACCCGCGCGAGCGTTCTCGACGTCGACGCAATCCTCTCGCGCAGCGTCGCGGGTGACTCGTCGCCGATCGCTGCCCTCTCGGTTCCGAACAGATCTTTCTCCGGCGTTTCCAGGCGCGCCAGCTCCGCCCGATCGGCATCGAGCGACTTCTCGAGCATCGTCGAGCTGAGCACGAGGTCGGACTCCCGCAGCGCGCGCGCCAGCGCGTCGCGCTGTCCCCACGGCGCGTGTTTGTAACGCGTCACCAGGTCTTCGCGGGCCCGCAGCGCGCGCGACCAGTCGCGATAGATCGCCGCGCGCGCTCCGCCGAGAAAGTCGAGTGGTCCCGCGAGCGAGTTTCCCTGGAGCACGTTCCGGTCGAGGTTCGGAAGCGGCGGCACGCTCCGCGCGTCGTGCTCCGACGCCGACACGATCGCCAGCCAGAGCCGTAGCTCGCACAGGCGCACCGCTTCGCTCTTGAGATCGACGCCGAAGATCGAGCGCTCGACGATTCTCGCGCGCAGGTCCGCCTCCACCGGCTCGCCCGCGGCCTCGGCCGCGCTCCGCGTGAGCGCCTCGACCACACGCATCGCCGACAACAGGAAGGCGCCGGAGCCGCACGCCGGATCGATCACCGTGATCGAGCGAAGACGCGTCAGCACCTTCCCCGCCTCTGCGGCGGGAAACGGCTCGTGCCGTCCGTCGATGATCGCGCGCAACTCGCCGGCCAGCGTCCGGTCCCCTTCGGCTGCCCACACCGTCACGGCGTCCGATGCGAGTCGGTCGACCAGGTTTCTCGGCGTATAGAACGTGCCGCTCTCCGCGCGCTCCTCGACCTCCATCAGCGACTCGAAGACCCTTCCGAGCATTTCCGGATCGATGTGCACTCCCTGCTCGTCGTCCTCGTTCGCGCAGAACGAAAATCGCTCGAAGGTGTCGTCGAGCACTTCGCGCCAGAGCGAGTCGGACAAGGCGAGCGACGGGCAGCGCTGCTCGAGCGCCGAGCGCGCGAACAACCCGCCGTTGAGGTACGGGATCGAGCCGAGCCGGCGAGCCGACGCGCTGCGGTGCGCTACCGGCGTGCTCAGGCAGTCGAAGAAGAGCGGGGCGAGCACGAGAGTGTGAAATCCCGTTCCGCCGTCCGCGGCCCGCTCGAACGACGAACTGAGGAATCGGTGCGATCCGTCGAGCCAGCCTTTCTGCTGAAGAAAGTAAAGAAAGAGCAGGCGCGAGAGGAGCAGAAGCGAGTGATCGCGTCGCGATCGCGGGCTTTCCTCGGGAAGCGCATCGGCAATCGCCGCGTCGATGCCACGCATCGCGCGCCGGAATCGCTCGAAGAAGCGCCGCCCCGCCGACTCTCGGTCGAGTGCTTTCCGGAACAGGGATCGCGCATCGACGGTCGCGGCCGTTCGCGACAGCTCGAGCGACGCGATCCGGTCGACCGCGTCGGCCGAGGGCGCGTCGAGCGCGACGTCCAGCCTCCGCGCGCCGCGGCAGCCGAAGAGCGACATCGAATCACGCGACGGCGAGAGCCAGAACGCTGAAGGCTCGAGAACTCGGTTCCAGCGCGAGAGTCCGCGAAGGAAGGGAACCACCCCCTCGCGAGAGTCCTCTTCGCGCGCCTCGAACGCATAGAGATCGACGCCGCCGTGGCGGATCAGATGCCATGCATCGACGCCGTCGATGGAGGAGCCCTCGATCGAAGTCCACTCGCCGGGATCGACACGCTGCGGCGTGACCGGCCATCCCAGGCGCGAAAAGAGCTGCGAGACGTCGAGGGCCGAGCGGCAGGCCCGAAGATCCGCCGCGGTGATCATTCGGCGATTCCTCGAGAGGCGGCGATCCGACCGCCCAATGCGATTAGACTAGACGGCGCCTTGCGGCACCCATTCGCATGAAGGTTCGTCCCGGTTATCTCAAGCGCATCCTCGGCGGCGCGGTCTTCGGCCTCTACATCGGCCACCTCGTCCTTTTTCTCAATCCTCAGATCGCGGTGAGCGCCGGAGTCGTCGCGCCCGTCGTCATCGCCTACGCGGCGCTCTGGGGCTTCTTCCTCGGCTCGCTCCTCTGGCTTCTCCGCGTCGTCCGGGTGCGGGTCTTCGGCCGCCCCGACGGCGAGTTCCGACCGCATGGCTTCGGCTACGTCGTGGCCGCCACGTTCGTCTCCGCCACGATCTACTGGGTCCACCTCGCCGTGCTGCGAATCTATTTGCCGCCAGGCGCCGTGCGCGTCCTGTCGAAAGCGTCGATCCTCCTGGCGGTCACCGCCATCGTGCTTTTCGCGCTCTGGCTCGTCGAGCGCAACGCCGAGGCGCGCGCATCGGCTGGAATCGTCCTCTGCGCGCTCGGCGTGGTCATCGCCTCCTCCGTGCTGCTCTACGTTCGACGCGCGCAGTACGTCGAACGGACAGCCCCGCCGCGACCCGCAGCCGTCGTCGCAACCCCGATCGCGCGGGTCACGGTCGTGACTGTCCGTTCGCTTTCCTACGACTGGCTCGTCACCGCCGAGGGCGAGGGCGCGACGCCACACTTCCAGGAACTCCGCTCGCGCTCGTACTTCGCGCGCATGCAACCCTTCACTTCCTCGAGCTCCCGCGCGCACTGGGCTTCTCTGGCGACGGGGAAGCTCCCTAACCGCCATGGCGTCACGGGGCGCTACTCCTACCGAACTCTGCTCAACCGAAACGACCCCTGGCTCAACATTCCGATCGGCGTCGCGTTTCCGACGTGGGGGCTGATTCCGCCGGTCGACAAGATTGCGGCGCCGCTCCCATCCGGGAACTCCCTCCCCCTCTGGGCGATGTTCAGGCAATCGGGCGCATCCACGGTCGTCGTCAACTGGCCTGCATCCCAGGGAAACCTCGGAGGCGGCGTTCGCGGAGCTTCGGATCGGATCTGCAGGGGCGGGTCGAGCGCGACGTCGGCGGACGTCGCGACAATTCAGAAGGCATGCGGCGAAGCGGCACGGTCGGCACGAAGCGGCGAGGAGCGACTCACCCGTCTCGACAAGCGCGCCCGCGACAGAATTCGCGACGCCACGATCGCCGATCGCGCGGCGACTACCGCCGCACTCGAGCTCGCGCGGGACAGTGGCGCCTCGCTCGTGATCCTCTCGCTCAACCAGCTCGACGAGACCGCCCGCGCCGTCAGGCACGAAGGTAACTCGCTTCCACCCGCGGAAACCGCGCCGGGGGACGCGATCCGGGTCGCGCTCGAACGCATCGACACCCTGATTCGCGAGATCGATCGTGGGATCGAAGGTGACGTGCTGATCGTCGTATCGCCGTCGAGCTTCGATCCGCCGCAGATTCCGTCGAGTCCGATGTCGGCCGCTTCGCTTCTCGCGTCGCGAGTTGTGTCGCCGGGAACTGACGAGGGCTTTCTGCTCGCCGTGACGCATGGCAGGACGGAGGCGGCAAATCCCGAGTCCGCTCGCGTCGTCGACCTGGTGCCGACCGTCCTGTTCGCCGCCGGAATGCCGATCGCTCGCGACCTCGACGGCCGGGTCCTCCCCGAGGCTCTCGGCGATGAGATCCCCGTCGATCGCAGCGCTCAGTACATCCAGACCTACGAGCTCGGCCCAGCTAAGCAACCCTGACTCGGGAGCGCGCTCGCTCATCGCGCCTCCACGGCTGCCTGCGTGAGCATCTTCAGGCGCACCTTCCCCGATGCGCCGTAGACGACCACGACGGCCGCACCGCCCGCGCCGTCGGTCAGGTAGATCGAGCCAGGCGTCGAACTGCCGTTGGCGGAGAACGAACAGAGAGTCGAGCGATTGAATCGGACGGGGGAAGCGTCGGGTTCGATCCTCTCGCCGCGCTCTTCATCCCAGGAGACAACCTGCGGCAGACCGATGCGAACCTTGCCCGTGCTGCCGAACACCTCCCGGTACGGGCCGGCCATCGGATCGACGCCGCTGAGGATGTCGTCATTGCGCACGCCGTCGCCGTCGCCGTCGTCGAAGAAGCCGTAGTGCCAGACGTCGCCGATCCGGCGGAACTTCACGGCGGAGTTGGAGCTTCGGGCGACGGCGCGCATACGAACTTCGCGAAAGATCGAGCGCAGTTCAGCGGCTGCTCCCCTGAGCTCGCGCTTTCGCGAAATCTGCGTCAGTTGCGGAACTGAGATCCCGGCGAGGAGCCCGATGATCGCCACGACGATGAGCAGCTCGATCAGCGACACACCGCGGGCAGAGGAACTTGATTCCATGGTGGTTTCTCCTTCGTTTGGTTCGATGTTGAGAAATGGAGGGGGCCGCTCCCTTGCGGGAGCGGCCCTTGGGGCGGGCGGCGGCTAGTGCGCCGTGTTGGAGGGCTGGGCCGGGGTCGACGACTTCTTCGCGCGGGGGGCGCGCTGCTTCTCCGAGAGGGTCGTCTTCCCCTCGAGCACGACGTAGGGCGCGACCAGGTCGAACGTCTTGTCGCTGATTCCCTTGACCTGCATCAGGTCGGTGGCCTTCTTGAACTGGCCGTTCTCTTCACGCCAGGCGATGACGCGATCGGCCGTCTTCGCTCCGATGCGCGGCAGGAAAGCGATCTGCGACGCGTCGGCCGCGTTGATGTTGACGACGCCGGCAACCTTCGCCGGGGCGGACTCCTCGGCGGCGAACGCGCCCACTGCACCGAAGATCATGACAACGACAGTGACGAAGCTGATAAGGGACTTACGCAAGGTCTGTTTCTCCTTCTTTCTTTGTTGGTTGTTGTTGGTTCTGGTTGAACTTCCGCTGGTACTCACTTCTGGTTACACACACACCGTGTCGTGCTTCCTGTTCTCTTTTTTCTTTTCTCTCTCCTCCAACTCACCTCCTTTCGCGGCTCAGTAAGTTCAAGAGCGGCGCCAGTTGGCACGGAGAGGTAATGTGTTGATAAATAGAGAGTTGTACGAACTGGATATTCGAGACGGCGTCAAAATCTTTTGCGCCTTTCCGCCATTGCGCGCTCGCTTTGACAAATGACTTGTAGGCAAGGCCTCCGGCCTTGCCCGACCCGCGCAGTTCGGACGATTTCAACTGGCCCGCGAAGGCGGGACGCCTTCGATACGCGACCAAATCCTTCCTACGCTCCGCGCTCTCTCGTAAACTCGCATGCGCACGAGGCGCGACTCCCGGAGTCGCGCACGCCCGGAGGGTCATGACTGAAGCAAATGGCAAGCGGCTGATCGTCGGAATCTCGGGCGCCTCGGGCATCGCGCTCGCGATCCGGCTCATCGAGATCGCCGCCACGCACGACCGCGTGTCGCAGCTTCACGTCGTCGTCAGCAACAGCTCGCTCCGCGTGGCGAGCTCCGAGCTCGTTCCTCCCGCGTCGACCCCGGCCGCGATCCTCGACCGTTGCCGCATCGATCCGGCCTATCGCGCGAAGATCTCGATCCATCCAAACGCCGATATCGGCGCCGTCATCGCGTCGGGCTCGTTCCTGACCGACGGGATGGTGATCGTTCCCTGCTCGGCGGGAACGCTCGCGTCGATCGCGCACGGAATCTCGCGCGACCTCATCCAGCGCGCGGCGGACCTCACGCTCAAGGAGCGCCGGCGGCTCGTCATCGCGCTGCGAGAGACTCCGCTCTCCCTGGTCCACGCGGAGAACATCCTCGCGGCCACGCGCGCGGGCGCCATCGTGATGCCGCCCGTCCCCTCGTTCTACGCCGGCCAGAGCTGGGGCTCGTATCTCGACCACTTCGCGATGCGGGTGCTCGACCTGTTCGGGATCGACATCGACCGCGACGACCTGCGATGGAAAGGAGCGAGCGGCGACGAATGAAGCGCGACGGCTCGCACGCCGCGCCTCGATCCCGCCCGCAACCGCACATGAAATCGATCGGCATCTGCGCGAAGATCGGCTCGAAGCGCGCGCTCGAAGCCGCCGCCTCGACCGCGCGATCGATGGCGAAACGCGGCCTCCAGGTGAACTTCGATCTGAGCACCGCGCACGCCCTGCATCTCGACGACGCCCGCGAGTTCACCAAGCCCGAGCTCGCGCCTAACTCCGACTACCTCATCGTCTTCGGCGGTGACGGCACGCTCCTGTCCGTCGCCCGCCACGCTCCGCAGCACGTCCCGGTGATCGGCGTGAACATGGGGACGCTCGGGTTCATCACCGAGATCCGCGCGAAGGAGTACGAGACCGTCCTCGCCGACGTGCTCGAGGGGAACTACGCCTCCGAGGATCGCGTCACGCTCGACGTCTCGGTCTCCGGCCCGAACGGCGAGCTGCGCTATCGCGTCCTCAACGACGCCGTCATCAACAAGGGAGCGCTCGCGCGCATCGTCACGATGACCGTCGAGGTCGGCGGCCACTTCGTCTCGACGTTCCGCTCCGACGGGCTCATCGTCTGCACCCCCACCGGCTCCACCGCGTACAACCTCTCGGCGGGCGGCCCGATCATCTACCCGACGATGAAGGCGGTCGTCATCACGCCGATCTGCCCGCACATGCTGAGCAACCGGCCGATCGTCCTCTCCGACGACCAGCCGATCAGCATCAAGCTCGTCTCTCCCGTGCGCGAGGTCTTCCTGACCCTCGACGGACAGGAAGGCATCGCGCTGCACGGCTCGGAACGAATTTACATCACGAAGGCCGCGACGACGATCCGCATCGTCCAGTCGCCAGACAAGAACTACTTCGACGTCCTTCGCAACAAGTTGAAATGGGGCGAGGGGAAATGACCTCCTCCTCCCGTTTCGTTCGTTCTGCGACGACTGCCTGAAGGAACTCAGACTCCGACGATGAATCGACTCGCACTCGCTCTCTCCCTCCTGCTCCTCGCTTCCTGCACGAACCCGGCGAATGAGACCAGTGCTCCCGCCCCGGCGTCCGATGCTCTCCTGATCCACGGCGGCATCGCGTGGATCGGGCCGAATCAGCAGCCGTCACCCGACATCGCGATCGTCGTCCGAAAGGGACGGATCGAGTTCGTCGGGACGCTCGCCGAGGCGGAGTCGCGCGCTCCCGGAGCGCGCAGGCTCGATGCGGCAGGCATGACGATCCTCCCCGGCCTCGTCGACTCGCACGCGCACGTCGACGGACTCGGTGCGGCGCTCGACACGGTCGACCTGATGGGAACGAAGTCGGTCGAGGAGGTGATCGCGCGAATCGCCGAACACGCGAAGAGCGGGCCGGCAGGCTCGTGGATCACCGGCCGCGGCTGGGACCAGAACGATTGGCCGGTGAAGGAGTACCCGACGGCGGCGCTTCTCGACGCCGCGGTCCCCGATCACCCCGTCTGGGTCTCGCGCGTCGATGGGCATGCCTCGCTCGCGAACAGCGCGGCGATGAAGCTTGCAGGAGTCAGCGAGACTACGAAAGATCCCGACGGCGGACGAATCCTTCGCGACGCGTCGGGCGCGCCAAGCGGCGTCTTCATCGACAACGCGGAGACGCTCGTCGATCGCTTCATCTCCGAGCCGTCGCGCGAGCTCCGTAAGGCGCGGCTGCGCAAGGCGCTCGAGAACCTCGCCTCGCACGGGCTCACCGGAGCGCATGAGGCAGGCTCCAGGAGCCCCGCCGAAGTGATCGCGATCTATCGCGAGCTCATCGACGAGGGCGCGATGCCCGCGCGCATCTACTACATGCTCCCGTCCGACGACGCGCTGCTCGACACCTGGTTCGCGAGCGGGCCGCTCGTCGACTTCGGCAACAAGCTGACCGTCCGCACCGTGAAGATCTACACTGACGGCGCTCTCGGCAGCCGCGGCGCCGCTCTGCTCGCGCCCTACTCCGACGAGCCGTCGCGGAAAGGGCTGCTGGTCACGCCGCCCGACCGGGTCGAGGCGATCGCGAAGAGGGCCGCCGACGCCGGGTTCCAGGTCGGAACGCACGCCATCGGCGACCGCGGAGCGCAGGTCGCTCTCGACGCCTACGCGAAAGCCGGCGCGAAGCCCGACGACCGCTTTCGGATCGAGCACTTCCAGGTCGCGACACTCGCCGACATCGACCGTCTCGCAGAGATGGGAGTGATCGCGGCGATGCAGCCGACGCACGCGACCTCCGACATGCCGTGGGCCGAGGAGCGCGTCGGTCCGGAGCGCATCAAGGGCGCCTACGCGTGGCGCACCGTACTCGACGCCGGGGGGCGCCTCGCCCTCGGATCCGATTTTCCCGTCGAGCACGTCAATCCGTTTTACGGAATCTACTCTGCCGTCACCCGTCAGGACCACGACGGGCACCCGCCCGGAGGCTGGAAACCGTCCGAGAAACTCACGCTCGCCGAAGCCGTGCGCGGCTTCACGCTCGACGCCGCCTTCGCAGGCTTCGAGGAAGAGACGCGCGGCACGATCGAGGCCGGCAAGTGGGCCGACTTCACCATCGTCGACGGAGATTTCGCGAACGCACCGGAAAGCGAGATCTGGAAGACGAAAGTCCGCTACACGATCGTGAACGGCGAGGTCGTCTACAAGGGGAAGTGAGCGCGCCTGTCATCCCGAGCCGCCTAACGAGCGCACGGAGCCTGGGACAAGCAACTGGAGCGTGCCGTGCAACGCGAAGGATCGCGCCACGGACGTACGAGTTGTCGTCCTGAGCGAAGCGAAGGACCTCTCAGGCTTTTACACACGAAGTCTTCAGCCCCTGCAGTCCGGGCCCGTTGCGAATGAGTAGAACCCTGCGAGGTCCTTCGCTGCGCTCAGGACGACAAATCGGGCGAGCGAGGCGGAGTGGCCTGGGCTCCGCAGTCAGAGAAATGCCGCTGCGGACCCGCAACGGTCCGGAATCGCGAACCGCCCCTACGCGAAGAAGTAGCGCGTCACGTGAAAGAACACCGGGCCCGCGAAGCAGAGCGAGTCGATCCGGTCGAGCACGCCGCCGTGTCCTTCGATCAACGTGCCGAAATCCTTCACGCCGCTGTCGCGCTTGATCGCCGACATCGTCAGCCCGCCGGCAAACCCCAGGATCGTGATGAGCAGCGCCATGCCTCCCGCCTCGAGAGGCGAGAAGGGGGTGATCCACCAGAGCCCCGCGCCTAACGCGGTCGCAGAAAGTACTCCTCCGATGAGCCCCTCCCAGGTCTTGTTCGGGCTGATCGTCGGCGCGACCTTGTGCTTCCCGAAGAGCTTTCCCCAGACGTACTGCAGCACGTCGCTCATCTGCACGACGATGACCAGGAAGAAGAGCAACTGCGCGTTCTGCCCCTCGAAGCGCGGGATCTCGAGCATCAGCAGCGCGGGAACGTGGCTCACGCAGTAGACGCAGATCATCAGCGCGAACTGGATCTTCGCCGCACGCTCGAGGAAGCGCTCGGCATCGCCCGACACGGCAATGCGCGCAGGGAGAAAGAGGAACGCCCAGACCGGGATGAAGATGCTGAAGAGCCCGTACCAGCGGATCCCGACGAGGAAGTACTGGAACGGGACGACGATGAAGAAGATCCAGAAGAGCGCCATGTGATCGCCGCGCCGCGTCGGCGTCAGCGTCACGAACTCGCGAAGCGCGAGGAACGAGAGGAGCCCGAAGAGCACGATCGAGCCGATGCCGCCGGTGGCGACCGCGATCGCGAAGACCGCGACCATCACCCACCACGCGCGGATCCGCGCGTTGAGGTTCGCCGCGGTCGACTTCGCCGACTCGCTCTTCGCCGCGCGCCCGACCAGGAGGCCGACGATCGTTGCGACGACGAGCAGCGCGCCGACACCGATGAGCAGCATCGTCATTTCGTGCGACAGATCGACCTTCACGTTCATGTCAGGCGCTCCAGCTCCGCGCGCAGTCGCGCGAGGAAGTTCTCCTTGCTCTCTCCGGTCTCGAGTCGAAGCGGCGGACCAAGCGTGATCGAGCTCAGGAGGGGAATCGGCACGATCTCACCCTTCGGGAGAATGCGGTTCAGGTTCTCGATCATCACCGGGACGAGCTCGACCTCCGGCTTTCGCGTCACGACGTGGAAGATTCCGCTCTTGAATGGCGCGATCGCCGCCCCGTCCCCCCTCGTCCCTTCGGGAAAGAGGATCAGGGAGTCGCCCTCGTCGAGCGCCGCCACCATGTCGTCGACCGGGCTTCGATCCTTCGTCGCGCCCGTCCGGTCGACCAGCACCGCGCGGAAGATCTCGCGCGCGAGGAAGCGCCGCAGCGCTCCCTTGTCCCAGTAGTCCGAGCCCGCGACCGGGCGCGTGCGCTGCCTCGTCTCCCGCGGCAACGCCGACCAGAGCACGACGAAATCGAGATGGCTCGTGTGATTCGCGTAGTAAATCCGCTGCGCGCCACCCGGCACGTACCCGGCCTGGCGCACCGTCGCCCCGGCGAGAATGCGCGAGAAGCCCGCGATCGCGCCTGCGAGCAGGTGGCCCGTCAACGCGCCTCCATCCCCCGCGCGATGTGCACCGTGCGTCGCGCGAACGTGAAGAGGCTGCCGGCGATCACGACGCCCAGCGCGATCGCGAGCACGAGGTCCCGCTTCCCCGCGAACGAGAGCGCCGCCTCGACGAGAAGCGCGAGGGTGATCGTCGCCATCCGGTGCGGCTTCGCCATCGGCCCCGAGAAGTCCTGCTTGAGCCCCACCGATCCGCCGAGCACGCGCACGTAGGCCGTCGCCACCGCGAGCAGCCCCGCGAGCCATCCCGCTGCCGGCCCCCACGCCCACGGCAGCATGTAACCGACCGGCACGAGGATCAGCGGATCGGCGATCCGGTCCGGGATGTCGTTGAAGAGCTCCCCGGTCTTCGTCTTGAGGCCCCACTCGACCGCGACCATGCCGTCGAGCAGGTTGCAGAGCAGTCTGAGCTGCACGCAGACCGCGGCAACGACGAGCAGACCGGGACGGATCCTGCCGGCATCGGTCGAGAGCAGCATCGCCGCGCACGCGCCGCCCGCGGCGACGACGCTCAGCAGCGAGATCGCGTTAGGCGCCACTTTCCATGCGGCGAGGCGCGCCGCGAGCGCCTTTGCCCAGCCCGAGTCGCGGCTCGTGAGCGGACGTCTCCCTGCCGGCTGTTCGGTCATGTCAGGCCTCGAGCTCGAAGTCCTCGAAATGTGTCAGCGCCCGGAACTCGCGGTACCGCGCCTCGATATCGGCTCGACTGATCGAGCGTAGACGGTCGAGCGAGAATGCCTCGACGTTGAACGACGCGACGACGCTGCCGAATACGATCGCCCTCCGCATCTCGACCTCGGTCAGATGCTTCCGCGACGCGAGATAGCCGAGGAATCCGCCGGCGAAGGTGTCGCCCGCGCCCGTCGGGTCGAAGACGCTCTCGAGCGGATACGCGGGCGCGGCGAACACCTTGTCGTCGTGGAACATCAGCACACCGTACTCCCCGCGCTTGACCACGAGCGTGTCGAGCCCGTACGAGAGAATCGCCCTCGCCCCCTTGATCAGGTTCGCCTCGCCGCTGAACTGCCGGACCTCGGCCTCGTTGATCAGCATGAGGTCGATCGACCTCATCAGCTTCTCGAGCGACGGCTTCTTCGACTCGATCCAGTAGTTCATCGTGTCGAGCGCGACGAGCTTCGGCCGCCCGGCCTGCTGCAGCACGTCATACTGCAGGTCGGGATCGATGTTCGCGAGAAAGAGCACCGCGGGATCGCGGTGCACCGCGCCAAGCTTCGGCTTGAAATCGGCGAAGACGTTGAGCTGCGTGTCCTTCGTCTGCGCCACATTGAGGTCGTAGCCGTACTCGCCGCGCCAGAAGAACGTCTTCGCGCCCGCAACGCGCTCGATCCCCGACGTGTCGATGTTCCGCCCTTCGAAAATCTTCATCTCCTCGGCGCCGAAGTCGTCGCCCACGACAGCAACGGTGCTGACCGGCGTGAAGAACGAGGCCGCGACGGAGAAGTAAGTCGCCGCGCCGCCGATCGCCTTCTCGACGCTTCCGAACGGAGTCTGGATCGCGTCGAACGCGACGCTGCCTACCACTGTGATGGACACGCTGGGCCTCCCTGTGCGCGCCGCCCGCGCGGCGCGATTTCTAGTTCAGATATCTGCCGACGATCGGGGCGAGATCCTTCTTCACCGACGCCGGGACTCTCGCAGGATCGCTGAGCAACGCGAAGCGGAGCGCCGACTCGCACGCGCACGTTCGCTCGCGCCTGGCTACTTTCGACACGGCGTCGCGAATGATCTTCGTCGCCGTCGTCGCGTTCTTCTGCAGATACTCGATGACCGTCTCGACGCTCACCGCCTCTTCGGTCTCGTGCCAGCAGTCGTAGTCGGTCACGAGGGCCATCGTCGCGTAGCAGATCTCCGCCTCGCGCGCGAGCTTCGCTTCCTGGAGATTCGTCATGCCGATGACGTCGACACCCCACGAGCGATAGAGCAACGACTCCGCTCGCGTCGAGAACTGAGGCCCTTCCATGCAGAGGTACGTGCCGCCGCGATGCGTCCGCGCCCCCACGGCTTCGGACGAGTCGGCGAGGATGTCGGAGAGCTCGTTGCAGATCGGATCCGCGAAGGAGACGTGCCCGACGAGACCGTTGCCGAAGAAGGTGTCGGGTCGGTGGCGCGTGCGGTCGATGAACTGCTTCGGGAAGACGATATCCGTCGGGTGGCAGTCTTCCTTCATCGAGCCGACCGCCGAGGCCGACAGGATCATCTCGACGCCGAGAGACTTGAGGCCGAAGATGTTCGCGCGGAAGTTGATTTCGCTCGGCATGAAGCGGTGCCCCTTGCCGTGGCGCGCGAGAAACACCACGCGCACGCCGTCGACCTCGCCGACGACGTAGGGGTCCGAAGGCTCGCCGAACGGCGTGGTCACGACCTTCTCTTGAAGGAGCTTCAGCCCCTCCATCTCGTACAGGCCCGACCCGCCGATGATCCCGATCCGCGCTTCGCTCAAGCGTGCCTCCCTCGTTGCTTCAGGTTTTCAGGTTTCGTGGTCAGCGTGCGAACCGCGCGAGCGACGCGTCGATCTTCTCGCGCACGCGAAGCGCGAGCTCGATCGCCGCGAGCCCCTCGCGCGCGCCCACGAGCGGGGCTTCCCGCGTTCGGACGATGCGCGCAAACGCCTCGAGCTCCGCGCGAAGCGGCTCCTTCTTCTCCACCACGATCGTCAGCGGCTCGATCGCCGACTGCTCTTCGCGGTGGATGAGGCGCGCGCCCTTCGCATCCTGTTCCTTGGTATCGACCGAGACGTAGCAGTCGGGGCCGAAGACGCGGAACTTCCGCACGCGGTCGGTCGACACGCGGCTCGCCGTCAGGTTCGCCACGCAGCCGCTCTCGAATTCGAGCCGCACGTTCGCCATGTCGACCTGCCTCGTCAGCACCGGCACGCCGACGGCCTGCACGTCGAGAACCGGCGAGTCGACGAACGAGAGAACGAGGTTGAGGTCGTGGATCATCAGGTCGAGCAGCACGTCGATGTCGAGCGAGCGGCCCGAGAACACGCCGATGCGCTCCGCCTCGATGTAGCGCGGCGATCCGAGAAACGGCGCGGCCGCGACGATCGCCGGGTTGTAGCGCTCGACGTGCCCGACCTGGATGATGCGCCCCTGCGACTTCGCCAGCTCGATCAGCATCCGCGCATCGTCGACGGTCGACGTGATGGGCTTCTCGATCATCACGTCGCAGCCCGCTTCGAGCAGGCTCTTCGCGACTTCGTAGTGCTTGTCGGTCGTCGTCGCCACCACGGCACACTCGATATGCTCCTCGAGCTCGTCGACGCTCGCGAAGCGGCGGAGCTTCAGGTTCGCCTCGACCTCTTCCGCCACCGCGTCACGAAGCTCCACGAAGCCGACGACCTCGACCTCCGGCATATCCGTGAGCACGCGCGCGTGCAATCTGCCGAGATAGCCGGTGCCGACGACGCCGATGCGCACCTTGTCCATCGCCCCGCCCGCCATCAGCGCACGACCCCGCGCTTCGACGCGCTCTTGATGAAGTCGGAGAAGTAACGCACCTCGGGGATGTCGCCGAGCTCCGCGTCGATCCGTTCCAGCGCTTCCTGCTGCAGCAGCTTCGAGCGGGTGAGCAGCTTGTACGCCTTGCGGAGCGCTTCGATCGACTCGGTGGAGAAGCCCTTGCGCTGAAGGCC